>JAFHKN010000002.1:3035000-3373124 GCA_016937575.1 Roseomonas aeriglobus | reverse complement strand
TGCGGGTGAACGACACCTTCGCCGAATTGAGATCTGGCTTGACCGCGAAGAAGCCTTCGCCCGAGATCAGCATGTCGAGCGAGTTGGTCGACTGCTGCGACCCGCCCTGGCTGAACTGCTGGCGCACCGCCTTCACGACCGTACCCGAACCCACCATCTGCGTCGGCGACACCGACACGTTGGATGCCATGACGTCGGCGAATTCGACGCGGCTCTTCTTGAAGCCGTTGGTCGAGACGTTGGCGAGGTTGTGCGAGATCGTCGCCATTTCGGTCTGCGATGCCTGGAGGCCCGAAAGCGAAGTGTAGAAGGTCATGGCGGATTAGCTCCTGGTCGGAAAAGGAAGGGAGTGGGTGGAATGCGGTTGTTGGTGGATCAGGCGACGGCGCGGACGGCGGAGGCCTTGACGTCGCCGATGCCCGGCAGGGTCAACACGGGTTCGGAACCGTTGGGCAGGGTGGCCGACGTCACCGGCGCCCAGACGAGCGTGCGGCTGGTCACGGGCGTGGTGCCGTTGCGGGCGATCGCGCTCAGCGTATAGGGGCCCTCGGTCGAGGTCCCGTCCTCGAGCTTGCCGTCCCAGTCGAACGTCGCCGAGCCGGCGGGCTTTTCGCCCAGGTCGAACGAGCGGACCGGATTGCCGTTCTTATCGTTGATCGTGACCACGACGCTGGATGCGGCACTGTCGAGCTCGACCGCGCCGGCGATCCCGCCCGACGCCCGCCCATAGGCGGTCTTGCCTTCGGTCAGCACGGTCTTGCCGACATAGGACATGGCGTCGGCGGCGGTGCTGGCGCTCAGCTTGGCCGCGATCGACTTCAGCGTCGATCCCATTTCGTTCGTGCTGGCAAGCGACGAGAATTGCGCCATCTGGGCGACCATCTGCGAATTGTCGACCGGCTCGAACGGGTCCTGGTTCTTCATCTGCGCGGTCAGCAGCGCGATGAAGTCGCCCGGCCCCATCTCGTTCAGCGTCTTGCTGCTCGATGCGGTCTTGTTCGCCGCTGCCTGGGCGGCCGCGGTCGTCGTGATGCCGGCCTTGGCCAACGCAGTATCGAAGGCGGAGGAGGTGGTAGCCATTTATCAGCGTCCCAGCTTGATGGTGTCGAGGATCAGCGTCTTGGCGGTCTGCATGACCTCGACGTTGTTCTGGTAGCTCCGGGCACTCTCGAGCATGTCGACGAGCTCGCGGCTTTCATCGACGGCATTCTCGAAGACGTTGCCGTCCTTGTCGGCCAGCGGATTGCCCGGATCGTAGCGTTTGGTCGGCTCTTCGCCGGCGGTGACGATGCGTTCGACGTTGACCGTCGCCATCTGCGATGCCTGGTCGAATTGCGTGCGGAACACCGGCTTGATCGAGCGATAAGCGGCCTGGGCGGTCGTCGCGACGCCGCCGGCGTTGGCCAGGTTCGACGCGGTCGTGTTCATCCGCACCAGCTGTGCCGACATGGCGCGACCGGCGACCTGGAAGATGTTCATGGGATTGTCGGCCACGGCTTACTCTCCCTTCAGCGCACGCGTGATGGTGCCGATGCGGCCGTTCAGGAACGACAGCGTCGTCTGATAGGCGACCGCGTTCTCGGCAAAGGCGGTCTGCTCGGTCGCCAGCTCGACGGTGTTGCCGTCGAGGCTCATCTGCGTGGGCAGGCGGTATTTGGTGTTCGCGGTGACGCTGGCGTCGACCCGACCGCTTTCCGCGCCCTTCAGCGCGGCGGCGAAGTCGATGTCCTTGGCCTTGAAACCCGGCGTCGACGCATTCGCGATGTTCGACGCAAGCAGCGCCATGCGCTGCGAGCGCACCGCAAGGGCCGTTCCGTGTACCCCGAAAAGATCGTTCTCAGCCATGATGGCGTGGTCCCGCGTTGATGACGTGGGATGGCTTTGCAACCCCCGTGCCAACTGCCCGATTCGATCCGCTTTGCCGTCACCGGCAGGACTAAGCGGCAAACGGTTGCCGGTTGCCGGTTGGGGATTGCCGGGTGGTAACGCGTTCTAACGGTGCGACCGGGCACACGCTCTCCCCGCTCGCGGGGAGAGGGGGTGGTGCCGCAAGCGCTTGTCTGGGTGAGACACCTTACCCTCTCCCCAGATGGGGACAGGGCTATCGCTTATGGCGACCCATCGCTTTTCTATCATGGTAAACCAAAACGGCACACGCCTTGCAGAGCCTCGCGCGATGTCTTCGATCGCGAGCCTTGCTGCCTTCCTCGATCCTGCCGCCCTCGCCATCGTCGGCGGGGGCACGGTTCTGGCGACCGTCCTTCGCACGCCCGCGCGCGACCTCGCCCGCGGTGTCGTCGCGCTGAAGGCGATCGGCCGTACGCCGTTCGATGCCGCACCGCTCGTCACCCAGGTCGAGGCGCTGAGCCGTATCACTGCCCGGCACGGGGTGATCCAGCTCGATCGCTCGGTCATAACCGATCCCGATGTCGCCGCCGCGATGAACGCCATCGTCGACGGTGCCGACGGCGCGGTCGTCCGTGCGGTGATCGAGGATCGCCGGACGGCGCGATACGAACGTCAGCGGGCTGCCGCGGAGATGTGGGCGGCCGCGGCCGAGTTCGCGCCGGCGATGGGCATGGTCGGCACGCTGATCGGCCTCGTCCGCCTGTTCACCAGCATGACCGATCCGGCCGCGATCGGTGGCGCGATGGCGATCGCCGTTCTCGCGACGCTCTATGGCGCCTTGGTCGGCAACCTGATCTGCTTACCCGTCGCGGCTCGTCTCAAGAGACTCGCGCGCGCGGAATGCGTCGAGCGCGGTCGCCTGGCCGAGCCGCTGGTGCGCCTGGCGACCCGCGAAGCTCCGCGCCTGCGATCAGTGGCGGTCGCATGACGATCGACCAGCTGCTCGAAGACGAACCGCGTCGGCCGATCTGGCTGGTGACGCTGGCCGATGTGATGATGCTGCTCGTCGGCTTCTTCGTCTTTCTCCAGGCCAACCCGAAGGTCGATGCGGCCACGCTCGGCACCGCCCTTCGCGAAGGCTTCGGTCTGCAGGCAGACGCGCCGATCGCGCTGGAGGCGAATGTCATCCAGGGCTTCGCAACCGGATCGGCCGTCCTTCCGCCGCACGACGTCGCCGGCTGGGTGCGCGCGGTCACCAACGATCCGCGCACGACGATCCGCGTCACCGGTGGAACCGACGGTACGCCGGCCGACGTCGATTCCGCTACCGGCTCTGCCGCCATTCTTGCCGTCGATCGTGCCCGTGCCGTCGCGACGGCCATCGCCGCCGACGTACCGGCCGGGCGCATCGCCATCGATGTCCGCCCCGGTGCCGGTCGCGCCGTTCAACTCACGCTGTCCTATGATGGGGAAACCCGATGATCCGTCCGCTTCTCGCTCTCGCTGCGCTCGTTCCGGCGACACCGGCCGCCGCCCAGGCGATCCGGTTCCAGGATACGACCGCGATCGATGTCGCCGTCGCCGCCTTCACCGGTCATGCGATCGGGGAAGAAGGGGGCGCACGCGCAGCGGTCGACGTCCGGCTGAAGCTGGCGCAATGCCCGCTGCCCCAGCTCGACTGGCGTAGCACGTTCCAGGATGCGGTGGTCGTCACGTGCGACGCCCCGCGCTGGCGCATCTACGTTCCCATCAAGCTGCCGCCCCAGGCCGCTCGCCCGCAGATGGCCGCCGCGGCAGCCCCCGTCGCGGTCGCGCCGCCGCCCAAGCCCGAACTGGTCATCAAGCGCGGTGACCCGATCACGGTCGAGGCGGGGGGCGCCGGCTTCTCGATCACCCGCGATGGCACCGCGATGGGCGACGCGCCGGCGGGTGGGCGTCTGCTGGTGAAGATCGACCCGGCCAAGCCGCCGATCCAGGCGATCGCTCTGGGCGCGGGGCGGGCGACCTTGCCCAATTAGGCGCGCGAATCGTGGCGAAGCCTGCGTTCACCCTCTTTCTCGAAAAAATTTCTAAAATATCTTTGTCAGGGGTCGTTGTAGCGTGTGACGAAGCCATTCGAGGACGGGAGCCATGGTGGATCCGATCGGTATCAAAGCGGCGACGAGCATAGATCGCAAACCGGCGCCAGTCGCGCCGGTCGCGGCAGTGCAGGTGTCTCAGCCGACCGCGGAAACGACGGTCGCCACCCGGGCGTCCTCGACGTTGCAGGCCCTGTCCAAGCCCGCTGCCGCATCCGCCCCCGTGGATGCAGAGCGCGTAAGCAAGATCAAGAAGGCGATCGAGGACGGCAAATTCCCCATCCTGCCCGCCACGATCGCCGACCGTCTGCTCGCCCTCAAGCTCGAATGGAATCCCAATGAAACGGCGTGAGGCCCTGGTCGGCGTGATCGAAGCGCTGCACAGCGAGATCGACGCACTGAAGACGAACGATATCGCGCGTCTGGAGGCGGCCACCGCGCGCAAGCTGCGCTGCATCGAGGATGTTGCCGCCTGCGATCACGAAGACGTCACGCCCGAACTGAACGATCTGGCCCGCGAAGCGCACCGGCTGAACGAGACCTGCCGCATCTATGTGAACCTGATGGCGGCAAACGTCCGCCGTCGCCTGCAGGTTCTTGCCGGTTCGCCGAACGCGCCCTATCGCCCGACCGGCGCCGCCGCCTACGCATAAGGGGGCCTGGGGCGCCGGCGCGCCCCGCCGTGCCCGCGTTTCCCAAATTGGCACGGCTCTTGCTGATACTCCCTCGAACAGGGGTTTCAGGCAAGATTTCGAATGACCATTCCGAACCTGACGAAGGTCGCCGCGGGGCGAGGGGGAAGCGTCCAGAACGCGATCCAGCTCGCATCGACGCGCACGGGGATCGATTTCAACTATCTGCTGGGGCAGGCGCAGGTCGAAAGCGGTCTGAACGCCTCGGCGCGTGCCGGCACTTCTTCGGCGACCGGCCTCTATCAGTTCATCGAACAGAGCTGGCTGGGCGTGGTAAAGAACCACGGCGCCGACCACGGCATGGGCTGGGCTGCCGATAGCATCACCCGCACCGCGTCCGGCAAATATGTCGTCAGCGACCCCGGCGTCCGCCGCCAGATCCTCAGTCTGCGCAACGATCCCACCGCATCGTCGCTGATGGCGGCCGAGCACGCGTCCGATAACAAGGACCAGCTGTCCGCCGCGCTCGACCGCGACGTGACCGGCACCGACCTGTACATGGCGCATTTCCTGGGCATCGGCGGCGCCAAGAAATTCCTGACGGCAATGGACAGCAACCCGGGCCAGAGCGCCGCGGCCCTGTTCCCCGGCGCCGCCCGCACCAACCGCAATGTCTTCTACGCTGCCGACGGCAGTCCGCGTTCGCTGGGTGAGGTCTACAGCCGCTTCGCCGCCAAGCTCGACAAGGGGGCAGCGGCCTCGGGCGGCACCGGCCTCGCCAGTGGCGCGATCGATGCCCTCAAGCTCGATCCGGACATGGAAGTCGTACTCGGCAACGAAGCGCAGGGCGGCGATCGTGCCTGGCTCGCCTCGACCCTCGAACGCTTCGGCGCCTCGGGTCGCGCGACCGGCGTGTCGGACACGGCGGCGACGCTGCTGCGGCCCAACCCCGACAATGCGCGGCTCGCCTATCTGATGCTCGCGCAGCTGGGAGGTACCGTCTGATGGCCTCCCCCGCACTTGCCAAGGCCATTCCCGGTCTGAAGGGCGTAGCATTGCCGGCGGCGATGCTGCTGCTGGTCGTGCTGATGGTCGTGCCCATTCCGGCCTTCATGCTCGACGTGTTCTTCATCATGAACATCGTCATCAGCCTGGCCGTGCTGATGGTCGCGCTGAACGCGCAGAAGCCGCTCGATTTCTCCGCTTTCCCGACCGTCCTCCTCTTCGCCACCCTGTTTCGCCTGGCACTCAACGTCGCCTCGACCCGCGTCGTGCTCGGGCGGGGCCACGAAGGCGAAGCGGCGGCCGGCCACGTCATCGAAGCGTTCGGCAGCTTTCTGATCGGCGGCGATTACGTCGTCGGCCTGTTCGTGTTCTCGATCCTGGTCATCATCAACATGATCGTGGTGACCAAGGGTGCGGGCCGCGTGTCGGAAGTGTCGGCGCGCTTCACCCTGGACGCGTTGCCCGGCAAACAGATGGCGATCGACGCCGATCTGAACGCCGGCCTGATCACCCCCGACGACGCACGGGCGCGCCGTGTGGAAGTGTCGACCGAAGCCGATTTCTACGGTTCGATGGACGGTTCGTCGAAGTTCGTGAAGGGCGATGCCGTCGCCGGCCTGCTCATTCTCGCGATCAACATCATCGGCGGGCTCATCCTCGGTACCGTCAGCCACGGCCTTGGCATCAAGGAAGCCGCGCAGACCTATATCGTGCTTGCGATCGGCGACGCGCTGGTCGCGCAGTTGCCGGGCCTGATGCTGTCGATCGCGGCGGCCGCCATCGTCACCCGCGTCACGTCCAGCCAGGACCTCGCCGGCCAGATCGGCGGGCAATTCGCCAGCCACCGGACCTGGACACCAGTTGCGGTGGCGCTCGGCGTGCTCGGCATCGTGCCCGGCATGCCGCATTTCCTGATCCTGCCGATGGCCGCTGCCGCCGGCTTTGCGGCGTACAAGCTGAAAAAGGCGTCGCAGCGCCCCGTGATCACCGAAGCGCCCGCGCCGGCCGAACCGCAGGACCTGTCGAAGATCGGCTGGGACGAGGTGACCGACAGCTGCCACGTCATGCTCGACATCGGCTACGGCCTGGTGCCGCTGGTCGACGAACGCAAGGGGTCGCCCTTGATGGGCCGCATCACCGGCGTCCGCCGCCAGCTGTCGAAGGACCTGGGCTTCGTCGTGCCGCAGGTGCGGGTGCGCGACGACATCAACCTGGCGCCCTATACCTATCGCATCATCATCGGCGGCGTCATCGTCGGCGAGGATCAGGTGTCACCCGACGAGATGCTGGCGCTCGACACCGGCCAGGCGGTAGGCACCTTGCCCGGCAAGCCCGCCAAGGATCCGACCTTCGGGCTCGACGCGATCTGGATCCACGCCGCCGACGCCGACGCCGCGACCGGCGCGGGGTATCTGGTGGTCGACGCCGGCACGGTCGTCGCCACCCACCTCAACCAGCAGCTGCTCAGCCATTCCGCCGACCTGCTGGGTCCCGACGAGGTCCAGTCGCTGCTCGACGGGCTCAAGGACCGTTCGGCGGCGCTCGTCGCCTCGCTCTGCCCGCAGCCCCTGCCGCTCACCACGCTCACGCAGGTCCTGCGCGCGCTGCTGGCGGAGGGCATTCCGCTCAAGGAATTCCGCCGCATCGCCGCAGCCCTTGCCAATGCCGCGACGAAATCGGCGGATGCGGAGGAACTGGTCGAACTGATCCGCCCCGATCTCGGCGCGCTCATCATCCAGAAGCTGTGCACCGTGCGCGAGCCGCTGCGGGTCATGACGCTGGAGGGCCAGCTGGAGGCGCTGCTGGGGCAGGCGATCCGGTCCGACCCGGCGCGCCGCCATGCGATCGAACCCGATCTCGGTCGCCGCATCGCCGACGCGCTTCAGCGTGCCGCCGGTCCCTTCATCGCCGAGGCCAAGCCCTTCGCCCTCGTCGTCCAGCCCGCCATTCGCATCGCGATGCGTAAGCTGGTGAAAACCATTTTGCCGGATACTCCCGTCATGAGCTTCTTCGAAGTGCCCGAGGACAAGTCGGTCGAAGTCATCGCCGTCATCGGCGCGTCGGATCAGCCGCCGGCGCTCGGTGCCGGCCCGTCACAGGCGATCGCCGCATGAGCTTCATGAGCCCCATCCAGCCCGCCCCCGGCGCGCCGCTGACCTATGGTCCACGCGCGAAGCCGGGGCCGGACCTGAACGCACTGGTGCGCCAGCACATGCCGCGCGTCCGCCGCATCGCCTGGCACGTCCATGGCAGCATGTCGTCGTCGGTCGAGGTCGAGGATCTGGTCCAGATCGGCCTGATCGCGCTCGTCGAGGCGGTCGGCAGCTTCGAGGACCGCGGGGCGGTGACGTTCGAGCAATATCTCAACACCCGGGTTCGCGGATCGATGATCGACGAACTGCGGCGCCAGGCGACGCTCACCCGCGGGGCGATGAAACGGCGCAAACTGTATAACGAGACGGTCGCATCGCTGACCACGGTGGACGGCAAGCGTCCCGACGATGCCGCGGTCGCCGAAAAACTGGGCGTGACGATCGAAAAGCTGCGGACCGACTATGCGACCGCCGAGCCCGTCCGGTTCGAGAATGTCGACGACATGCAAGGCGACGAGGGGCCGTGGTTCGTGTCCGGCGAACCGTCCCCGTTCGATCTGCTGGCGGAAACCGACCAGCGCGACGTGCTGATCCAGGCGATCGCCGACCTGCCCGAGCGCGAGCAGATGGTGATCCAGCTCTATTATGTCGAAGAACTCAATCTGGAGGAAATCGGCCAGGTGCTCGACGTCAGCGCCGCGCGCGTCTGCCAGATCAAGAAGTCCGCGCACGACAGGCTCAAGAAGGCGCTGACGCGTCGGCTTTGATCCGCGGTCAGGTCGTCGCCACCGCTCCCACCGGCCCGACGTCCGCCGGTTCGCCGCGCGAGTAGGTTCCGGTCAACAACCCCGCCGCCAGCACCCGACCCCGCATGGCGTCGACGATATCGCCGCGGCTTGGCGTCGCGCCGGGGTCGGCGGCGTCCTTCAGTGCGAACAGCTGGAAGGCATAGCGATGTTCGCCGTGCCCGGTCGGCGGATCCGGCGGCAGCCAGCCCTCGCGCAGGTAGGAATTACGGCCGACGTCACCGCTCGCCGTGCCGTCGCCATCGGCAACTATGGCGCCCTCGGCCAATTGCCCGTCCCCGGCCGGCAGGCTCCAGACGATCGCATGGACCAGTGGCGCCGGCGTCGGCGCGTCGGCATCCTCGACCAGCAAGGCGAGATGCGTCGCCTCGTCGGGCACGCCGGTCCAGAACAGCGGCGGCGAAATCCCCTCGCCATCCGCGGTGAAGCGTTCCGGAATACGGCCGCCGTTGGCGAACGCCGGCGACCGCAGATCGATCGCCGCAAAGCTGCCGAGACCGTCCTGCACGATCGCCAGCTTGTCAGTGCCGGCACGCAGACCCTTCAGGGCGTTGCCGAGCCAGTGGGGAATATGTTCGAGCATGGACAAGTCCGCTGGTCAGTAAGGATGGAACCAGTAAACGCCATCAGCGACCTTCTGGTGCCGAAACAATGTTTCGCGGGAAGGATTGGGAACACGCGGCACATGATACCCCCAGCCGCCGTCGAGAAAGTTGGGCGCGTAAACATTCACGCCATCGCGATCCACTTCGACCATATCCGGGCGCAACTGTGCAATCGTCATCGGGAGTCGTCGATCGGTATCGCCGACGGTCCACCAGAAGTCCGGCCCTAGCATCAGCGCGCGGGCTTCACCCCGGATCGCGGCCAGCGTTGTCGGATTACCGGTCGGGCCGTGGCAGCAGGTCGGCGCAAGCAGCACGATCATCGCGATCACCGCTCGCCACGGCAGCATTTACAGGTCCAGTTTCTCGTAATCCGCCGGCGGGCTGACGATTTCCATGCGTTCGGCCAGCAGCGGGCGGAAGCTCGGGCGGCTCTTCATGCCGACATACCAGCGCTTGGCCTGTTCGTGGCTCTTCCAGTCGATCCCGCCCAGATAGTCGGCGACCGAGATCTGCGCGGCGGCGGCGAGATCGGCGAGGCTCATCGTCGCACCCGCCAGCCAGGTGCGGTGATCGAGAAGGTAATCGATGTAATCCAGGTGCCCGACCGCGGCGCGCATCGCTTCGCGCAGCAACGACGCATCAGGCGTCGAGCGATGGACGACGCGCTTCAGCATGCGTTCGTTGAGCAGGGGGGCGGTGATGTCGCGGTAGAATTGGGTGTCGAACCACGCGACCAGCCGGCGGATCTCGGCGCGGTTGGCCGCCGTGCCGTTGATCATCGCCGACTTTTCGACCGTTTCCTCGAAATATTCGCAAATCGCCATCGAATCGATCAGCGGGGCGCCCGGACGATCGGTGTCGATCATCACCGGAGTCTGCCCGGCCGGGTTCATGTCGAGAAACTCGTCGCGGCGCTCCCACGGCGATTCGCGCACCGGTTCGTAGCCCACGCCCTTCTCGGCCAGCAGCAGCCGTACCTTGCGCGAGAAGGGGCACAGGGGAAATTGATAGAGCTGCCACATGCCGCCCTTATCTACCGACGACGGCAGGGGCGTCTAGCGGAACCGATCAATAATCGTCGTCCTCGTCATCATAGCGCGGAGCGGAGACGTTGTTGCTGGCAAGCAGACCGCCGAGCGGCGCGACGGCCGCGCGCAGGCGATCGGCAGTGCGGGCAAGCTCGCCCGACATCGCCAAAGCATCGCTGGCGACCATCCCGGCCCCGGCGACCGCGCGACGGGTGTCGTCATGCAGCCGCGCCTCGAAATGCGGGTCGCGGCGGCGCTCGATATCGCGCAGCGTGTCGTTCGGGCGGATGTCGTCGCGCGGATCGGTGTAGCGCGCGAGCGGACCCACGCGGGTGTCGAGAACGATGCCGGCCAGCGCACTGACGGCAGCGGCCACGCCTTCCTGCACGACCGGGTCGTTCAGTCGGCGGGCAGCGTCGACCTCGGCGCGAGATTGCGCGGCGGCCGGTACGGCGACCACGGACAAGGCCAGGGCGGCGGACAAGAGACGCATTCTACTCTCCCGAGTCGAAACAGGAACGGGAGGCCTTATAGCACAAAGGCTTAGCCTTGGCTGAACGAGCGTCGCCGTTGCCTAGGTCTGCGCCCGAACCCCGTTCGTGCCGAGCCTGTCAGGCGCCCATCAAAGTACTCTTCGATGGGACCCTGGCCGAACCACCGTCCTTCGTGCCGCGAGCGGTGCGCGGGTGTATCGCAGTACGGCCCTTCGACAAGCTCAGGGCGAACGGACGGAAACGTTACTCCGCCGCCTCCAACGCCGCTTCCGAATCGTCCAGCGGATGCGCCAAGCGGCTGACCATTTCCTTCGGACACACCTGCCAGAAGGACCCGCGGACGCGGTCCCAATCCTCGAGCAGATTGGCGGCGAACTTGCTGTCGGTCGCCTGGACGTGCCTGACGACCAGCGCGCGCAGCACCGCTTCCCAATGGCCCGACGACAGCCGGCACCACGTCAGCGTTTCAGGGTTCACCCGGCGCTCGAAATTGCCCTCGGGATCGTAGACGAACGCCATGCCCCCGGTCATGCCCGCGCCGAAGTTCGCCCCGACGCCGCCCAGGATCACCGCGGTCCCGCCGGTCATATATTCGCAGCCGTTGGCGCCGCAGCCCTCAACGACGACTTCGGCGCCCGAGTTGCGCACCGCGAACCGCTCGCCCGCCTGACCTGCGGCGAACAGCTTGCCCGACGTTGCGCCGTACAGGACGGTGTTGCCGATGATCGTGTTCTCGTTCGACGCGAGCGGCGACGACACCATCGGCCGTACCGCGATGATGCCGCCGGACAGGCCCTTGCCGACATAGTCATTCGCGTCGCCGAACACTTCCAGAGTCACCCCCTTGCACAGGAACGCGCCGAGCGACTGGCCGGCGCTCCCGCGCAGGCGGACGGTGATATGCCCGTCGTCCAGCGTCGACATGCCGAACGCGCGCGTGACCGCGCCGGACAGGCTGGTCCCGACCGCGCGGTGGGTGTTGCGCACGCTATAGGTCAGCTGCATCTTCTCGCGCCGGCTGAACACCGCTGCCGCATCCTTGATGATCTGCGCATCCAGGCTGTCGGGCACAGCGTTGCGCCACGTATCGAGCGAATAGCGGCGCTCGGCATCGGTCGCGTCGACCTTTGCGAGGATCGGGTTGAGGTCGAGATCGTCGAGATGCTCGGCGCCGCGGCTGACCTGGCGGAGCAATTCGGTGCGGCCGATCACCTCGTCCAGGCTCTGGACGCCCAGCCGCGCCAGGATTTCACGGACTTCCTCGGCGATGAAGGTCATCAGGTTGATGACCTTTTCGGGCGTGCCGGTGAATTTCGCGCGCAGCTTTTCGTCCTGCACGCAGACACCCACCGGGCAGGTGTTCGAATGGCACTGGCGCACCATGATGCAGCCCATCGCAACGAGGCTGAGCGTGCCGATGCCGAATTCCTCGGCGCCCAGGATCGCGGCGATGACGATGTCGCGGCCGGTCTTCAGGCCGCCGTCGGTGCGGAGCTTCACGCGGCCACGCAGGGCGTTGAGCGTCAGCGTCTGGTTGACCTCGCTCAGCCCCATTTCCCACGGCGTGCCGGCGTATTTGATGCTGGTCTGCGGGGAAGCGCCGGTGCCGCCGTTGTGGCCGGCAACCAGGATGACGTCGGCATGCGCCTTCGCCACGCCCGCCGCGACCGTGCCGATACCGGCGGACGACACCAGTTTCACGCAGACGCGCGCGCGCGGGTTGATCTGCTTCAGATCGTAGATCAGCTGCGCCAGATCCTCGATCGAATAGATGTCGTGGTGCGGCGGGGGTGAGATGAGGCCGACGCCCGGAGTTGCGTGGCGCAACTTCGCGATCAACTCGGTGACCTTGAAGCCGGGCAGCTGCCCGCCCTCGCCGGGCTTTGCGCCCTGCGCGACCTTGATCTCGATCTCGTCGCAGGCGTTGAGATATTCGGCCGTGACGCCGAAGCGACCGCTGGCGATCTGCTTCACGCCGGAGTTCGCGTTGTCGCCGTTCTCGTAGGGCGTGTAGCGGTCCTTCGATTCACCGCCTTCGCCCGACACCGCGCGCGCGCCGATGCGGTTCATCGCGATCGCCAGCGTCTCGTGCGCTTCCGGGCTCAGCGCGCCGAGCGACATGCCCGGGGTCACGAAGCGCTTGCGGATTTCGGTGATCGCCTCGACCGAATCGATCGGCACGCCGTCCTTCGGGAAATTGAATTCCAGCAGGTCGCGCAGATACACCGGCGGCAGGTCGCGGACCCCGCGCGAGAAGGCGAGATAGGTCGAATAGCTGTCGGTCGCGACCGCGGTCTGCAGCGTGTGCATCAGCTGCGCGGAAAAGGCATGCGTCTCCCCACCGTGGCGCTGGCGATAGAAACCGCCGATCGGCAGCGTCGCTACGCCTGAGTCGAACGCCGCGTCATGCCGCATCGTCGCGTTGAGGTAGAGCGAGGCATAGCCCTCGCCCGAGATCTTCGCGGGCATGCCCGGAAACAGGTCGTTGACCAGCGCGCGGCTGAGGCCGACCGCTTCGAAATTATAGCCGCCGCGATAGCTGGAGATCACGGCGATCCCCATTTTCGACAGGATCTTCAGCAGCCCTTCGTCGACCGCGGTGCGGTGGCGCTTCAGGCAGGTCACGATATCCATATCGCCGAACAGCCCGCGCGCATGACGGTCGCGGATCGCGGCCTCGGCCAGATAGGCGTTCACCGTCGTCGCGCCGACGCCGATCAGCACCGCATAATAATGGGTGTCGAGGCATTCGGACGAACGGACGTTGATCGACGCATAGCTGCGCAACCCCCGGCGGACGAGGTGGGTGTGGACGGCCGCCGCCGCGAGCACACCCGCAATCGCCATGCGATCGGGACCGAGATTTTCGTCGCTCAGGAACAACTCCGACTTGCCCTGGCGCACCGCCTGTTCGGCCTGGGCGCGGATGTCGGCGATCGCGGCGCGCAAGCCCTCGGGTCCGCTGCCGGCGGGGAAGGTGCAGTCGATATCGGCCGCGCTCATCCCGAAATGCGCCTTCAGCCGGTCCCAGTCGCCGTTGGTCAGGACGGGCGATTCGAGCACCAGCACCTTCGACGGGGCGGCCGAATGATCGAGAATATTGGCGAGATTGCCGAACCGCGTCTTGAGCGACATCACATGGCGTTCGCGCAACGGGTCGATCGGCGGGTTGGTGACCTGGCTGAAATTCTGGCGGAAGAACTGGCTGATCAGGCGCGGCTTGTCGGAAATGACCGCCAGCGGCGTGTCGTCGCCCATCGACCCGATCGCTTCCTTGCCGCCTTCGACCATGGGCGACAGGATCAGCTCCATGTCCTCCAGGGTCTGCCCGGCGGCGACCTGGCGGCGCGACAGCTCGGCGCGATCCCACGCCGGGATCGACGCATCGGCCTGCGGCAGATCGTCGACCGACAGGAACTCGCCGATCATCGCGGCATAGTCCGCCTCGCCGGCGATCTGATCCTTCACTTCGCGGTCGTGGAGGACGCGGCCCTCCTCCAGATCGACGGCGATCATCTGGCCCGGCCCCAGCCGGCCCTTTTCGATGACCGTCGTTTCCGGCACGACGACCATGCCGGTTTCCGAGCCCACGATCAGCAGGCCGTCGCCGGTCAGCGTGTAGCGCAAGGGGCGCAGCGCATTGCGGTCCATGCCGGCGACCGCCCAGCGGCCGTCGGTCATCGCCAGCGCCGCGGGGCCATCCCACGGCTCCATGACGGAGGCGAGATATTTGTACATTTCGAGATGCTGCTTGGGCATCTCGTCCTTGCCCATCCACGCCTCGGGGATCAGCATCAGCTTCGCCGTCGGCGCATCGCGGCCCGAGCGGCAGATCGCTTCGAACACCGCGTCCAGAGCCGCGGTGTCCGATGCCCCGGCGGGGATCACCGGCTTGATGTCCTCGCTGCGCTCGCCGAACGCGATCGACGCCATTTTGATCTCGTGGCTGAGCATCCAGTTCTTGTTGCCGCGGATCGTGTTGATCTCGCCGTTATGCGCGAGACACCGGAAGGGTTGCGCCAGCCACCATTGCGGGAAGGTGTTGGTCGAATAGCGCTGGTGGAAGATCGCGACCCGGCTTTCGAACCGGTCGTCGGTCAGGTCGGGGTAGAAGACCGACAGGCTCTCGGCCAGGAACAGGCCCTTATAGACGATCGAGCGGCACGACAGCGAGCAGGCGTAAAAGCCCTGGATCTGCGCCGCGATCACGCGCTTCTCGATCCGGCGACGGACGAGGTAGAGCTCTTTCTCGAACTCCGCGGCCGAGGCGTCGTCGGGCAGCGGCCCGGCGATCATGATCTGCTCGATCTCGGGGCGGGTCGCCTGCGCCTTCTGGCCGATGACGGCCACGTTCACCGGCACCTGGCGCCAGCCGTAGATGGTCCAGCCGGCGTCGATGATCTCGGACTCAACGATCGTCCGACACGCCTCCTGCGCCGCCAGATCGGTGCGCGGCAGGAACATCATGCCGACTGCAAGGCGATTGGGCTTCACGCGGTGGCCCGACGCGACGACGCAATCGTCGAAGAACTTCGCGGGCAGGTCGACATGGATGCCGGCACCATCGCCGGTCTTGCCATCGGCATCGACCGCGCCGCGGTGCCACACGGCTTTGAGCGCGTCGATCGCCGCCTGCACAACCCGGCGCGATGGAATACCGTCGGTCGCCGCAACCATGCCCACGCCGCAGGCGTCGCCCTCGAATTCGGGGCGGTACATGCCTTCGGTGGCAAGGCGGGTGCGTTCGGTGTCGAGGGTGGTCATCACTTGGCCTTCCCGGTGGTCGTCTTTGCGCCGTCCTTCTTGGGCAGCGGGGGCAGATGGGCGGTCGCCTTTTCAATCTTCGCGGCGATTGTCGGCATGACTTTGAACATCTTGGGCAGCGCACCCATCATGCTGTTCATGACTTCGGGATCCATGAACGCGGCGAGGTAGTCGCTGGCGAACGCCTTGCCCGATGGCGTCTGGAAGAAGGTGTCGAGGTCGGTCAGCTGCGCCTGCGTGAAGCGGCGGGCGAAGGCCCGCGTCAGGCCGACGCGAAATTCGGGCTCGATCTCGTCGTAGATGGTGCCGAGTTCTTCCGAGAACACTCGCGTCATGATCTGCATGCGCTCGCGAAAATACGGGTCGCGCTCGGCCGCTTCCTGGCCCAGCGACTTTTCTCCTGCCGCAGGCGCACCCATGCTGGTGGCGCTCAGCCCGAACATCTTGCCGAGCACGCCGTCCATCATCTGCGGAAACTGGTCCCGCATGATCCGCTTGTATGTGCCCGGCGGCACGAGCGCGAACGCGACGCGCTCCGCGGCGGCGAGCCGGGCGGGATCGACGGGCGCGGTCTGCGTCGCGGGCGCCGCGGGTGCCATGGCGGGCGTCGCCTGCACCAGCAGCAGGGCGAGCAGCGCGCTCATGCCGCCACCTTCTGCACGGAAGCCTGGCCTGCGCGCGCCTTCGCCTTGAGGTACGCATGCATCCGCTCGCTGACGTCGCGCCCGTCGCGGATCGCCCATACGACCAGCGACGCGCCGCGGACGATGTCGCCTGCGGCGAAGACGCCATCCAGGCTGGTCATCATCGACTTGGCATCGACGCGCAGCGTACCCCAGCGAGTGACACCCAGTTCACTCGCGCCGAACAGCGTCGGTAGGTCCTCGGCATCGAAGCCCAGCGCCTTGATCACCAGGTCCGCCTGCACCGAAAAGCCGCCCTGCGGGTCGACCTCGGGCGCGCGTCGGCCGCTGGCGTCGGGAGCCCCCAGCCGCATCGCGCTTGCCTTCACGGCCGTGACCACGTCACCGCCTTCGAAGCTTTCCGGCGCCGAGAGCCAGACGAACTCGACGCCTTCCTCCTCGGCATTCTTCGTCTCACGCTGCGACCCCGGCATGTTCGCGCGGTCACGGCGATAGAGGCACTTCACGCTCGCCGCGCCCTGGCGGACGGCGGTGCGGACGCAGTCCATCGCCGTATCGCCGCCGCCGATGACGACGACGTGCTTGCCCTCTGCATTCAGCGATCCGTCGTCGAACGCCGGCACCGCGTCGCCGAAGCCCTTGCGGTTCGATGCGGTCAGATACTCCAGCGCCTCGACCACGCCCTTGGCACCGACTCCCGGCGCCCTGATCGCGCGCGGCTTGTAGACGCCGGTCGCGATCAGGAGCGCGTCATGCTTCGCCCGCAACTGGTCGAGCGAGGCATGCTCTCCAACCGAAAATCCCTCGTGAAACACGATGCCGCCCGCCTTCAGCCGGTCGACGCGGCGCATGACGACGTCCTTCTCCAGCTTGAAGCCGGGGATGCCATAGGTCAGCAGCCCGCCGGCACGGTCATGGCGGTCATAGACGTGGACCTCGTAGCCGAAGCCGCGCAGATACTCGGCCGCGCTCAGTCCCGCTGGCCCCGCACCAATCACACCGACCGACTGGCCGCGCGCGGGCCCGGGCACCAGCGGTTCGACCCAACCCTCTTCCCAGGCCGTGTCGGTGATGAACTTCTCGACCGAACCGATCGTGACCGATCCGTGGCCGGAAAATTCAATGACGCAATTGCCCTCGCACAGCCGGTCCTGCGGGCAGATGCGGCCGCAGATCTCCGGCATGGTCGAGGTGCTGTTGCTCAGCTCATAGGCCTCGCGCAGCCGCCCTTCCGCCGTCAGCCGCAGCCAGTCGGGGATGTGGTTGTGGAGCGGGCAGTGGACCGAGCAATAGGGCACGCCACACTGCGAACAGCGCCCGGCCTGATCCTCGGCTGCGGGCGGGTTGTACCGCTCGGCGATCTCACGGAAATCCGCCGCCCGCGCCTGCGCCTCGCGCTTGGGCGGATAGGCCTGCTCACGGTTGACGAATTTCAGCAGCTGCTCGGTAGCCATGCTCGATCCTTTCGAGCACGCAAGTATGGTGCGGCTGCGCTCCTGTCACTTCGTATCAACCGGAATGGGTCAGCAGCATTGACTTATCTCTCACACGACAAACGGGATATTTCGTTGCGGCGCAATAATCTTTCGTAGCTTTAGGGCCGATCCGGACCTAGCGTAGATTTAGCCATGCCAGCGCCGCGGTCCCAGCGATGATTCGATACCACGCAAAGGGACCGAAACCGTAACGCGTCACGACGGCCATGAAGGCTTTCACGACGATCAAGGCCACAATAAACGAAACGAAAGCGCCGATCGCGATCAGTTCGAGATCGCCGGCCGTCACCATGTCCCGATGCTTGTACAGTTGAAGCACGGTTGCGCCGGTCAGTGTGGGTAGCGCTAGAAAGAAGCTGAAATCGGCCGCGGTCCGCCGGTCGATCCCGAACGACATCGCGCCCATGATCGTCGCGCCCGACCGGCTGACGCCCGGGATCATCGCAATGCACTGGACGAGGCCGATCTTGATCGACTGGCCGACCGAGACACCCGAGATGCCCAGGACGTTGTCCGTCTTCGCCAGTCGCTCGACGATCAGGATCGCGATGCCGCCGACGATCAGCGCCCAGGCGACGACCACAGCATTTTCGAGCAACGCGTCGATCTGATCACCGAAGGCAAGGCCCAGGATCACTGCGGGAAAAAAGGCAAGCAGCAGATTGCGGACGAAGGCGACCGAATTCGCCTCCCAGCTGAGCAGCCCCTTGGCGACCGCCAGGAAGGTGCGCCAGTACAGCGCGACGATCGCCAGGATCGCGCCCGGCTGGATCGCGATGTTGAAGACCGACCAGCGCGCCGCGTCATAACCGAGCAATTCGGTCGCCAGGATCAGATGCCCGGTCGACGACACGGGCAGAAACTCGGTGATCCCCTCGACGATGCCAAGGATGATCGCAGTGACGATGTCCATCCGCTCAGGCCGTGGCGCGCTTGGCGAAACGACCCTGACGGCGGAACCGGACCAGCCAGTCCGGCGCGACCGCCGCCATCGGCGTCGGCGTGATACCCGCTGCAGCCAGGCCGTCCTCGCCGGTCACGACATTGTCGCGGCCGAGCATTACCCATTGATCCCGCGTGATCGGCGCCCCCGGCAGGAAGCCCAGGCTCGCGATCGCCGAGCCGACCGCGTCGGGCAGGTCGGGCATCGGCGGATGGCGCAGCACGGCGCCGGCGAGGAACTCGTGGATCTGCCGCATCGTCAGGACGTCGGGACCGCCGAGGTCCAGCGTGCGGCCCGCGAACGCCTTCGGGTCGGCAAGCGCCGCGACGACGACGCGCGCGACGTCCTTCACGTAGACCGGCTGGAACTTCGCCGAGCCGCGCAGCACCGGGACGACCGGCATCCGTGCGATCATCGCAGCGAAGCGGTTGGTGAATTCATCCTCGCGCCCGAACACGAGCGAGGGACGCAGGATCGTTGCGTTCGGGAACGCGGCACTGACTGCCGCTTCGCCCTCACCCTTGCTCCGTCCGTATTCGGAGGGTGAGTCGGGATCGGCGCCGATCGCCGAGACATGGACCAGCGTCCCGACGCCCGCCGCACTCGCCGCCTCGGCGATCGCTTTCGCGCCCGCCACATGCAGCGCGGTCATATCGGCAAAGGCGCCGACCAGGTTCACGACCGCGTCGGCGCCTGCCACCGCCCGCGCGACCGAGTCGGGCTTGCGCACGTCGGCAGCGACGAACTGCGTCTGGCCGAGACCACCGAGCGGCTTCAGGAAAAACGCCGACTTGGGCTCGCGCTGCGCGATCCGCACCCGTGCGCCCGTCGCCAGCAACGCTTGCGCGACATAGCGCCCCACGAACCCGCCGCCGCCGAACAGTACGACCAACTTGTCCTTCATGCCCGATACCCTTCGCGCCAATCCCGTTTCCGCCCCCATGCCGCGCACGCCAGCGCGCTGCAACCCGATGAAGCGTAAAACGCTGCCTGATCTCCAAAACGGGTGTTGACAGCCCCACGATCCCTCCCCTAGAGGCGCCGGCCTACCCCGTGCCCAGATGGCGGAATTGGTAGACGCACCAGCTTCAGGTGCTGGCGCTCGCAAGGGCGTGGAGGTTCGAGTCCTCTTCTGGGCACCATTTGTTCTTCCGGGGGCGTCCGACAACGTCCCGGAAGTGGCTGAAATCCTCACTTTTTTGTGCTATAAGCGTCCGGCGAAATCCGGGCGGATACGGCACCAATCGAGAACAATTAGGGTATCTCGTGAGGTATCGTTCTCCTCCCTTTTTGGAGGCGATACCTCAGATGGGCACCCTTTTTGCCACGACAGTGGCCAGCGCCAAGCCGGCCGCAAAGGACTATAAGCTTTCCGACAGCGCGGGGCTATATCTGCTCGTGCGACCGAACGGCTCCAAGCTGTGGCGGTTCAACTATGTCCATTGCGGCAAGCACCGCACGCTGGCGTTCGGCGTCTGGCCGGATGTCGGCCTCGCCGATGCTCGAGGCAAGCGCGACGAGGCGCGCCGGCTGATCGCGGCCGGGCTCGACCCCTCGCATCAGGAGAAGGTCGCGCGGGCTAAGGCGCGCGTCGAGGAGAACGACACTTTCAAGACGGTCGCCAAGGAATGGCTCGCAAAGCTTGAGCGAGAGAAAATGGCCGATATCACGCTCAGCAAGATCCGCTGGCTGCTGGACATGGCCTATCCCAAAATCGGCAACCGTCCGATTGCGAAGATCACCACCCAAGAGGTTCTGGTCGTTCTTCGCGCGGTCGAGGCCACGGGCCGCTACGAGAGTGCCCGGCGGATGCGCAGTGTCCTCGGCCGGGTCTTCCGCTACGCCGTCGCCACCACGCGAGCCGAGCGCGACCCGACGGGCGATTTGCGCGGCGCTCTCACCGTTCCGAAGGCCAAGCACCTTGCAGCGATCACCAACCCTAAGCGCGCCGGCGAACTGATGCGGGCGATCGAAAGCTACAGCGGGCACGCAATCACGCTCTACGCCCTACGGCTGTCCGCCCATCTGTTCGTACGCCCCGGTGAACTTCGCCAGGCGGAGTGGTCGGAGTTCGACTTCGACAACTCGGTCTGGAACATCTCGGAAGAGAAAATGAAAATGCGCCGCGCGCACCGTGTGCCGCTCTCGACCCAAGTCACCAGCATGTTCGAGGAGCTCTGGGAGTTGACCGGCACGGGGCGCTATTGCTTCCCGTCCTTTCGTACCGACCGGCGGCCGATGTCGGAGAACACCGTCAACGCCGCGCTGCGCGTGCTCGGCTTCGAGCAATCAGAGATGAGCGCGCATGGCTTCCGGGCTATGGCGGCGACCATGCTCAACGAAAGCGGCCAGTTCCATCCAGACGCGATCGAGCGCCAGCTGGCGCACATCGAGACCAATGGCGTGCGGCGCGCCTACACGCGCGGGGAATATTGGAGCGAACGGGTCACCATGATGCAGTTCTGGTCGAATGAACTCGACCGGCTTCGCAGCGGCGCCACGGTGCTAAAGCCCAACTTTGGAGGCCGTCACGCCGCAATCCGCTGATGCTGGGCGGACATCCGTTCAATAATGGTTGTACGGTGGCCGAAATGCATGATCGTCATCGCCGCCGAACAGCTTGTTCGTCTCGAAACGCTGCTCGAGGCCGTCTGCTGAAAGTGCCGCTTCGCGCGATGCCAGCCGACGCTCCGCCAGAGCTAGGAATTGCGAAACGCGGCCGGCCCTCTCGGCCAAATTCTCGGCTCGCAGATTCTCTACTAGCCGCCTTAGTCGGTCGAGCGCGGCCAACTCTTCGAGCACCTCGTCGAGTGCCTTGCCACGGCGCTCGGCGATATGATCCCTACGGAGCGCGAGTTCACGCTGGCGCCGCGCTTCCGCTGCCTGTCGTGCCTGCGCCTCGCGCTTGAGGTGATCGTCCTTTTTTGCCGCCGCCAGCACGGCGACGCCCACCGCGATGTCGCTCGCCATGTTCTCGATCCGCTGGACCTTGGCGTCTTTGAAGGAACGCCGCGGGCTGCCGCCGAGCAGATATGAATTTTCCAGCTCGAATGCGAGCTGGCCGGTCGGGTGATAATCCCATTCCGGCCGGCGCAGGAACGATGTGCTGAAATCCATGTCGTCCCAGCTATTCGGGTTCTTCCAGCGCCGCTCACGCCGTTTTCGCGCGGCTTGGTCCTCGGCAATCTCCTTTTCGGTAAGTACGTGCTTCTCGCGGCGGACGCCTTCGCTGATCGAAAAACCGATCACCTCGCCGTCGCAAGTGAAGGCCGCCGTCTTCTCGCCTCGCGCCAGTTTGATCCCCAGGGCGTCCGCCGCTGCCACGATGCGACTGAGGGCGAGTTCTAAGCGGTCGATCGAGGCCGGCGCGACGCTCGCCTTGATCACGTTCAAGCCTTCGATCGTGACGAGCCCGTTGATCAAGGAAGGCTTTGCCTTGCGAAGCTGCGAAATCGTTCGATCGACGATCGGGTTCGCGGGCAGGACCGCGTCCGCATCGATGGACGAGGCCAGCAGGCGGGC
Source organism: Roseomonas aeriglobus (assembly GCA_016937575.1). NCBI lineage: Bacteria > Pseudomonadati > Pseudomonadota > Alphaproteobacteria > Acetobacterales > Roseomonadaceae > Muricoccus > Muricoccus aeriglobus. Next base: position 3,351,163 of record JAFHKN010000002.1, on the reverse strand, counting down.
AGTCTCGCGTGCAGCCGCGATCACCTCGGGCTCCGGTCCCAGTTGACCAGCCGCGATCGTGATCCGGTCGGACGTGCCAGCCTTGGCTTTCGGCAAAGGAATTTGCTTAACCGCCTTCCCCGCAGCCTTCTTGGCCCACCAGCCCAGCGGCGGGTTTGGGATATTGTGCTTCCTGCAGATCTTATGGAGGGCGACGTCCGAGAGCGCGAACTCCCGCGCCAGGTGGGTCATGGGTTTCGACCACACCAGTCTGTAAAGCTCTTCTCTCGTAAACACCCGTGACACGCACCCATCCTCATTCGAGCCACGTTTGAGCAACGTTTGCTTTGCAAAATTAAGCACGTAATCAGCGGCTTGATCGAATCCAACTCGCACTACTTGATGGAGCAGCCAAATGTCAGTCTTTGCGGGGTCCGGGATCGATCTCTAGCACAACGACGATCAGAACTAAGTTGTCACTCGGCGCAACAGTCCAGATACTATGACAGCGACAAGGCAGCCGAAGAACAACGGCAGGACGACCGGTTGCCCAAGGTCGGGATGGGCTGCGAGCAAAAACGGGGTGAGGGCGGCCGGTGGATGGACGGTAGCGGTGACCTGCATGGCGACCAGCGCCATGGCAGCGACGATCACCGCGGGAATCAGCCAGACGTGACAAAACAGCGTAAGGCTCAAGGCGATCAGGTGACCGCCTATAACTGCCCGGGGATAAGTTGCCCTCAGCTGAGGCGCCGTAGCCGCCAAGGCGAGCGTCGTGATGATCGGAATGCGCTCGATCGGCAGAGACACAACTGCGCCCGCGCGGATCACCGCTTCGATGCCTAACACGAAGAACGTCGCACGGATGACAAAGACGACGATCGCCGTCAGCCCTTTGGGCTGGTGCACATTCTCTATGCTTTGCAAGTGAGAGCACTCACACGCGCGCCAGTGCCAAGGCGACACCCTGTCCGACCCCCACGCACATTGTGCACAGGGCGTAATCGCCGTCTGCCTCGGCAAGTGCGTGCGCCGCGGTGAGAACCAGCCGGGCGCCTGACATGCCGAGCGGATGGCCGAGCGCGATCGCTCCGCCATGCGGATTGACGTGCGGCGCATCGTCGGGGACGCCAAGCTGGCGCAGCGTCGCGAGAGCCTGCGACGCGAATGCCTCGTTGAGCTCGATGACGTCGAACTGCTCGATGGTAAGGGCCAGCCGCGCCATCAGCCGCTGCGTCGCCGGCACCGGCCCGATGCCCATGATGCGAGGTTCCACGCCCGCCGACGCCGCGCCCAGAATCCGCGCGATCGGGGTCAAGCCATGGCGCGTGATGCCGGCCTCGCTGGCGATGAGCAGCGCGGCCGCGCCATCATTGATGCCCGACGCGTTGCCCGCCGTCACGGTGCCGCTGGGGCGGACGACGGGTTTCAATCGAGCGAGCTGCTCGGCCGTCGTTGCCGGGCGCGGATGCTCGTCGGTCGTGACGACCACGGCGTCCGCACCCTTGTTCCCGGGGATGATGACCGGCGTGATCTCGCCTTGATGCCAGGCTGCCGCCGCACCGGCGCGCTGCTGGCTGCGCAGGGCGAAGCCGTCCTGGTCGTCACGCGATATGCCGAACTGGCCCGCGACATTCTCGCCGGTCTCGGGCATCGAGTCGACGCCATATGCCGCGTGCATGGCCGGGTTGACGAAGCGCCAGCCGATGCTGGTGTCCTCGATCGAGGCCGATCGTTGCCAGGGCTGGGCCGCCTTGCCGAGCACGAAGGGTGCTCGGGTCATCGATTCGACGCCCCCGGCGATCACCACGTCCGCCTCGCCGGCCACGATCGCGCGCGCCGCCGCTGCGACCGCGTCGAGACCCGAGGCGCACAGGCGGTTGATCGTCACGCCCGGGACGCTCGGCGGCAGGCCCGCGAGCAGCGCGGCCATGCGCGCGACGTTGCGATTGTCCTCTCCTGCCTGGTTGGCGCAGCCCAGCATGACGTCGTCGATGGCGGCCGGGTCGAGCGATGGGTGCCCGGCGAGCAGCGCGCGGATCGGAACCGCCGCGAGGTCGTCGGCGCGGACCGCCGCCAGCGCGCCGCCGTGACGGCCGATGGGCGTGCGCAGGCCGCCACAGATAAAGGCCGCCGGCACCGCCTCAGACCGCGTAGGTCGAATGATCGGGGCGCACGCCGGCCCAGGCGTTGGCGATCAGCCGGCGGATCAGCACCGGGTCGATCGGCCGCGGATTGTCGTAAGGGTTGGCGAGCGTGATCTCGACCGCGCGGTCGATCCCGTCCTCGGGCATGCCCAGATCGCGGAGCGCCGTCGGCGCGCCGGCGTCGCGCGCCACGTCGAACAGCTTGCCGGCAATGCCCTCGCCGCCCAGCGCGCGCTTGATCGCCGCCACCGCGTCGCGCACCGCCGGTGCATTATAGGCGAGCGCGTGCGGCAGCACGATAGCGTGCGTCTCGGCATGCGGCAGGTTGAACGATCCGCCCAGCACATGACAGAGCTTGTGGTGGAGCGCGACGCTGGTCGCGCCCAGGCAGATCGCGCACAGCCAGGCGCCATAGAGCGCGTTGGCCCGCGCCTCGAGGTTGCCCGGCTCCCGCGCCACCACCGGCAGCCCGCGATAGAGCGAAGCGATGCCAGACTCGGCGATCATGTCGATGATCGGATTGCGATTGGTGGCATAAAGCGCCTCCACCGCATGGGCCATGGCATTGAGCCCGCTCGTCACCGACATCAAAGGCGGCAGCGTCAGCGTGAGATCGACATCGTAGATCACCGTCTCGGGCAGCACCCTGGGCGTCACCTGGGTGGTCTTGAGACCGTTCTCGGTCTGCCCGATGATCCGCGTCATCTCCGAGCCGGCATAGGTGGTCGGGATGACCAGCTGCGGCAGGTCGGTGCGCAGCGCGATCGCCTTGGAGAGGCCGATCGTCGAGCCACCGCCGAGCGCGACGATGGCGTCGATGCGTGCGTCCGTCACCACCGCCATGGCGCGGTCTGTCACCTCGACAGGCGTGTGCATCGTCGCGCCGCTGAAGGTCGCAGCGTGCAGCCCGCCAAGCCGCCTCGCGAGATCGCCGGCCGCGCCGGTCTGCTCCGGGGTCGAGACGACGAGGACGCGCTGACCGAGCCGGGCCGCCTCATCCGCCACCCGGTCGAGCGTGCCGTGCCCGAAGATCACCCGCGCCGGCAGGCCCTCATAAACGAAGCTGTCCATCATGCGGCTCCCTGGTGCGCGGCATCGGTGCGCGCCTTGAGATCGCGCAGCGCCGACAACTCCTCCGCAGACGGCGCATTGCGCGTGCTCAGTTCTGCTCTGACCTGGAGCGGCCAGCCCGTCGCGGCCCGCACCTGATCGACCGTAACGCCGGGGTAGAGTGCGGTCAGTTCGAACGCACGGGTCTCGGGATGCGGCTCCATCACGCCCAGGTCGGTGATGAGGCGCGTCGGACCCTTGCCCTTGAGTCCAAGCCGCGCGCGCGCGTTGCCGCCGTCGAGGTGACCGGGGCTCGAGATGAAGTCGAGCTTGTTTACCAGCGCGCGCATCGATTGCCGGATCATGATGAACGTCTCGCCGGCGCAGGCAGCGATCTCAGGCGCGCCGCCCGCACCCGGCAGCCGCACCTTGGGGCTGTCATAGGCCCCGATGACGGTGGTGTTGAGATTGCCGAACCGGTCGACCTGCGCCGCGCCGAGGAAGCCGACGGTCACCCGCCCGCCCTGCAGCCAGTAGCCGAAAATCTCGGGCACCGAGACGACCGCGCGCGCCGTCTCCGCCAGCTCGCCATCACCGATCGAGAGCGGAAGCACCGATGGCCGTGTTTCGATCGTCCCCGATTCGTAGATGAGCTTGATCCCCGGCGCATGGAGCAGCCGCGCCAGGTTTGCCGCTGTCGACGGCAGGCCGATCCCGACGAAGCACACATCATCGCTCGAGAGATGGCGCGCGGCCTCGACCACCATCATCTCGTCGGGCGTGTAGGCCTGGTCGCTCATGTCAGCGCCTCCAGCCTCGCCGCAGCTTCGGTTGAGATCGTTTCGCCGAGCCAGGCGATGAAGCGTCCGCGGTCCGCCGCCACCGCATCCCAGGCCAGGTAAGCGGCATTGTCGCGAGCATAATAGCCATGGGCGTAGGACGGCCGCGCGCCGCCCGGCACCAAGCAGACCGCCGAGAGGATCCAGTGAGGCAGCACCGTCCGGTTCATCGTGTCGCCAAGATCGTCGACAATCTCCTCGACGGTCACGATCACGTGGCGGCTCGCCATCGCCACTTCCTTCTGCACGCCAACGATGCCGGCGATGAGGACGTTGCCCTGCCGGTCTGCCCGCTGCGCATGGATGATCGCCACGTCGGGGTTGATCGCGGGGACGGCGGGAATCGCCTCGCCAGTGAAGGGGCAGGTGACGAGCCGGATGTTGGGATTGACCGACATCAGGTCGGTGCCGAGATAGCCGCGGCACAGGCCGAACGGCATCCGCGCCGCGCCCGCCGCATAGGCCGCCGCCATGCCGGCATGGGCATGTTCCTCGATCTCGAGCGGCGCCGGCCATCCCCGCTCGACGGCGTCGCGGAAGCGGTGCAGCGACCCCACGCCGGGATTGCCGCCCCAGGAGAAGGTCAGCTTGCGCGCGCACCCAGCGCCGATCATCTGGTCGTAAAGGATATCCGGCGTCATCCGCACCAGCGACAGCTTACGCCGGCCTTGCCGGATGATCTCATGACCAGCGGCGTATGGAATGAGGTGGGTGAAGCCTTCCAGCGCTACAGTCATGCCGTCTTCGACAAAGACTGAAATGGCCTCAGATAATGACATTCGTTGAGCGCACTTAGCCACGAGTACATACTCGCTCCGTGTGGCGCAGCTTTTCGCGATTGCAGCCTCCACCCGTCATTGACCCGCTTGCTCCCGTTGTACGTGATCAGCAGGTGGCGCGCCAATGCAATACCGTCAAATACCGTTTATGCGCTCGTGCCATACCGATCGAGTATCGATCCATCCTCTATGCACGCGAGAAATGCGTCTACGACCGGCGAACGCTGTGCCTTTAGGAAGAGGCAACTGACTGGGGCGGACGCTTCTGCCGCCCCGATCGGTCGAAAGGACAACTCGGGCCATTGGAGCCGAGCAACGGACTCGGGCACTACACAAAGGGCACCGCTCACCATGGTCATGGCCAACGCAACGAATACATCTTCTGCCATTGTGATGTCGGATGGCGACACGTCGTTGCTGCTCAGCAAGGCAAGGACATGGTCTGCAAAGCTCGGACGATCGCCCTGAGGAAAGAGAATAATAGGGCGTCCGTCTAAGTCAGCAATCGGACAGGGCGTGGGGTCTTTTGCTACTTGCTTGTTGACCGCCTCAGCCAGCCACAATGGTTCGTCGGCTAACCGCACCGACGCTAAATCGGGCTCAAGAGGAAAGAACCTTGCAAAGCCGATTCCCAGCCGACCATCGCGCAGCCGAGCAATCTGCTCGGCTTTCCCGGCACGGTGAATGCGTACAGCAACCTCGGGGTAACGTTCCATGAATCGGCGGATACTCGTCGGCACGACCGTATGAATTGTTGAGCCGAAGTAACCGACGTCGAGATGTCCGATCTCGCCTCGATCTGCCGCACGACATCGCTCGATCGCATTTTGGGACAAGGTGACCAAACGCCGCGCCTCGGCGAGAAAACTTGCACCCGCCGAAGTCAGCGTCACCCCCTTGGAAGACCGAAGGAATAGGGTGACGCCGAGCTCTTGCTCGAGTTGTCTGATCTGCCGGGTGATCGGCGGCTGGGAGACGTGGAGGCGGCGTGATGCTGCCGTAAGATTTGCCTCTTCTGCGACTGCTAGGAAATAGCGGAGTTGGCGGAATTCCATGAAACCTCCATACCGATTGAGTATCGTTAATGCCAATCAATGGTATTTTTCTTTTGCGAAGTCACTGCCCAAGAACGGCAATCGACTGTCTCCCACTGAGGGGCCAGCGCCGAAGGGAGAGGACTATGAGAATGCAAAGGACCCTGTGGTTGACGTCCGCCAGCTTAGCCCTGTGTGCTTTGCCGTCCGTTGTTTCGGCGCAGACCGCGGACGAAGGTCAGCCGACAACCACTGAAATCGGTGCGCAGGAGATCACAACTCAGGACATCGTCGTAACCGCGCAGGGTCGGGCCCAGTCGCTTCAGAGAGTGCCAATCGCGATTGCGGCAGTCGAGGGAAAGACATTTCAGCAACGTGTAATCCTCGACCTCGAGTCGCTCACGCCGCAACTCGGCAGTGTAACGCTAGCGGAGTCGCCGTTCCAAAGAACCGTAGCCATTCGCGGACTTGGCTCCACCGGCGGCAACATAGGCTATGAGCAATCAGCACCTCTCTTTGTTGACGGCGTCTTTGGGGGCCGTGGGGGCCAGTTTGTCCTGCCCTTTTTCGACCTATCGCGCATCGAGGTCGTGAAGGGACCACAGGCGATCTTCTTCGGCAAGAATGCAACCGCCGGAGCGATCAGTATCGTATCTGCACGACCAACAAGCACGTTCTACGCGAGCATCAACAGCGGCTACGAAGTCCAGAACGGCGGATACATCGCCGAGGGGATCGTTTCTGGGCCGCTCTCTCCAGCGCTTCGCGCACGATTGTCGGTTCATGGTTCACGCAAGGGCGACTATCTCTTCGACACCAGTGCCAACAGGCATGTCGGCGGCGCGGACGAGTTCGGTATCCGGGGCGGCCTTGAATGGGACGCGACGTCCAATCTGTCCTTCTACCTGAAAGGGGAATACTCCAAGCGCAACGCTGACCGGCGTTTCCAGCTCGCCTGCGCGGCGCCCGGAGCGACGCAGGTCAGCTTCGCAGGCGCGACAGTAGAATGCATCGAAGACCAGCGGCTCTCGTCGGGGGCCATCAACGGGCCGTTCGCCGCTGCATTCCCGCCCGGCTCCGACTTCGACAATAGCGATGCGTATAACGCCGTGTTGGTGACCGACCTGATGCTCGGCGAGCACAAACTGGAAGCGACGACGGGCTATTCAGCCTTCACCTCGCAAAACCAGGACGGCCTTGATCGCAGCGCGATCGGAGTCGCGACCTCCAGCACTGGCGAGAATTTCGATCAAATATCCCAGGAACTGAGGCTGCTGTCGCCGACTGGGAATTTGTTCGAATATGTTTTGGGTGGTCTTTTCATCCACGCCCGCCACCGCGTGAACCAGACTGTCGCCCAAGCTCTTCCGATCCTCGTTGGCGACTATATTCACGTCGACCAGTCGAGTGACGCCTATTCCGCGTTCGGCAAGCTCACCTGGAACATTACCGACAAGCTCCGCCTCTCTGCCGGGGCCCGCTTCACGCATGAGAAGAAGAACTATGCGTCGACAGTCTCACGCACACTTGATCCCGCCCAGATTGCCGTACTCGACGTCGACCATTTCCCGACCAATCCGCTCGCCGCTTTTCCGCAAGACCTGAGACGGTCCGAAAGCAGCTTCGATCCCTCTGGAACGATCGAATGGAACCCTGCCCGCGGTCTACTCATCTATGCCTCGGTTGCGCGGGGCACAAAGGCGGGGGGATTCGAATTCTTCCCTCGCGCTCTCGCCATGCCGGTGTCGCCCAGCGCCATTCAATATGGCGAGGAGCGTGCGCTCAACTTCGAGGGCGGCTTCAAGGCGACCTTCGCGGCCGGCAAAGGCCAGCTCAATGGCTCGATTTTCTACAACAAGCTGACCGGTCTTCAGAACCAGGTCCTCAACATCGCTATTCTCGGCTTCGAGGACTACAATGCTCAACGAGCCCATAGTGCTGGGTTCGAGCTCGAAGGTTTTGTCAACCCGGTCGAGCAGATCAAGATCGGCGGAAACGTCGCGTATCTCGATGCAAAATATGATCGGTTCGAGTTTCCGAGTCGCAACGTCAACTACACTGGAAATCGGCTACCCTTTGCCCCGGAATGGTCGGGCAATGGCTATGTCGACGGTAAGTTCGACCTGTCGTCGAACCTCGTTCTAAATACTCATCTCCAGGTCAATTACACCGATCGCATGTCGTTCGACGCATCGAATAACCCCGCTGACAATGGGCGCTCCTATGCGACCGTGGATCTGCGCGTCGGCTTCAGCCTGCCCACACAGAAGCTCGAGTTCGCCGTCAGCGGCCGCAATATCCTCGACAAGCAGAACATACGCATCTTCTCGAACCCCACATTGCTCAGTCTCGCGTTGCCCGCACTCAACCCCCGGGGCGTTCTCCTGACCGAAGGAAGGACCGTCTTCCTCACCGTGAAGAAGGAATTCTGAAAGGTGAGGTTCGCTGCGGCACTGAGCGCCATCCTGGGATCAGGCGCAATGCTGGCTACTGTGGCAGTCGCCCAGCCACTCCCGATGTCGACGCCGACACATGGTCCACGACTGATTTTGCTAGGAACGGGCGGAGGCCCCCTGCTTCGAACCGCGCGCGCGCAAAGCGCGTCTGCGATCGTTCTGCCGGAGGGACTTCTCCTGGTCGACGCGGGTGAAGGAAGCATCGAGCGCATGACAGAGGCCGGTCTCGGGCCGGACAGGATCAAGACGATCCTCATAACTCACCTGCATATTGATCATGTCGCTGCCTTGTGGAGCTTGCTCTTGCATCGCTGGGCCATGCGGGCGCAGGGTCAACTCGAAGTCGTGGGTCCACCTGGAACGCGTGCTATGGTCGATGCACTCGCGCGAGCCAGTGGGCCGATAGTCGAGGCTTCACGAGCGCTCGGGGCCGATGCTCCGGCGATAGCCTCGATGGTTACGGTCACCGAGTGCGGCGCCGACCCTGAGCAGCAAGTTACTTTATCGGCTTTTCCAAGCCTAAGAATCGCATTCGCGCGGAACAGTCATCTCGACGCGGACCAGATTCTGGACGTGAAGAGGCCAGTGTCGCTTGCGTATCGGATTGATGCGTCGGGATGGTCCGCCCTGTTCACGGGCGACACCGGCCCGTCCCCTGCCGTCGAGGCCTTGGGACGCAACGTCAGCCTTATGGTCGCAGAGGTCGTCGACGTCGATGCCGCGATGGAAGTCGTTGAGCGCTCGATGCACCTGAAGCGCGATGACCTCCCGGGACTGCGGACGCGGATGGCGGCTGGCCACTTAGACGCTCAGGCGCTGGGAAAGATGGCCACGACGATCGCGCCGCAATTGCTGGTCATCTCGCACATCTCACCGGGCGTGAGTTCGCCGAGTGATGGGTCCGACAAGCGCTTGTCCGCTCAGATCGCCCGGTCGTTCAGCGGTCGCACCCTTTTCGCACACGATCTCATGACGATCGACCTTCAATCAAGGCGACCTGCCCACTGACTGCCAGCTGCAATCGGAGAATCCTCCCTATGCTTCCCCTAACCGATTTCGCCATCGAAGAGCCGATCAGCTCCAGTCAAAATGCAGGCCGCATCGATGCGATTGAGACAGCCATCGTCGATTTGCCTCTCAAGCGCGCCCATTTCCATGCCTCGGGCACGCACGCGACTCAAAGCCTGGTCATCGTCACGCTCCGCACCGCCGATGGAGCAATCGGTTACGGAGAGGGTGGGACTCCCGGTGGGACAGCTTTCTGGGGCGGCGAATGTGCCGAGACGATAAAGGTCATTATCGACCGCTATCTCGCGCCCGCCGTCATCGGACTAAGCATCTTCTCGCATGAACGCTTGCTGAGCGCGATGGACCGGGCTGCGAGTGGGAATCAGTTCGCCAAGGCGGCGGTCGACATCGCCGCGTCCGACGCAGCGGCACGAGCGATGAACGTGCCTATCAGTGCTTTCTACGGCGGGGTCGTGCGGACCCGCATTCCTGTCCTCTGGGCATTGGCGACCGCTGCTTACGAAGCGGACGTCGAGGACGCTCAGCTCCAGCTGTCCGAGCGTCGTCATCGGACGTTCAAGATCAAAATCGGCAAAGGCGATCCAGAAGTGGAGGCGCAGCGTGCGATCCGTACGGCGGAAGCGATCCACAGCATGTCTGCCGAGGCTCGCTGCACGGTCGATCTCAACCAAGCGTGGGACGAGCCAACTGCCCAGCGCCTCCTGCCCCGGCTACAGGATGCCGGCTTCGCTCTGGTTGAACAGCCCATTGCAAGCTGGAACATCGCAGGGATGGGGCGTCTCGCGGACCGCCTCGACATGCCCCTGCTCGCGGACGAGAGCCTGTGGGATTTTCACGACGCCCATGATGCATTCGTGCGCCGCTCGACAGATATCTATGCGGTTAAGATCGCGAAGGGCGGCGGACTTCGGCGTGCCTACAAAGCAGCGGCCACTGCCGAAGCAGCGGGAATTCCACTCTACGGCGGTATGGCGCTTGAAAGCTCGTTCGGGACCGGAGCCGGGCTGCAGCTGTTTTCGGCGCTCGCGGACCTTCCGTGGGGATGCGAATTGATCGGCCCGCGATTGCTTGCCGAGGACCTTACGACCTCAGCTGCCGAATATGGCGAGTTCCAGATCAAGGTGCCGTCCGGGCCCGGCACTGGCTTCGATCTCGACTTCGACAAGGTGCGCCATTTTAGTCGCGAGGCCTAGCGACCAGGAGACAATCCGATGCATTATTCGATCTACATTACCGACCGCCCTGACAGCGCAGCCGACCGGGTTCCGGCCGTCGAGCCTCACAGAGCGTATATCAAGGCGCGCGCGCACAAGATCCTGGCAGCAGGCGCCACGTTTGCTGACGACGGCAAGACCGTGCGCGGCGGAAACTATATCGTCGACATGACGCGCGAAGAGGTCGACGAGTTCGTTGCGAACGACCCCTTCACCTTGGCTGGTATCCGCGAAAGCATCGTCATTCAGCCTTGGATCAAGGCCTGCTTCGATCGCGCCTTCCTCATCGCGGTGACACCCCCCGGGGCGCCTGATGTGAACGAGCCACTCGTGGCCGACTGAATGACGTCATTGCTCAGGAAAAACGCATGCTCAACTTCCAAATACCCGTCCAAGGCGACACTATCGGCGGATACATCACTGGTGGGTCGGACCATCCGCGCCCCGGCATCGTCTTGCTGCAGGAGATTTTCGGCGTGAACGACGCGATGCGTCTTGCGGCCGACCAGTTTGCAGCCGATGGCTTCATCGTTCTCGTACCGGACCTTTTCGCCCAGATTTCTCCGGGCATCGAACTCGGCTATTCCGACGAAGAGCGGACGACCGCGATCGGCTACTGGCAGCAATTGAATGAAGCGCGCCTGCAAGCCGACGTCACGGCGGCCATCTGCGCCCTGCGGTCCGATCCCGGCTGCAACGGCAAGGTGGCGGCCGTCGGCTTCTGCCTGGGCGGCAAGCAGGCCATCATCGCAGCCCATGCCGGCCTCGTCGATGCGGCTGTCTCGTATTACCCTGTGCAGGTACCGGAATATCGCGAGATGCTCCGCGATCTGAAATGCCCGCTTCAGGTCCATGTCGGCGACAGCGACGCGCACATTCCAGAAGAGGTACAGACGATGCTGAAAGAAGCGCTGCGCAATATGCCCGGCCATGAGTATCACCTGCATGAAGGCGCGGGTCACGGCTTTTACAATTCGGTTCGAGCCTTCGGCTACGACCCCGAAGCGGCCCGCCGCTCGCATCACGCCGCCGTCGAGTTCATCAAGGCAGCGATTGAATAGGCTTGCCACGTGAAGAGCGAAGGCCAAACGTTCACACTCTTTCACGGCCCCGGGTCCTGCTCGCTTGCGACATGGATTGCGCTGGAGGAGTCGGGCCTTCCCTACCGCATCGAGATTGTCGACACGCGGAACGGTGACACTCATGCTCCTGCACATCTGGCGCGCAACCCATGGGGGCGCGTGCCAGCGCTCGATGTCGGCGGAACGGCACTCACGGAAAACGTCGCGATCCAGCTCTTCTTGGCCGACCTGGCACCGGAACGGCAACTGCTGCCTCTGGCCGGAACGATGACGCGGGCAGTAGCAACCGCTTGGCTGTGTCTCTTCTCAAGCACGGTGCACATCGCATTTCGACCGATATTCCGCGTGGAACGTCTAGCGTCCAGCCTGGCCGGCCAGTCCGATGTCGCGGCGACCGGCCTGCGAACACTGGCAGATACTTTCGAGAAGCTCGATGCCCTTCTCTTGGACCGGCCTTGGGTGGTCGGCGATCGCTTTACGCTGTGCGATTCCTATCTTGCCGTATATGTTCGCTGGCTTGACCGCCCGGCTCTGGCATCGCTGGCGGGGCGCTTCGGCAATCTCCGTCGGCATGCGGCGGAGGTCTGGCAGCGGCCTTCGGTTGCGAGCATCATCGATCGGGAGCAGTCACTGAGACGCGGAATCGAAACTTGAGACCATGATCCGAGTCCCCGAACTGCGCGTCACCGCACTGCACGCCCGATTGATCCGGCTGGTCAATGGCACCCGGTACCAGGTGCGCGGCAATATGAACGCGATGGCCTACAACGCCGAGTGCGGCAGCTTTGCCGTCAAGCTTCCGAACCGCGATATCATCCTTGTCGAGGAGGGCGGCCATTGTAGCCTGCCGAAGGGAACCGATCACGAAATCTATGTCGCCGGTCATCGGCTCTGTCGTGTGCAGCGCCTCGAGGCGCCATTTGTGCCGGCATCGGTTTCGAATGACAGCGGCAGCCTCGTCTTTGCGACCAGCATCGCGGCGTCGACCAATCCGCTTCCGGACATTGTTCCCGAGGTGGTAACATTGACGCGGCAGGAAATGACCAGCGGACATCGTCTCGATCTGGTCTTTGGAATGCTGCGCCAGCATGCCGCCTGCGAGGGCGAAGATCGCAGCCAGATTTCAAATCGGCTCGCCGAAATTGCCGCAATCATTCTCATCGAGCACGTACTGCGCGAGTTTAAGGCCGAGGGTCTCAACGCTGCTGCCGGAATGTCGGACCCGCATATCCGTCGCGTGCTCCAGGCGATTCACGAAAGCCCGCAGGAGGAGTGGTCGCTCGAAGGTCTTGCCCGACATGGCGGCCTCTCGCGCTCGGTCCTTGCCGAACGTTTCAAGGCAACGGTCGGTCAGCCTCCGATCGACTATCTAACCCGCGTGCGGATGGCGCGAGCGACCAGACTGCTCGAGACTGCGGAACTGTCTGTCGCCGATGTCGCCTTTCGCGTCGGCTATCAATCCGACGCCTCCTTTCACAAGGCGTTCCGACGCATGATGGGCGTTAGCCCGAGTTCGTATCGGCGGGCGCGACTGCGCTAGTCCTTGTCAGATATCGAGAACCAGATCGGTGCCCGGCTTCGCTCGCGATACGCAGACGGCCATGGTCTTTCCCGTTACTCTCTCGTCTTCATACAGGCATGAATCCCGATGAACGAGTTCCCCGGCGATCACCGGCGTCACGCACGATCCGCACGTGCCTTCGCGGCATGAGCTTTCAACGGCGATGTCATTCGCCAGCAGCGCGTCAAGCAACGACACGCCGGCCTCAACCGTGAAGCGTTTTCCGCTCCGCGCCGCCAAAACCTCGAAGCAGCCGTTCTCGTCGTCCCCTGCGACAGTTGCCGTCGCAGCGAAGTGCTCGGTACGCACCCGCCCGGGCGGCCACCCGCGTGTCGCCTCGTCGACGGCCGCGAGCATTCGCTTCGGTCCGCAGACATAGATCTGGGTGTCGGAATGTGACGCGCACAGCAACGCGCGAATGTCGAGCGGCGAGGGAGGGTCACCCGCACTGTAATGAAGATGCACGCGTTGCACCCACGGTGCTACCTCAATTTCGGGAAGAAACGCCACGTTGGCCGGCGACGTCGCGCAAATGTGCAGCTCGAAGTCGGCTTGCCGCTCATGCAGCGTCTCGGCCATCGCGAACAATGGTGTCAGTCCAATCCCGCCCGCGATCAGCAGATACCGAGCTTTTCCGCTTTCGAGCGCGAAATTGTTCCGGGGCGCGGATATTCCTAGCGTGTCTCCGACGCCGACCTGGTCGCACAGTTCCCGCGATCCGCCCCGACCGCCTTCCTCGCGGAGCACGGCAATCTGGTAGATGCTGCCGTGCGGCACGTGGACAAGCGAATATTGCCGAATGAGTCCGCTGGGCAGCTCGACATCGACATGCGATCCGGCCTCAGCGGCGACGAACGCATCCGCAGCGACCTCGAAGCGAAACGACCAAATCTCGGTCGCCACGCGTTCCTTCGAGACCACGCGGGCGGGAATGCTTGGTCGCGTCATGGTGCCGGCTCAACTCAAGCTGCCGGATAGCCGACGCGGGTGACGCGATGCGCGAGTGGGTCCAGCCCCTTGGCCACCCTCAGCGCCTGCTCCTCTTTGAAGGCTTCCTTCAGCATACTCCTAACCTTGAGGACGGCCCTATCCGTCCGTGCGAGCTGTTCTTGGTCCCATCGCACAATCCGACCCTGCGACATCTGCATCGGGGCGTCGCCGCCCATAAAGCAGGCCATGCCAGGCAGCGCGTCTGAAGTAAGCGCGCGACCGAGGATAGCGGCGATCATCTTTGCGCGAACTTTGCCCACCTTGCGCTGGTTGATCGAGCCGATGAGCCAGCCGGTGAACGAGCCAGCGTCATTGGGCACAAACCAGAACCAGAGCCCATGCACGCCGCCGTCCATGAACTCCTCACCGTGATGGACAAGGTTGGGCATGAACCAGCGGATCTCGTCGATCGCTTTCGATCCTCCGTGGCCGCCTGTTTCCCGCAGATGGGCGTGAATGCCGTTGCCCGGTAGTTCCTCATAGGCGATTCCGCCGCCCATCTTCTGGTCGCCGAAGAGGTAGCAGGTCCGGTGGAGACAGCCGACATGGGTGATGTCGACAGTGTTATCGAGTTGATTGAGGTGGCTATAAGGGACTGTCACGCGGTGCCGGACGCGAACGCCTTCGTGCATAACTTCCCGTGCGTGAGGCATCGAATCAAGGAACGGCTTCGGATCGGCAACGCCCATGTAGACCCAGATTATGCCGCCAACCTCTTCTGCAGGATAGGACGTCGCCTTCACCTTTCCGCAGGCGGGGCTGTCGGGGCCGTCAGACAGAAACGCAACGCAGTCGCCATGCTTGTTGAAAGTCATTCCATGATATCGGCAGGTGATAGTGCCGACTTCCCACACATTGACCTCGCCAAGCGTGAGAAGTGCGCTCCGGTGCGGGCACCGGTTCTCCAACGCGCATGGTGCGCCGTTCTTGTCGCGGAATAGGACTAGGTTGTCACCGAGCAGCCGAACCGCTTTGTGCTCATTGTGGCTGAGTTCGTGGGATTCCAGGGCGGGATACCAGTATTCTCGGAGTCCGAAGAACGGTATCTCCGCCTGATACCGTTCGATATAGTCCCACGGCATCTCTTCGATCGAAGACGGCTTGTCCGGAGTTCCGTAAGGCTGCTTGAACCATGAGGCCATGAATTCGCTCTTGGACGTCAGAGCCTGAAGCATCGGCGTATCATTGTGTTTCCGAACGAAGCCGAAACCGGGTAGCTTACCGAACCAAGCCCGCGTCTTCCGCCCGATCAGGTCAGACGCGCCTGACCAAAAGCGTTGGCCATATGTGTTGGTCGGAACAACCTTCGCAAAGGTACGTGTCTGCTCGTCGTCGGCTCGGGTTGCCATCCGCCTCTCTCCCTACGCTGTATCTGGCCGAGCAATTCGCTACGACTTAGACATCGCTTAGCGCACAGCAGCGCCGACCGAAGGAGCCGTAAGTCCGAAATCGCTGACTTCCGTCCGGATTTGTATTGCTCGACATCGCTCTCCAGACGATTGCCAAGAGTTCCGGACGAGCGAGCATGGGCCTAACGGGAACAAAAGCCGAAGCTCCACTGCAGAGGAAGCGTGCCGCAGCAGGCGGGCGCAAGAACCGCGGAGAGCATAATGTCTGATTCGGAACGAATTGCAAAAATTGTCGACGAGCTATCCCAAGCCGTTGCCGAAGTTCTGGCGCGAAACGAGGTCGATCGCGAGCAGTACCGCGAAGGCGTGCAGTTCCTTGCGCGCGTGCAGGCTGAGCGTGAAATCCCGCTATTGGTCGATCTCTTTATCGAGCATCTGGTCGTTAAGGCCGAGGACAAGCGAGGTCGCAACTCTTCCCAAGCTATTCAAGGGCCGTATTTCATTGAGGACGTGCCGTGGGTGAGCGGCGCTCTTAAGGTCTCTCCGGAGGACAATGGCGAGCCGCTGATGATCCGCGGTCGGGTAACTGCGCCGAACGGCGCGCCAATCGAAGGCGCAACCGTCCATATTTGGCATTCTACGCCCGATGGCGCCTATACGGGGTTTCACAAGGGCATGTCCGCCGATCTCTACCGGGGGCGCGTCAGGTCTGCCGCCGACGGCACGTTCCAGGTCGCGACCACGATGCCAGTACCTTACACGATCCCCGATCAGGGGCCCGTCGGCGGATTGTTGAGCATGATGGGTCGACACTGCTGGCGGCCTGCCCATGTACATTTCAAGCTCCGCGCCGATGGTTACCGTGACCTGACGACGCAAAGCTATTTCGCCGGCGGCAAATGGGTCGACGACGATTGCGCTGGCGGCATCGTCGATGACCTGATCTTCGCGCCGGTGCTTGAGGACGGCAAGAAGGTTCTCCAGATCGACTTCGTGCTCGATTTTGCCAGGTCGGCTGCCGAGGCCGCTTGAAGTGCACAATTATGGAAGCTCTGAGGGAAATCGGCATGAAATGGTAACCCGGAAGGTGGAAGCAGGTTTCGTCGTGTTCCATACTGGTCATGTCCGCCTGACGTTTGCTCCGGGTTGCCTTTCGGCCTGCTTCAGCACCTCACTGCGGGCATCAGGCAGCTCTTTATGCACATCAGGTACAGTTGCGCGTTGCGCGAACGAAGCCGATTGCAAGCTTTCGCTTCGCGCGCCCAACAGCAACAGCGCCCGGGACTTGTCTGCTATTTGCGAGGCCCCCAACATGCCGAAGCGAACGTCGTCATCTTCGTGTCCCGAGCAGACTGAGCACAAGATATGACGGTTCCCACGTCGACGCTTATGGCCGGGAAGACCGGGTTGATCATGGGTGCTGCCAACGAGAAGTCTCTCGCCTGGGCGATCGCGCTTGGCGTTGAACGAAGCGGCGGCAACTGCATCATGTCATTCGCCAACCCGGCGGTCGAGAAACGACTGACGCGACTGGTCGGTCAGAGGAATTGGCCGATGATCCCCTGCGACGTCGGTGACGATACTTCCATCGACGAAGCATTCGAGGCTCTAGCCGCACATCTCCAGGGTCGACCGCTCGATTTCCTCGTGCATGCCATTTCCTACTCGGACAAGGAGGAGTTGCGCGGCGCTTTTCTCGACACGACCCGTAGCAATTTCCGAAAGACCCTCGACATCTCATGCTACAGTCTTGTGGCCGTTGCACAGCGTGCGGCGACGCTCATGACTGACGGCGGGGCGATCCTCACCTTGACCTATCTGGGCTCAGAGCGGGTTATTCCCAACTACAATGTCATGGGCGTGGCAAAGGCGGCACTCGAGGCCAGCGTCAGATATCTTGCTTCGGATCTGGGTGCCCGCGGGGTGTCGGTAAATGCTTTGTCTGCGGGCCCGATCCGCACCCTCGCATCAAGCGGTATCGATGATATCCGCGCGATCGTCAGTTGGACAGAGCACAACAGCATGCTGCGACGGCAAACGACGCTCGAAGACGTGGCGGGCGCGGCGATTGCCCTTATCGGGCCGCTTGGTCGAGGAGTGACCGGCGAACTCGTCCACGTAGATGGCGGCTATCATGCAACCGGAATGGTGAATCTCGATCGGATCGGGGAAAGTGCGGCACTTCTCGCCGCATTGCACGACTAGCTCGCTCGCCGCCGTGGCGCGTCGAGTATCACGGCAAGGGGCATGCCAAAGGAGTAATCGGTCAACCGAGTCTGGGCTGAATGCCTCGATCCACAATGGCCTCGGAATCGCAGTTTGCTGAGGACTTCCTCGCGGCGGTCCGCGCGACCGCGTCGGAGAGCGAACTGTGCGCGCTGATGGTGGCTGCCACTCGTGAACTCGGTTTTCGCCACTATGCGCTGATTCATCATTCGGCACCTAGCGACGACAGCTTCGGTCGCGTCGACATGAAGGATTACCCGCAAGCCGTCGAAAAGAGGCTCTTCCAAGAAGGCCATTTCCGTCGCGACCCGATCCTTCGAGCCTGCCTTTTTGCCGACAGTGCTTTCCTCTGGAGCGATCTCGATCGCTACATCGACTTGGATCGTCGCGATAAGGCATCGCTGGCTTTTGGCCTTGCACTTGGTCTCAACCAGGGCATCACCGTGCCCTGCGTGCTGCTCGGCGATTGTATTGGATCGTGCACGTTTGCTGGGACAAGGCACCCAGACCTCGCCCAACGGCGACTGGGTGTAGTTCAGGTCGCAGGCATATTCGCGTTCCAGGCCGCACGCCGCCTCTCGGGCGCGGCGCATCGGCGGTTCCCGCCACCCCAGCTCCACCCGCGACCTCGCGACTGCGTCGTTCTTGCCGGACGGGGGCTCAGCAACAAGGAAATCGCCCGAGCACTCGCGCTGTCTCCTCGGACGGTCGACGGATACCTCACCGAAGCGCGGGAGATGTTCGGCGCACATGACCGCACCGAACTCGTCGTCAGCGCGGTGCTCGCCGGCGAGGTCGGGCTCCACGAATTGCGCCGTCAACCCGAGTAATCACTCGGCCTGCAGGCAGCTGTGAGAAGCTGCATCCTTGGCTCCATCACAGTCTCGGGAGCCTTCTCATGATCCATGTCGTCGATGATCACCTCGCGGCTGCAAAGCGGCCTTTGCTTCAGTCGATGTTCGCCGATCGCAAGAGGCTGTTTGTCGATCTGTTCGGCTGGGATGTGCCCGTCGTCGACGGGAAATATGAAATGGATCAGTTCGACAATGGCCATACGGTTTACCTGATCGCGGACGACGGTGAGGGGCGGCATGCTGCTTCGATCCGGCTCTACCCGACGAGCGAGCCTCATATGCTCGGGACGCTCTTCGCTCACCTGTGCCCGCTGGGGGTGCCGGCTGATCCTCGCACCTGGGAGAGTTCGAGGCTGTGCCTGCCGCAGCGTCACGGAGCCGATGAGCGGCGGCGCCTCCGCAATGCCTTGTTCAGCGCGATGGTTGACGTTGCGCTCGCTCGCGGAATCGATCGCTACACCGGGGTCATTCCCGAGGCATTCCGCAAGGAGGTGTTGGCGATGGGCTGGCGCGCAGAACCGCTGGGGCCTGCCGTGCGCATCGCAGGAGGTCCCATCGGTGCGTTCCTGATCGCGATCGATCGCGACACGCCCGAGCGCCTCAGCTGGACCGGCGTGTATATGAAAACACTGAACGGGGCGGCCGCATGACCGGCGTCGACACCTGCGCGGCCATCCTGGCACGCGACGGCTGGTGCATCTTCGGCCGCGCTGTCGATCCCAATCTCATTGGGCGCATTGATGCCGAGCTCGATGCCCGCTTTGCGGGCACTCCGCTTTGTCAGGGCGCCTTCTACGGCGAACGTACCAAGCGGTTCGGCTCGTTGCTCACGCGCTCCCGAGGCATTGCGCAACTGGTGATGCACCCGCTCGTGCTCGCGGTCGTCGAGCAGGCCCTGCTGCCCTCATGCGAGCGGATCTCCCTGAACCTCACCCAGGCGATCGAAATCCATCCCGGTGCGCTACCGCAGCTGCCGCACCGAGACCAGGATATGTGGGGAGGCCCAAAAGGCGGCATCGAATACCTCGTCAACGTGATGTGGCCGCTCACCACCTTCACGCGGACGAATGGCGGGACGCGCTTGTGGACAGGCAGCCATATCGACGACCCGGATAGCCTGCTACCTGAAGATGACAGCGTTGTGCCCACGGTCCTGCCCGGCGACGCGCTCATTTTCCTCGGCTCGACGCTCCATGGCGGCGGCGGCAACGCAGGTTCCGCGCCTCGTCGAGGCATCGTGATCAGCTACTGTCTCGGCTGGCTGAAGCCGTTCGAGCTGCAATGGCTGGTCTATCCACCGGCGGTCGCGCGGCGGTTCAGTCCGGACTTGGCCGCGCTCGTCGGCTACGCCCAGCATCGCCCGAACCTCGGCAATGTTGAGGGGCAGTCGCCTGCTATCCTCCTCGCCGACGACGTGCCCGATTACCTCCCGGCGATAGACGCGCTCAGACCGGATCAGACCGCATTGGCCGCCGCATTCGTTCGCGGTCAACGAGGCGGACGGGACTAGCGTGACTCGCGGCCTCGATCCGGCAGCCTATGATGCGATCCTGAGGTACGGACCCGGTGCGCTCGCTTGGGAAGTACTACGTCGCGACCCGGAATATCACGCTGCTTATGCGGAACTCCGGGTGCCGCCGGTCCAAGCGGTTGCTGCAGACGCCGACTTTACTGCGCGCTGGGGGTTGCACTTTCGCTGAAGATCCAAGGTACAGCTGCGCAAACGTACGGCCGCTTTGGTCGGCGGACGTTGACCCGCGCGTTCTTGCGGTGCGCGCCTCATTTAGCCGAGGCCGGGAAGAGCGCGCCTTCGAATTCAGAGAGGTCGACCGCGTCGTTCGTAGTCGAGCGGGCGAACACGTGCTGATTGATCGCGACGGCCCGCCGTTTCGACTGGACATCATCGAAGGCACCGTGCTGGCGGGGCCGGCTTCGCTGCGATTCGACCTGCCAGACGATCACCTCCTCGAGGAGAAGCTTGCCGTCATTTACGCCTTCGTCGGGAGTCGGGTCGTCACCCATCGACATCTTCGGCTGGCCGACAGGCTCCTGGCGCTCCACGCCGCAGACGCTCGCACGGCTGGGGCAAGCCTCCGGGAGACCGCCGAACTCATCCTAGGGCCGGGGGACTGGCCAGGTGATGGCGAGTATCGGAAATCTCTGGTCCGTCGGATGATAAGCTGTGGCGAGAGAATGGTTCAGGCTGGTCCACACATCGTTAAAGCGGGATCACGCTGGAACATTATGCAGCTGACGCGGGCAAGTCCAAAACTCGGGTAGATCACGACATAATGAGCTTACACGGATCGGCTTCGAGTGCGGCGGCGAGCTTTCCAAGCACAGTAACGCTGGCGGAAACCCGCCCTCTCTCGATAGAACCGATGTAGCGAAGGCTAAGGCCGGTCAGCCCAGCTAGATCTTCCTGGGTCAGTCCCTTCTCATGGCGAATTCTTCGCAAATTTGTGGCCAGAACGTCCTTGAGATCCATGCCAAGTGGATCACGGAATGGGAACGAAAGTGCTAGGAACGATAGTTCCTATTCGCTAAGTAGGTCCCTTGAGACGAGGATCATTGATGGACAGCATCGACTGGCGTGCACCAAGCGGCGAGAAAGTGGTCGACTATGACAGAAGGAACCTCGCACTCTACGCCGCGCTGCTCGAGGCCGATGATGCCGGGCGTGATTGGCGCGATGCCGCAGCCACACTCATGCAACTCGACATAGCCCACGAGGAGGCCGAGACCTGCTGGCGATCGCACCTCGAACGGGCGCGCTGGATCGTCGGCGAAGGACTCGCGACCGCTCTTGTCGCGTTCAATGCGCGGATGACGCAATAGCCTTGCAACACTGATCTCGGCGCCTCGCACCAGGGTGCGACCGCGCTCTACTCAGACCGCCGCAGGCGGTCTTCGCCGAGTCCCGTACCGGGTCTCGGCCGTCCGGTGACGATCGCTGGCGTGGCTGCGGACGCCGCGCGTCTGCGCGGCGGCGTTGTTTTTGTGCCTCTCCCGGTACGGCGGGTGCGGGCGGCGCTCCCGGCTAGGCCCGACGCGGCCTGCGGCAACCCTCGCTCGCGCTCGGGTGCTCCTCTTCGTTCCGCCCTGCGGTGCCGCCGGCCACTGAGCCGGGCCTCTTGGTCGCGTCTCGCCGCCCACCCCGCCTTCCGGGGAGGCTTGCTGCTTTTTGGGTGGCGATGGAGGACCGCGATGCGCAAAGCTACCAGCCGCCGTGCCCGCCGAGAGGTTGCGGGCGAGGATCGTCAACCCGAGAACCGCGCCAACCTCTATGACGAGGTGACCGCCCGGATCATCGCCGAGCTTGAGGCGGGGCGGTTTCCATGGGTCCAGCCGTGGGGACGAACCGGCGGGACCGGCCCCGGCCTGCCGCGCAACGCGCTCACCGCCCGGAGCTATTCGAGCGTCAATATCCTGATCCTGTGGGGCGCGGTGATCGAACATGGCTGGCCGTCGCAATCATGGCTGACCTTCCGGCAGGCACGGGAGGCGGGCGGCTGCGTCCGCAAGGGCGAGCATGGCGTGACCGTGGTCTATGCCGACCGCTTCACCCCCGAAGCCGAGAAGGAACGCGCCCAGCGCGACGGCGACGACCCCAAGGCGGTGCCGTTCTTGAAGCGGTTTACCGTGTTCAACGTCGCGCAGTGCGAGGGCTTGCGCGCCGGGCTGGCCTCCGATCCCGCGCCGTTGCCCGAACGCGAGATCGTGCCCGTTGCCGAGGAAGTTATTGCCGCATCGGGTGTCGATTTCCGCGTCGGCGGGGCCAAGGCATTCTATGCCCCCGAACCCGATTTCGTGCAGGTGCCGCCGCAGCCCGCTTTCTTCGACCAGATCAACTATTACCGGACCTGCCTGCACGAACTGACCCACGCCACCGGCCACGCCAAGCGGCTCGGACGCGACTTGAAGAATTCCTTCGGCAGCAAGGATTATGGGCGCGAGGAACTGGTCGCCGAAATGGGTTCGGCCTTCCTCTGCGCCGCGCTCGGCATCGTCCCCACCGTCCGCCATGCCGACTATATCGGCTCATGGCTGGAGGTGCTGCGCGAGGACAATCGCGCCATCTTCCGCGCCGCCAGCGCCGCGACCAAAGCCGCCGATTGGCTGCTCGCGCGGCATCGGGAAGCCCAAGAGGCGCGCGCGCAAGGGAGAATCGCAGCATGATCCTCCTCACCGCCGATCTTCGCTTCGCGCTACGCGCGAACGCCATCAACCACCGCGCCGCCCAGCGCGACGAGAAGCCCGAACCCGATCCCGTGCCGGTGCTGAAACTGTTCAATCCGGTGGGCGCGGCGACATGGCTTGCGACCGAACTGGACAGCGATGACGACACCCTGTTCGGCCTCGCCGACCTTGGCTTCGGATGCCCCGAACTCGGCTATTTCAGCCTGTCCGAGATCGCCTCGGTTCGCCTGCCGTTCGGCCTCGGCATCGAGCGCGATATCGGGTTCGAGACGCCGCACGCGCTGTCCGTTTGGGCCGATGCCGCCCGCCGAACCGGGTCGATCCTGTCCGCTCAACAGGAACTCCGCAGCGCCGGAGCCAACCAGCTTCCGCCACGAGGCGGATGAGGGTTCCCATCAAAGTACTACTTTGATGGGGTCCCTGACGCAGGCGGCCGTTCGCCGCCATTCGTAAGCCGATCCGCCATCCCGGAAAGAGCGACGGACCGGCACTCACAAGGAGTGACGTCATGAAACTCGAATTCATCGACATTGGCAACATCGACGACAGCGCCGTGAACATGCGCCACGGCAAGAAGGCGCCCGATGTGTCCGACATCCTGCCGACCGTGCGCAAGCGCGGCATCATCGTCCCCGTCATCCTGCGGCCCGGCGCTGCCGAAGGCCGGTTCGAACTCGTCGCCGGGCGGCGGCGCGTTCATGCCGCTCGCATCGCGCAGGCCGACGAGGGCGCGGACCCCGAGCTTGGCCGGGTGCCGTCCGCGATCATGGAGGCGGGCGACGATGCCGCCGCGCTCGAAGCCTCGCTTATCGAGAACTTGGCGCGGCTCGATCCCGACGAAGTCACCCAGTGGGAAACCTTCACCCGGCTGGTCAAGGAAGGCCGCGAGGTGGACGACATCGCCGCCACCTTCGGGCTTCCCGACCTCACCATTCGCCGCGTGCTGGCGCTCGGCAATCTGCTGCCGCGCATCCGCCAACTCTACCGCGACGAGAAGATCGACCGCACCACTGTCCGCCACCTGACCCTTGCCAGCAAGAGCCAGCAAAAGGCGTGGCTGGCGCTCTACGACGACCCCGACAACTACACGCCGACCGGCCATCAGTTGAAGGCATGGCTGTTCGGCGGGCAGTCGATCGCGGCGAAGGTGGCGCTGTTCGACCTCGCCACCTATGCGGGCGCGACCGTCGCCGACCTGTTCGGCGACGACCGCTATTTCGCAGACCCCGAGGCGTTCTGGACCGCGCAGAATGAAGCCATCGAGGCACGGCGCGCGGCCTATCTGGAGGACGGCTGGAGCGATGTCGTGATCGTCCCCGCGTCGGAGCATTTCCATTCGTGGGAATATGAGAAGGCCGCCAAGCGCAAGGGCGGGCGCGTCTATGTCGATGTCCGCTCGACCGGCGAGGTGACTTTCCACGAAGGCTATCTGACCCGCAAGGAAGCCCGCCGCGTCGCCAGCGGCGAGGCTCCCCAAGGCGCGAAGCCGCGGCGCCCCGAACTGACCTCGACCTTGCAGACCTATGTCGATCTGCACCGCCACGCCGCCGTCCGTGCCGCGTTGCTGACCCGGCCCGAGGTGGCGCTCCGCTTGATGGTCGCCCACGCTGTGGTCGGCTCGCATCTTTGGCGAGTGTCGCCGGAGCCGCAGACCACACGCAACGACGAGGTGCGCGAAAGCCTCGAAACCGCGCGCGGCGAAACGGTGTTCGACGAGCGCCGCCGCGCCGTGCTCGCCCTGCTCGGTTTCTCGTCCGAGGAGCCGACCGTGACCGGGGGAAACGGCGACGACTACGGCGTGGCGGGCGTGTTCCTGCGCCTCGTCGAGCTTCCCGATCCCGCCGTCATGGAGGTGATCGCGGTCGTTATCGGCGAGACGCTGGCGGCGGGCAGCGCCGCCGTCGCGGCGGTCGGCACCGAGATCGGCATCGACATGGCCGATTGGTGGCAGGCCGACGAGGCGCTGTTCGGGCTGATCCGCGACCGCGAGGTGCTGGGCCGGGTGGTCGCCGAGGTGGCAGGCGAGACGGTTGCCAGCGCCAATGCGGGCGAGAAGTCCAAGACCTTGAAGCGGATCATCGCCGACCATCTGGCGGGCAATGACGGACGCCCCAAGGTCGAGCGCTGGGTGCCGCGCTGGATGCAGTTCCCGCCGAGCGCCTACACCACGCGCGGCGGTGTCGGCACCGTCGCGGCCCACGCCAAGGTTGATGCCGCGCGCGATGTCGCGACCGTGCCGGAACCCGATGAGCAGGCCGAGCCGTTCGCCGAAGCGGCGTGATGGATGGCGGGCGGGGGTGACCCCGCCCGCCCTTAGGACCCCGAAAAATCGGCCGCGCGCCTCCGCCGTTCCGGGGTCGGCGCGCGGTTTTTTTCAATCTCGTTGATGCTGACGTGGTTCGCAAAGTCGGCCGTGCCCGGCTATGCCAGAGCCAGGGGGCATCTGAAATGTGGGCCGAGTTCAAGGAAAAGCCGTTCGAGACCTATTTTCTGGCCGAGATGGCCCGGCTCACCAACGTCCTGTTTTCACCGGACCAGAGCGATGAGGGAATCCTCGGATTCGATGGCGCGTTCTTTCTTCCGCTGCCCGAATATCGGGCATTCTTCCCGTTTGTCCGCGTCCGCCGTTGGCGACACTTCATCGGGATGACCGCATCGGAGATTGATGAATTCGGCCGTGCTCTCGACGCGAGATTACCGCCATTCAATCTTAATCTCTTCGTTCAGTACAAGCGGCCCGAATGGCTCCAACGCAGCAATGCAACCGAATGGGCAAGCTGGAACACGTCCTACTATCGCTACAGCATCGATCCGAAGCAGCAGGGGCTTCTGGAAAAGATCATGGCGGCAGCTGCCGGGCGCGCGGCTGTTGTCTATGCCGCACCCGCCTTCTGGGAAAGCAGTGACCTGTTCGACCTTGCCCGTGCCGGCGCCATCGTGACAAGCAGCAACATTGCGAGCGCGGGAATGCTGACGGGCCATCAGCGCTTTACCTACACCGCCCCCGGCAACTTCGGCATCGCCCATTCCGAGCCCGCAAATATCGAAGGCCCTTCGCTCGAAGCAATCCTGCGCGGCGGATCGGACGGCGAGAGGTTGCCTTTCACCAAGCATGTGAAGGCCACGGCCAATCTCATTGAGCGTGTGCTCGAGGAAGGATCGGACGATTTCGACGTGTGGCAATCGGCACGCGAGGCGATCTTCGGCGGCGAGATTGGCGATGCCTATACGCGCGCGCGGAGCTCCTGGATCGATGCCGTTGTTTCGATGGCCGCGTTCGTGCAGGCGTTTGACATTCGCGTCACAGCGGTCGGCACGGAGGTCGACGAAGCCGACTAGTCACGGAAACGGCTAGCAACGACCGCCCCGCCGACTTGAGGTCATGGATCAAGACCCCTTTGCCCGGATCACTTTCTTTGTGGCGCCGCAGATAGCACACGAGCCGATTTGCCGCTCGAAACCGCGCGTGCCGGCCAGTTCGCGCGCCTTGTGATTGGCGTGCTGGCGCACGGAAAGTCCGAGCCGTTCGCTGATACAGTCGTCGCAGATCGGCTCGGGCGACAGCCGTTCGATCAACCCGCGAACCTGATCCAGTACCGTCATCACATGCCCCCTGTCCGATCGTCTAGCGACGCCGAGCACGCAGGCCAACGGCCAAGTCGGGCGACAGCTTCCACCGTTTGGGGTCGGACGCCCCTTCGCGATTGCCGACGATCTGCCTGACCTTACCACCCCATTCCGTTCGTCCGCAGCCCGGCGGCCTTGATCGATTGCGGTCTGCCGCAGTCCGTCCTCTGGCGCGCAACGGCCACGCCGACCTTCTTCCCCGGCGCGGTGCCCGCGCCTTCCTCGCGAGGCAAGAAGCCCGGCTTCCGGCCGTCCTCCGCTTCGCTTCGGCCTGTCGGTGCGCACCGTCCGACCAGCGGCCTGACAACCGCATCGAGGCCGCATGGGGCGGCGTCGGAACATCGAATGGAGGTTATCATGGCACAGATCGGCACTTTCACCCGCGGTGAAGGCGGCGTCTACAACGGCGAAATCCGGACCCTGACGCTGCGCGTCAAGGCCAGCATCCGGCCCGTCGACCGCGAGAACGAGAAGGCCCCGGACCATCGCGTGAGTGCCGGCGGCGTCGAGTTCGGCGCAGGCTGGACCAAGGCGGCGCGCGACACCGGCGCGGAATATCTGAGCCTCAAGCTCGACGATCCGTCCTTCCCGGTGCCCATCTACGCCACCCTGACGCAGGGCGACAATGGCGAGCACAAGCTCATCTGGTCGCGCTGAACACGGTGCCCCGCGCGCTTCGGCGCGCGGGGTTCGAGCGGTGAGCCGGATTTGCCATAGCTCGCGAGGGACCTTGCAGGCGGGGGCGTCTGTTCGGTCCGCTTTCCGTCGCATGGGGCTTCGGACCCGTGCCACCCGGCCTAACCCGCACCGCTCCCACTGCGGGTGTGTCGAAAATCGCCCTTCGGCTTTCGACACTGCCCGCCCGGTGTTCCCGGCGGCATCCCCGGTGCCGTGATCGCACGGTTGCGATCCGCCGAAGGATGCCGACCCCCATGGATACCGACGACGACATCGCCCGGGCCAGCCGCGCCAAGCGCGGCTCGCCCTTCCTCAATACCGACCAGGCCGCCGCCTATCTCAAGATATCGACCCGGCTCCTGAAGCGTCTCCGCCGGGCCGGCAAGGGACCGGTCTTCCGGCGTCACAGCCGCTTCGTCCAATATCATATCGACGACCTAGACGCTTGGTCTGGCGAGCGGGCCGCACGCGAGATCGTGCAGTGACGGGCCGCCGCAACCGAGCTGGCGACACCCCGCCCCTCGCCTGGGGTGACGCGCTACGCGCCGACAAGATACGTCGCTCGAAGCTCCGCAAGCGTAGCGCGATCACCGGAGGCGGAATCGTCATTCTGCTCGCGAGCGCCGCCCTGCCGCCCGCGCCGCGCCTCGTCTGGAACGCCAGCGCCAGCGCGCCCGTCGGTCTCTATGGGGTATCGCCCGGCGCCGCCGTCGATCCCGGCGACATGGTTATCGCGCGCGTCCCCGAGCCCTTTCGTCGGCTCGCCGCGGAACGCCGCTACCTCCCGATGAACGTGCCACTGGTCAAGCGGGTGACGGCCATCGCCGGCGACGAAATCTGTGCCCTCGGGCAGGAGATCTTCGTCAACGGACGCTGGACGGCAGAACGCCGCGTCGCGGACGGCCAGGGCCGACCGATGCCGGCATGGTCGGGCTGCACCCGCCTTCGGGGCGGTCAACTCTTTGTGCTCATGGACAATCCGGCCTCGTTCGACGGGCGCTATTTCGGGGCGACCGAGGGCCGCGATGTCATCGGAAAGGCACGTTTGCTATGGCGCCGCTGAGGCTCGCAGCCACCGCGCTGGTGCTGTCCGTCGCAGTGCCAGCCCGCGCGGAATCGGTGGCCGACTGGCGGCCCTACATCACCGAAGCCTCGCTGCGGTTCGGCGTGCCGACCGCCTGGATCGAGCGGGTGATGCAGGCCGAGAGTCGCGGCCGGACCACGCTCGATGGCCGCCCGATCCGTAGCCGCGCCGGGGCGATGGGCCTGATGCAGCTCATGCCCGCGACGTGGGCGGCGATGCGACAGCGGCTCGGTCTCGGCGCCGATCCAGACGATCCGCGCGACAACATCCTGGCCGGCACCTTCTATCTGCGATTGATGTATGATCGCTTCGGCTACCCCGGCCTGTTCGCGGCCTACAATGCAGGGCCGGGCCGATATGCTGCCCATCTCGCGGGCGATCGCACCTTGCCTGCCGAGACCATCGCCTATCTGCAGAGCGTCGGCGGCGCGGCCAGTATCGCTCCCGCCACACCGATCGAGACACCGCGCGAGACCCTTTTCGTCGTGCGATACCACGCCTCTTCACAGCCGGAATTGCCCCCGTCCAAGCCATCATCGGCGACGCTTTTCGCGGTGCGGCGTGATGGTCAATGAGGTGAGGTTGCGCACGACCGAGAGGTTGGAGGCTCGTCTCGATAGACCCAGCATGACGGCTGGCGAAGCGGCTATCAAGGCCCGCGGGTGCCCCCCAATTTGCTGCGCAAATCGGTTCCCCCCACGTCCGCTTCGCGGCGCTGCGCTTCGCTCCGCGGCCCTGACAGCCGCTCCGCCACCCGTCCCTCAAACGCCGTTCTCGATGGTGAGGACGCAAGCGTTGGAGGTCATCATGGGCATGTATCAGAACATCGGAACGGCGTCGGATCGCGTGATGGCGATGCTGATGGCGGGTTTGGAAATCGAATTTGGACGCGGTGCAGGGGAGGCATTGGCGCATCGCTTTCTCGAAGCGGAGGAGACGGATTTTCTCTGGGATGCGCGGATCGAGGAGCGTTGGCTGGGGTCTTACGAGAGCATCGACGACGATGATCTGGAACTCGATCGGATAGCGATCTGCGGGCGGCTGGACGGTCGCTGGTTCGCAAGCGTGATGCTCGTGGATGGCGACGGAATGGCGCACGGGACGATACGAAAGCGCTTCTGCCGGTCCCGCAGATCGGCGCACGAAGCGATGGTCGATGCGCACTGATTGCGCATGGATCGACGGGGAGAGGCGGCGTCGGACCGGCGCTGCTTCTCCCCCTTTTTTGAGCCAGAAGGGTGAGGAAGAAGGGGAGAAGGGAAAACAAGATAAAGGCAGTGTCTCGCGACCCTGCTCAAGTGATTGTCTGCACATCGTATTTTCGCGAGACAAGCAATTGAGGGTGCGAGACTCCTCGGAAGAAAACTTCCGAAAACCGGTACTTCTCTTCCGAAATCGCGAGACTCGCTATGGATGATGACGAGTTCACGCCCAAGCTCGGCCGCACCAAAGGCAAGGACGGCAAGAAGGTGCTGCGCTACGGGAGCCGCATCGTCGTCGCCGCACGGCTCGCCGGGGCCAAGACAGGCATCGTCCGCCGTCGCTTCGACGGCAGCCGGATCGGTCGCGGCGCGAGCATCGGCAGGCTGCTGTCCAGCCGCGATCGCTTTACCGGCCTGCGCGCCCGTCGCGCGATCGTGAAGACCAGGCTCGTGCGGCTGGGCTCGAAGGGTCTGCCCGGTGCCCGCGCGCATCTGCGCTACATCCAGCGCGACGGGGTGACGCGAGACGGCGCGCCGGGCGAGCTCTACGGGCGGGAGGTCGATCAGGCCGACGGCAAGGCGTTCCTTGAGCGCTGCGACGGCGACCGGCACCAGTTCCGCTTCATCGTGTCGGCCGAGGACGGTGCGGAGTATGCCGACCTCAAGCCCTATGTGCGCCGGCTGATGACCCAGGCCGAGCATGATCTCGGCACGAAGCTCGACTGGGTCGCGGTCGATCACTTCAATACCGACCAGCCCCACACCCACATCATGCTGCGCGGCGTCGACGATCGCGGCGAGAATCTGATCATCGCCCGCGAATATATCGCGCATGGTTTCCGCGAGCGCGCGGCCGAGCTGGCGACGCTCGACCTGGGGCCGCGGACCGACCGCGAAATCCAGGAAAGGCTGCGCCACGATGTCGAGCAGGAGCGGCTGACCGCGATCGACCGTCGTCTGCTCCGTCGCATGGACGCAGAGCGCGTGGTCACTGCGGCCAGCAACGACCCGTTTCAGCAGTCCGTCACGGCGGGCCGCTTGCGCAAGCTTGGCGCGATGGGTCTGGCGGAAGATCTCGGGCACGGGCGGTGGCGCCTCGACGATGGCATCGAAGACACGCTGCGCCAGATGGGCGAGCGCGGGGACATCATCAGGACCATGCAGCGCGAGCTGACCGCGCGGAAGCTCGACCGCGCCGGGGTAGACCGGCGCATCCACGAGCGGCTCGATCAGCCGATCGTCGGGCGCGTCATCCATCGGGGATTCTCGGACGAGCAGCGCGACCGTCACTATCTGATCGTCGACGGTGTCGATGGCCGCGTCCATTACCTCGACATCGGGCGCGGAGATAAGGTCGAGGCCACGCCTGAGGGATCGATCGTCCGGGCCGCACCCCGGAGCGTCGGCGTTCGCGACGCCGACCGGACGGTGGTCGAGGTCGCCGCCGCCAATGGCGGCCGCTATTCGGTTGACGGTCACCTACGCCACGATGCCAGCGCCACGCAGGGCTTCGCCGAGGCCCATGTTCGCCGCCTGGAAGCGATGCGGCGCGCGGGCGTCGGCGTCGAGCGCGATGCCGACGGGACCTGGTCGATCGCAAAAGACCATCTTGACCGGGTGGCCGCTTACGAAGTGCGCGGTCTTCGCGACCAGCCTGTGACGATCGAGACCCTATCGTCACTGCCGCTCGCCCGGCTGGGAACGGCCGACGCTGCGACGTGGCTCGACCGGGAAATTGGCGCTGCGTCACCGCTGCCGATGCGCGATGCAGGCTTCGGACGTGAGGCGCGGTCAGCGCTGGACGCGCGCCGACAGTGGCTGGTCGAGCAGCAACTCGCCGATGCGGACCGGGGAACGTTTCGCCTTCGCGCAAACGCTCTCCTGCTGCTTCAGCGCCGGGAGTTGCTCGGTGCGGGTGAACAGCTTGCCGTGGAGTTGGGCAAGGCGTTCGTCGAAGCGCGGACCGGCGGCGGCGTCGAGGGTCGGCTGACCCGGCGCGTCGATTTCGCCGGCGGCCGGTTCGCGCTCGTCGAACAGTCGCGGGAATTTACGCTCGTGCCGTGGCGGCCGGTGCTCGAACGGCGGCTCGGCAGCAAGGTCAGCGGCCTGATGCGATCGGACGGGGTGAGTTGGCGGTTTGGGCGAGCGCGGGGCGGACCGGAGATATCCTGAAATTTCTTAGTCTGTCGGGCATCACTGCGACGCTACGCGCCTTTTATCGTGAAGATCATGTTTTGTTCTTGTTGATGGGGTTGGTTTCCGTCAATATGACAGAATAATTCCCAGGGTCGGAGGCCAGCATGACCGAATTCAGAGAACTTCGCGAGCGCGCGGGTCTGTCCATTGCCGAGGCGATCGCCCTGACGGGTTATGCGGAAAGTACGGTCTATCGTTGGGAGTCGGGGCGCGCACTGCCCCGGCCCGGCATCATCGAGCTGTTGCGGACAAAAGTCCGGAAGAACGAGCGTCGCAGCGCGGCTTTCACGTTCGTCGATCTGTTTGCGGGTATCGGAGGCCTGCGTCGCGGTTTCGAGAAAGCGGGCGGCGAGTGCGTCTTCACCAGCGAATGGGATGCCTATAGCCAGAAAACCTATCGGGCCAACTATCCCGACGACGATCATGAAATCGCCGGCGACATCCGGGAGGTCTCGGCGTCGGACATTCCGGATCATGACCTCCTGCTCGCGGGGTTTCCTTGCCAGCCCTTCTCGCTCGCGGGCGTATCGAAGAAAAACGCGCTCGGGAGACCGCACGGGTTCCGCTGCGACGCGCAAGGTACGCTGTTCTTTGACGTTGCCCGGATCATCGAGGAGCGCAGACCGCGGGCATTCGTGCTGGAGAATGTGAAGAACCTCGTCAGTCATGATGGTGGCCGGACCTTCCGGATCATCCATCACACGCTGCAGGAGGAGCTGAAGTACCGCGTCAAGGCGAAGGTCATCAACGCCCGCTCGCTTGTTCCCCAGCATCGCGAGCGCATCTTCATTGTCGGCTTCCGCGAGGACACCGATTTCAGCTTCGACGATCTCGAGCTTCCCGCGATCGACCGTGGCCCGCGTCTCGGCTCGATATTGCACCCCGGCGACGGCAGCGAGACGGCGGACTCGCATTTTACCGAAGGACCGCTGGCGAAGGTGTCATCCCGCTACACTCTGACTGAACATCTCTGGTCCTATCTGCAGGGCTATGCAGAGAAACACCGCGAGCGCGGCAACGGCTTCGGCTTCGGCCTCGTCGGTCCGACCGACGTCGCCCGTACCCTGTCCGCCCGCTACTACAAGGACGGATCGGAAATCCTCGTCCGCCAGCCCGGCCGCAAACCGCCGCGGCGGCTCACACCCCGTGAATGCGCCCGGCTCATGGGCTTCGACGAGCCGGACGGCAGCGATTTCAAAATACCCGTCTCCGACACACAGGCCTACAAGCAGTTCGGCAATGCCGTCGTCGTTCCGGTGGTCGAGCGCGTCGCCGACCTCGTCACCCCGTGGCTTACCGGGGAGGCGCGGCAACGGACACTGCGGATGCGCTTTGGCTGACATCCTCACCCCCGAAGCGCGCAGCGTCCACATGGCGCGCATTCGGGGAAAGGACACCCGGCCCGAGATGGTCATACGGCGCGGCCTCCACGCCCGCGGATTCCGGTACCGGCTTCACGCCGCCCTTCCCGGGAAGCCCGATCTAGTCTTTCCTGCGCGGCGCGCAGCGGTGTTCGTGAACGGCTGCTTCTGGCACGGGCATGACTGTCCATTGTTCCGGCTTCCGGGGACACGCCCCGACTTCTGGTCCGCCAAGATCGCCCGGAACCGAGAGCGTGACGCGGAGGTGCTCGCCATGCTGCATGCCAGCGGGTGGCGCACGCTCACCATCTGGGAGTGCAGCCTTCGCGGACGCGATCGCAGACCCGCCGAGGAAGTGCTTGACCTCGCGGGCAACTGGCTGTGCTCTTCGGCCAGCGAGGGGAATATCCGCGGGGGACTTGATGCCGGTCACTGATCTGCCGGACTGGGTGGGGGAACAGGCGTTGCCGGACAATGTCTGGTACGTGAAGCGGCTCGCCGCCAACGACACGCGGGCCACGAAGGGCAAACAGTATGGCCCCTATATTCCGAAGGACTTCCTGTTCCGGGTGCTGCCGTCGCTTGCGGGCGTGACCGACCCGAACCCCGAGGCGTTCATCGAGGCGTGCGTGGATTCACACCCCGACTGCAGGACGGTGCGCGTCGTGTGGTACAACAACAAGCGGACCGGCCTCCGTGTGCCGGGCCATGTCGGTCACAACTCCCGCGCCATCGACGATCCCGCGCGGCCCACCCGGAACGAGGCACGCATCACGCGATGGGGTGGTGTCCGGTCCGCCCTGATCGACCCCGACAGCACCGGCGCGCTCGCCGTGTTCGTCTTTGTGGGCGCCGGCACAGGCGACGATGCTCGCGCACTTCACGTATGGGTCACAGAAGGTCCGGGGCAGGAAGAGATCATCGAGGACATCGTCGGTCCAGTCGAGCCCGGGCGCGGCGTGCTCTGGCATCCGGGGTCGGTCTCCGATGGAGGCGCGTCCCCCGGCCGCTTCCTCACGAGCTGCAGCATGACCCGAGAGCAGATTCCGGAAGCATGGCTGCGCCGGTTCCCTACGCCAGACGAGATCGTGCAGCGCGCGGTCGACCTGCGCGCGCTGCAGGATCAACCCGCCGACGAGCGGCTCCTGCGGCGGCGGAAATGCGAGTTCGAGATCTTCCGCTCGGTCGAGCGAGAACTCGAGCTGCCCATGATCAGCGGCCCGTTCACTTCGCTCGACGACTTCCTCGACCGGTCGAAGACCATCCTCCAGCGGCGCAAAAAGCGCGCCGGCCGGTCGCTCGAGTTGCACGTCCGCGCGATTCTGCTGGAAGAGGCGTTCGTGGGGGCCGAGACTTCAACCATGATCAGCCCACCGACCGGCGCCTGCGCCCCGATTTCCTGTTCCCGTCGCAGGCGGCCTACCGCGATCCCGCCTTTCCCGCCGAACGGCTAAGGATGCTCGCCGCCAAGACGACGCTCAAGGAGCGCTGGGGCCAAGTGCTGCGCGAGGCCGACCGCATTCCGGTGAAGCACATCCTAACCCTGCAGGAAGGCGTGTCGGAATCGGATTTCCGCGAGATCACCGGCGCTGGCATTGTCCTTGTCGTCCCACAGGCGCTTCACCAGCGCTTTCCGAAGCCGGTACGATCGAGCCTGCTGACCCTGGAGGCGTTTCTGGCGGAGGTGCGGCTGCTGTCTCCGGAGCTGCGTGCATGAGACGGTGGATCCTGTCCGGCCGCACGCTCGGCCTCGGCGACGGCACGATCGACGAGATTCCCGATCCGGATTCCGCCTACGGCTCGCTGGTCGAGCGCCGTCCGGTCTGGCCGGATGTCGAACCGGGAATGACCGGAGACGCCACGCCGTTAAAGGCGTCGCGCTATCCGATCGTGGTCCGACTGGTCCTCGATCTCGTCGACGGCGCGCCTGCCACCCGAATCGTGGGTGAAGTCCGCGGCCGGAGCTTCGACCTCGAGCCCGCCGACCTCGACCACGGCCACTGCGTGATCGATGGTGTCTGGTATCCGCTCGAACCCGTATCGCGGGCCGAGGTCGCCGCTTCCGCGGCCGGAACCTCGATCGGACCACTGCACTCGGCGCGCCAACTGCTCGACCTCAAGAAAGCGGCCGCGGGGGACGGAGCGGTCGAGGATCGGACGTCGGGCGTCGCCATCCCGCCGCTGCTGCTCGCCGGCTTGCGTGGAGGCGCGCCCGGCGGCGTCAACGCGGTGCTTTATCCCTACCAAGCCGATGGATGGCGCTGGCTGGGGTTTCTCCTTGGCGAACGTATCGGCGGCTTCCTTGCCGACGAGATGGGGCTCGGCAAGACGCTGCAGGTCATCAGTGTAGTCAGTGACCCCGGCCCGGAGCCGCTGGGCCAGGTGCTTGTCGTCGCGCCGGGCTCGCTGCTCGAGAACTGGTGTCGCGAATTCCGGAAATTCGCGCCCGCGGTGCGCGTGCTCAAACATCATGGGCCGCGACGGACCGGCCGGCCGGCCGATCTCGCCGAATGGGATGTCGTGGTCACTTCCTACGACAATGTCGTGCGCGACCAGTCGCTGTTGCAGATGATCGAATGGGGGGCGGTCGTGATCGACGAGGCGCAGAACATCCGCAATCCCGACGCCATCCGCACGCGGTCGGTGAAGCGGCTGCGACGCCGCTCGGGGATTGCCGTCACCGGCACGCCCGTCGAGAACCGGCTGATGGACCTCTGGTCGATCATGGACTTCGTCATTCCCGGCTATCTCGGGACGAGCGTGGAGTTCGAACGGCAATTCGGTGACGACCATGACGGGGCGGCCTCGCTCGAGCCGTTCGTGTCGCCCGTCATGCTGCGCCGCCGGGTCGCGGACGTCGCGCAGGACCTCCCCGACCGGATCGACATCCCGCAGGTCGTCGAGCTCGACGAGGCCGAGGCGCGCGCCTACGAGGCGATCCGCCTGCGCATCGCTGCCGAATATGGGCAGGCGGCGACGTTGGTGTCGCTGACCCTGCTGAGGCAGTTCTGCGCGCATCCGATGCTTCTCGAGCGTGCCGCCAGCGGTGATCCGATGGACTTCTCGAAGTTCGCCCGCCTCGACGAGCTCCTCGCCGAGATCTTCGCGCTTGGCGAAAAGGCGATCATCTTCACCTCCTACAATCGCATGTCCGACATCATCCAGAACCATGTGCGCCGGCGGCATGGCGCGTTCACCGGCGCGATCGACGGCAGGCTGCCTATCCCTGAGCGCCAGCCGCTGCTCGACCGGTTCAGCGAAATCGAAGGCGCGGCGGTGCTCATCCTCAACCCGCGTGCGGGCGGCGCCGGCCTCAACATCACTGCCGCCAATCATGTCATCCACTACAACCTCGAATGGAATCCGGCGCTCGAGGACCAGGCCTCGGCGCGCGCGTACCGGCGCGGGCAGGAGCGGCCGGTGACGGTTCACCGGCTGTTCGTCGCCGACACCGTCGAAGAAGTCGTCGACGAACGCCTAACCCGCAAGCGCGGCCTGCAGGAGGCCGCCGTCGTCGGCGTCGAAGGCGCCGAGGAAGACTATGCCGATGTCGTGGCGGCGCTTGACCGGTCGCCCATCGCAAGACTGGAGATCTGACGTGACCGCACGCACCATTTCGAAGACGCTGAGCGCGAACGACACGGGCGACACCGGCGGCCACCAGGCCGGCATTCTCGTGCCGAAGGACCGCGAAATCCTGTCCTTTTTTCCGTCCCTCGACCCGGACGAACAGAATCCACGCTGTCTGCTCAACTTCGTCGACGAGAGCGGTCACTTCTGGGAATTCGCGTTCATTTACTACAACAACAGGCTGTTCGGCGGAACGCGGAACGAATACAGACTCACGCGGATGACCAAGTACATCCGGGAGGCGGGACTGGTCCCGGGCGATGACGTCCGGCTCAGCCGCAGCGCGGATGGCCGCTACAGCGTCGCGTACCAGCGCCGGCACCAGCCGCAGCGTTCGGCGACGGGCGCGCTGAAACTCGGTTCGGGCTGGCGCGTCGTGCCGCTCTGACCACACTGCCTCTGGGGGGACGAATGGATCTCGAAGAACAGTTTGACTGCCCGCCCGATCCGGAACGGATGATCGAGGGCCTGCGCGACACTGGGTACGAATTCGACACGGCGATAGCGGACATCGTCGACAACTCGATCGCGGCGAACGCCACGAAGGTCGATCTGACGCTCGCCCTAGACTGGCGGGGCAACATCCGCCTGTCGATCGCCGACGATGGCGACGGGATGGATCTCGAGGGGCTGAAGAACGCCATGCGCTATGGCGCAAGGAAGCGCCCCAACCCGGCGAGCCTCGGCAAATACGGTCTCGGCCTCAAGACGGCGTCGACAGCTTTCTGTCGGGCGCTCACGCTCGTGTCGCGTCCCTCCGGCGATGCGCCGACGCTGATGGCGACATGGGATCTCGATCATGTCGCGAAACAGCAGAGCTGGGCGCTGCTGCTGAGCAGCGACGTCGACGAGGAGGCGCAGGAGCATCTGGACTCGGTGGCTCCCGAGCATTCCGGCACTGTCGTGGTCTGGGGCAAGGTCGACCGCCTGCTGCCGGACTTCGCCAACAAGGCCGGAAAGCCTGCGCAGAAGGCGCTTGAACGCAAGGTTGCCAGCCTCCGCCAGCATCTGTCGATGGTGTACCAGCGGTTTCTCGATCCCAAGGACGGGAGGGCGCGGACCGTCGGCATCTCGGTCAACGGCATCGTGCTGAGGGCCTGGGATCCGTTCGTGCTGGGGCTGTCGGAGCTCGTCGGCACCGAGGACGTGCCGACCGAAAACGAAAAAGGCGAGGAGGCGACGTTCAGTCTCCGCGCCTACACGCTTCCGCGCCGTGAGGAGTTTCCGACTCCCGAGCAGGCGAAAGAAGCGGCACTGTCCTCCGATCGGCAGGGAATCTACGTCTACCGCGAGAACCGGCTGATCCACGAATCGGACTGGCTGGGCCTCTACCAGAAGGAACCCCACTACACGCTTCTGCGCGTGGAATTCTCGTTCGACCACCGCCTGGACGATGCGTTCCAGCTGGACATCAAGAAGTCGCAGATCATACTCGACGAGGCGCTCGCCACCTATCTGCAGGACCAGTTCCTGCCGGCACCGCGCCGCGAGGCCGACCGCCGCTATCGCGAAGGCCAGCGCCGCGAAACCCAGAAGAAAGCACAGGGCGCGCACGACACGTCGAACGCTAACATCAAGGACCATGAGGCCGACGCCGGCGGCGCCAAGGTCAGCGTGACCAATCCGGCCGCCGACGAGGCGGAGGTCGAGAACGCGCACGGCCGGTTCAAGCTCAAGATTCCGGTACGCTCGGCCGACAAGCCCGGCGAGGTCTTCGTCAAGCCGGTCGACAGCATTCCGAACGGCCTGCTCTACGAGCCCGCCATCATCGAGCGGAAGCGCGCCGTGCTGGTGAACACGTCGCACCCCTACTACCGCAAGGTCTACGTCCCAAACTTCAACCGCAGCGTGACCATGCAGGGCATGGATTCGCTGCTCTGGGCGCTGTCGGTCGGCGAGCTCTCGACCATGCGCGGCGACAAGACGCAGGACCTGTTCAAGGACCTCCGCTACGAGGTTTCGCGCATCCTCGAGAAGCTGGTCGAGGGCCTGCCGGAGCCGGAGCTCGAGCAGGATGCCGCCTGACGCCGAAGCGGTCGCCCGTGCGGTCTCGAGGGAAACAGGACTGACGTTCGAGGGCCGTGCCGGCCGTGACGACGGCGGCACGTGGATCGAGCTTCATCCGGCCGGCCATCTTGCCGCGGAGACATTCATCATCCGCACGGCGATCGGATGGCGCAGGCTCGACATCACCTTCGACCCCGGTGCCTTTGCACAGGAGCTGATCGCCGAAATGGGCCGTGCCGACACCATCGGCCGGGCCCTGCTCGGCGCCGTGCTGACCGACTGCCGCGATGACGGCGCCGCCGTCGAACTCGAGATCAACGGTGCTCCCGCCGATCCGGCCGACGATGCCATATGGTCGACCGAGTGGACCAGCGTGAAGCTGGCAGTGCGTCGCGGCATGCTGCCCATCAATGCGGGCGACGACGCCGGCGATATGCGCCTCGTCCAAGGCTGGACGGGCCGGGTTGCCGCCGCGGTAACGGCACTGCTGCCACTCGAGGAACAGATCGAGGATGCGCCGCTCCCCGATGTCGAAGGGCTGCCGGAAGGCGCCCGCATCCGGATCGAGGTCAACCGCTACGAGCGGGACCGTCGCAACCGAGCTGCGGCCTTGGCCATCCACGGATACTGCTGCAAAGCGTGCAGACTGGACATGGAACTGGTCTACGGGTTCGACGCAGCAGGCCTGATCGAGGTGCATCACGTCACTCCGGTGTCCGAGCTGGGTCCCGACTACATCATCGATCCCGCGACCGATCTGGTGCCTCTCTGTCCCAACTGCCACTCGGTCGCCCACCGTCGGAAGCCACCATTTTCGGTGGAGGAGATCGCGGCGATGCTGGCGGCCCGCCTGCCTGCAGCCGGAGAAGCGGAATGAACGAACCGAAGGGCCCGCTGCATCGACAGTTCCTGAAGCTGATCGACGGGGAGGAGCCGCGCGAAGCGCTCTACGTGCTGTTCCGTGTCGCCGCTGGCCTGACGGCGATCGTTCTGGTCGCCGATTTCGTCATGATTATGAGGATGACGCCAGGGGAGTTCGGAGACTTCTTCGGCGGAGTCCTCAATCCGTTGCTGACGTTCCTCACTTTCATGGGGCTGCTGATCACGATCATTCTCCAGCATACCGAGCTCCGGGAATCGCGAGAGGAGTTTGCACGGTCGGCAGACGCACTCGAGTTTCAGAACAAGGCCATTGAACGACAGAACTTCGAGGCCACTTTTTTCCAGATGCTCACGCTGCACAACACCATCGTCAGCTCGATCGATCTGCAGTCCAAGGATGGGATGGTCACGACCGGGCGGGACTGCTTCCGGGTATTCTACACGCGCCTCACCAAGCTCTACCGCGAAAAGCAGGAAAAGCCGCCGAGGGCGGGGGCGGGAGGTGACGCGGACCGGACAAAGGTTGTCGCTGCATACAACGACTTCTGGCGCGATCACCAGCTCGAGTTAGGCCACTACTTCCGCTATCTCTACAACGTCATCCGCTTCGTAAAGGAGAGCGGTGTCGGTAGCGCCCGTTATCTGAGACTGATCCGCGCGCAGCTGTCCGACCAGGAGTTGCTGCTGCTGTTCTACAACTGCTTGACACCGCAGGGAGAGAAATTCCGCGAGCTCGTCGAGGAATTCTCGCTGCTCGACAACCTTCCAAGGATCCGACTCCTCGAAAAGGAACACGCTTCATTCATTGACCCGAGTGCCTTCGAGAGACCGGCGGAAGAGGATCTGGAAGTTACGACGACGACCGAGACTGGAGATGTGGCCGACGCCTGATTCGGCACCGGGAAACAAGGCTTCGCCCTTCCCACGGAGGTGATCCGACGCCACTGATGGCCATTGGGGCCGCATGCCTCCTTGCCGTCGCCCAAAGGAAGTCTAGGAGGCGGAACGACGATCCGAAGGAAAATAACGGTCCCGTATCGCCGTGCTCCGGGAAACGGCACGCTCCAGCTCCATCGCTGAAAAGTGAAGCTGCTCGACTCCGCGCTTTCCGCACACCGCATCAAGCTTGTCGTAGAGTGTGGCGTCGATGAGTGCGGACGTCATCACGCTGAACCCTTCGGCAGAATAGTGCTCCAGCATGTCCCCGACATCCACCAGCTTTCGTCCGGTCAGCGATGAGCCGTCCGTTACGAGCTTGCACTGGAAAATCCATTTCCGCGGTCGGTCGGCAGACCGCACGGGCAGGTCGAATGCTTCTATGTCCCGTCCGCCATCGCGCGACCGCGACTTGCCAAGTTTGCGAATCGTGTCGCTGTCGAAGCGCGGATGAGCATAGATCACATCGTAGCACAGCTGCTCGAAACTCTCATCGGTGAGTTCCTGCCAATACAGCCGCGAGGTTCCCGGCAGTCCGATCGCGCTGGACAATTGACCAGCGATCTTCCCAACCTCCTCGTGCAGCTCCTTGAGCGCAACTATATTCAGCGTCTTTGTGTCGTAGAGGACGTGGGTGAACAATCCGTCGAATACGGTGACGAGCGTTCCCGAGGAGTCGATCAGAATGCCCGCCCTCGCACCGGGCCGATGCCCGTGCTGATCGTGAACCCGGCGCCAGAGATGCTCCAGATACGGTGAGTGAGTGAATGATGCATCCGTCCAGTCGAAGTTGTCGGGATCATAGGTCTCCGTGTCGTAAGGGTCCTCTTCCTTCTCGCGGACGAGACTCGCACAGACTCTCGACTTGAAATACTGGTTCATCGGAAAATACGCGACGAGACCGTCTGCAACCACATAGGAATTTCCCGCGACCAGCAGCACTTCTCCGCTTAGAAATGTCTCGGGCTCGTATTTCTGCCCGGTTGCCGCGAAAAAGCGATCGAGTGGAACACCGGATGGGACAAGCCAGCTGTCCGGCGACGCGTAGCACGACCGCCCGAGCATGTGGCTGAACCCGCTTTTGTAGAACCCGGTCCTGCGCTCCGGAAATCTGGTGATCTCGTCTTTGTAATAGTCGGGCGCGTCGTAGCGCATCTGGGCATATGCGCCGCCCACCAGATTGGCGTAATACCAGTCAACTATGTCAGGGGCCAATGGAGCCAGCTCCTCCAGCTGATCCTGATAGCCCACAACCGCGTCCCGCGTGCGGCGAAAATGAGCTTCTTGCTCCGGATCACTCTCGTCGAGATCACGAAAGAGAACCGCGCATTCGAGCAACCTCGGGAGGAAATCGAGGCTAGGTCGGCGGAACGTCAGCTTCAGCCGAACCTTGTGCGTGCCAGGCGGATAGTCATGCTCGACATCCACGGCCTCTGCTGCCGTGGCCAGCTGCTCCGCCGTCCACGACGCTTCGATCAAGTCCTCGCAGATGTCGATGTGCGAGTTCGAATAGCCGATGCTGGGTAGCGGGATATACACTACGACGGAATCGACGCCACCAAGGAGCACACCTTCGGCGTCCTCGTCCCAGAAATCTGAGAGATCGACTACGGGGAGTGCAACTCCGGAGACTTCATCCATCCTTGAGTCCTTAATCTCTCGCGAATCTCGGTTCTGCGGCCTCTCATCTAGCGCGCATGCCGCGAACCTTTGCCCGCAAATAATTCCTATTGCGCGTGAATGGCCCCGAAAAGGTACGCAATGTCACCAGATGGGTTCTGACTTTTTCCCTCCAAACCAAAGAGACTTAAGCCCAAGCTCGCAAGCTTGAATCTCGTGCGGGCGGAGGCCCGCATGACACCTACCAAACTCCTGATTGGCCAGATTTTGGTCGTCTTCGCGATCGTGCTCGCGGGCATCTGGTCTGCGACACAATGGGCGGCAGCGGCACTCGCCTACCAGCCCGAGCTTGGATCGCCCTGGGCAATGATCGACGGGATTCCCGTCTATCGGCCCTGGGCGATCTTCATCTGGTGGTATCACTTCGACGCTTACGCGCCGCATGTCTTCGACCGAGCGGGCGCGATTGCCGGCGCCAGCGGCTTCATCGGATGTGGTGCGGCGGTGGCAGGTTCGCTTTGGCGTGCGCGGCAGCGGCGCAACGTCACCACATACGGTTCGGCGCATTGGGCTTCCGTTCGCGAAACCAAGGCTGCGGGCCTTTTCAGCGACGCCGGCATATTTCTCGGCAGGCTAGGCGAGCGCTATCTCCGGCACGACGGCCCCGAGCATGTCATGGCGTTCGCGCCGACCCGCTCGGGCAAGGGCGTCGGCCTCGTCGTACCGACACTGCTCGGCTGGTCGGGCTCGACCGTCATCCACGATATCAAGGGCGAGAACTGGCAGCTGACCGCTGGTTGGCGCGCTCGTTTCTCGCACTGCCTGCTCTTCAACCCGACCGATGTCCGTTCCGCGCGGTACAACCCGCTGCTCGAAGTGCGCCGCGGCGCGGACGAAGTGCGCGACGTCCAGAACATCGCGGACATCCTCGTCGACCCCGAAGGGGCGCTCGACCGACGCAACCACTGGGAGAAGACGAGCCATTCGCTGCTGGTCGGCGCGATCCTGCACATCCTCTACGCCGATGCCGACAAGACGCTTGCTCGCGTAGCGACCTTCCTTTCCGATCCGCAGCGCCCCTTCGTCGCGACGCTGCGCGCCATGATGACAACCAATCATCTCGGCACCGCTGAAGCGCCGGCAGTCCATCCGGTCGTGGCCTCGGCAGCGCGCGAACTGCTCAACAAGAGCGAGAACGAGCGCTCGGGCGTCCTCTCCACGGCAATGTCGTTCCTCGGGCTTTACCGGGATCCGACCGTCGCCGCGGTCACCTCCGCATCGGACTGGCGCATCGCTGACCTGGTCGAAGGCAGCCACCCGGTCTCGCTCTATCTTGTCGTGCCGCCATCCGACATCAGCCGCACCAAGCCGCTGATCCGGCTCGTGCTCAACCAGATCGGACGTCGTCTCACCGAGCATCTCCATGCCGAGAACAAGCCGGGTCGTCATCGCCTTCTGATGATGCTCGACGAGTTCCCGGCACTCGGTCGTCTCGACTTCTTCGAGACGAGCCTGGCCTTTCTCGCCGGCTACGGGGTTCGCGCCTTCCTGATCGCCCAGAGCCTCAATCAGATCGAGAAAGCCTATGGCGAGCACAACGCCATTCTCGACAACTGCCACGTCCGCGTTGCCTTCGCGACTAACGACGAACGCACCGCCAAGCGTATTTCCGATGCGCTCGGCACCGCTACCGAGCAGCGCGCGATGCGCAACTATGCCGGCCATCGGCTCGCGCCCTGGCTCGCTCATGTCATGGTCAGCCGGCAGGAGACCGCTCGCGCGCTGCTGACGCCCGGCGAGGTGATGCAGTTGCCGCCGGTTGACGAACTGGTGCTCGTTGCTGGCCACGCGCCCGTGCGCGCGAAGAAGCTGCGCTATTACGAGGATCGCACCTTCAAGGCCCGCATCCTTCCTTCGCCAACTCTTGGCAACGGACGCTATGCCGATCTTCCGGAGGCGCGCTCGAATGACTGGCACGATCATGTCCGCGGTATCGACTCCCGTCTCGGCGAGATCGTGGATGAGACCGGGGAGGAAACCGGCGGCGGCCTCGAGCAGGTTCGGCACCCCGCCCACGAAATCGAGCAGGCGGCGCCGCTCGAACCGGCAACGGCCGACGTGCTGGGTCTTGGCGACGACGACAGCGACGTCGCGACCGACCAGCGGACAATGGATCAGGCTCGC
This sequence comes from Roseomonas aeriglobus, assembly GCA_016937575.1. Lineage (NCBI taxonomy): Bacteria > Pseudomonadati > Pseudomonadota > Alphaproteobacteria > Acetobacterales > Roseomonadaceae > Muricoccus > Muricoccus aeriglobus. Next base: position 3,306,967 of record JAFHKN010000002.1, on the reverse strand, counting down.
TCGCTGGCCGCGTCGCGCACCGTGTACGCGATCGATTCCGCATCGTCGCGTCCCGACGACCTTCAGCTGGACTTCTGACCATGGTCGAGAAAGTCCGCCATCAGCTGTTCCTCCCCAAGCCGCTCAGCGACAGGCTGGAAGCGCTTGCAGCGAAACCGGGTGCATCGAAGTCTGCGATTCTCGTCGACGCCCTGACGGCTTGGCTCAATCGCCGCGGCTCGTCCGAACTCGATGACCGGTTCGGCCTGCGGCTCGATCGCATGTCGACCGCGCTCTCCCGGATCGAGCGCGACGGCCATGTCATTCTGGAGACGTTGGCTCTGTTCATTCGGTTCGAGCTGTCGATCCAGGCACCGCTCGCCGACGGCGATCAGGCCGGCCGTGCAGTCGGCCGGGAGCGGTTCGAGGCATTCGTCGCGCAGGTCGGCCGGCAGGTTGCCGCCGGTCGGCGGACGATCGGGACGGAGCAGGACCGATGAACGGCTCGCTCGCCCGGGACCGCCGCCGCGCGATGCTGCGCACCGCTATGGGGCCGGACATAGCGCTCGCGCTCGCAGACGCCCACGTCATCGAAATCATGGTCAACCCCGACGGCGCGCTCCGGCTCGACCGTCTCGGCGAAGGCCGCGTCGACACGGGCGTCAGGATCGAGCCGGATCAGGTCGAGCGGATCATCCGCCTCGTGGCGAGCCATGCCCGCGCCGAGATCCATGGAGATCGGCCGATCATCTCGGCGGAACTGCCGCCCCATCTGGAGGGCCGCGCCGGCGAGCGGTTCGAAGGCGTGCTTCCGCCCGTCTCGACCGGGCCGTGCTTCTCGATCCGCAAGCCCGCGGAGCGCCTCCACACGCTCGACGACTATGTAAGCGACGGGATCATGTCGGAGGTTGCGGCCGATACGCTGAGAGCGGCGGTCACCCAGCGCTACAACATCCTGGTCGCAGGCGGGACGAGTTCGGGCAAGACCACTCTGGCCAATGCCCTGCTCGCCGAGATGTCCTGGGTCGATGCGCGGGTCATCCTGATCGAGGATACCCGCGAACTGCAGTGCCCTCTGCCGGACACCGTCGCGCTGCGCACGCGCCCCGGTGTTACCACAATGACCGACCTGGTTCGCTCGACCATGCGTCTCCGGCCCGACCGCATCATCGTCGGCGAGGTCCGCGGCCCTGAAGCGCTCGACATGCTCAAGGCCTGGAACACGGGACATCCGGGCGGCATCGCCACCGTCCACGCCAACAGTGCGATCGCCGCGCTCTACCGCATCGAGCAGCTGGTGCAGGAGGCGGTGGTCACCGTGCCGCGCCAGCTGATCGCCGAGGCCATCGACATGATCGTCTTCATCACCGGCCGCGGGACCTCGCGTCGGATCGAGACGATCGCGCGGGTGACCGGCCTCGACGCGCAAGGCGGCTACGCGCTCGCCGACACCTCTCCACCCCCCAAGCCCCAAGGAGCACGACCATGACTGCTTGTCTGATTCCCGACCGTCGCACCACGTTTATCGCGGGAGCCGTGATCGGCCTCGGGCTGGCGCTCGCCAGCAAGGCGCACGCCGCAGGCACCGGCATGCCGTGGGAGCAGCCGCTCCAGCAGGTGCTCGATTCCGTGCAGGGGCCGGTCGCCAAGATCGTCGCAGTGATCATCATCATCGTCACCGGCCTGACGCTCGCATTCGGCGAGACCGCCGGCGGCTTCCGACGGCTGATCCAGATCATCTTCGGCCTCTCGATCGCGTTCGCGGCGTCAAGCTTCTTCCTCAGCTTCTTCAGCTTCGGCGGCGGAGCGCTGATCGCGTGAGCGAGCATATCGAAGGCTTCGAGGTTCCCATCCACGGGAGCCTCGGAGCGCCGATCCTCCTCGGCGGTGCCCCCCGCGGTCTCGCGATCGTCAACGGGACGCTGGCCGCAGCGATCGGCCTGGGTCTGCAGCAGTGGATCGCCGGGATCGTCGTCTGGGCCGTCGGGCACAGCATCGCCGTCTTCGCGACCCGGCACGATCCGTCGTTCGTGCCGGTCCTCGTCCGCCATCTCAGACAGAAGGGCTATCTCGCATGCTGAGCCTGCGTGAATATCGCGTGCGCGCCGATCGGCTCGCCGATCATCTGCCCTGGGCGGCTCTGGTCGACAAAGGCGTCATCCTCAACAAGGACGGCAGCTTCCAGCGGACGCTCGCGTTCCGCGGACCCGACCTTGAGAGCGCAACTGAAGCCGAGCTCGTATCGGCCTGCGCGCGAGCGAACAATGTCCTGAAGCGGTTCGGCACAGGGTGGGCGCTGTTCTTCGATGCCGAGCGCCGCGAGGCGCTCGGCTATCCGGCAGGGAGCTTCCCCGATCCGGCGTCCTGGCTCGTCGACGAGGAACGGCGGGCGCGCTTCGAGGCGGAATGTGCCCATTTCGAGAGCCGCTACCATCTCACGCTCGTCTGGCTGCCCGCTGCCGACGGCGCCGATGCCGCGGGTCGATCCCTCGTCGATCGGCCCGACGCCGTCGGGGGGCGCGATTGGCGCGGCGCGCTGGCGAGCTTCATCGCGGAGACGGATCGCGCGCTCGACCTGTTCGCCGCGTTCATGCCCGAGGTGCGGGCGCTCTCGTCGACCGAGACGCTGACCTACCTCCATGGTGCGGTTTCCAGCCGGCACCATCCGGTCGCGGTGCCGGAGACGCCTATGTATCTCGATGCACTGCTCGCCGACACACCGCTGGTCGGCGGTCTCGAACCCATGCTTGGGTCTCGGCATCTGCGCACGCTCACGGTCGTCGGCTTTCCAAACGTCAGCCGGCCCGGAATTCTCGACGCACTCAATGAGGCCGATTTCGCCTATCGCTGGGTCACCCGCTTCATCGCCCTCGACAAGACCGATGCGACCAGGCTCCTGACCAAGCTCCGCCGCCAGTGGTTCAACAAGCGCAAGTCGATCACCGCGCTTCTGCGCGAAGTGCTATACAACCAGCCGGTCCAGCTGCTCGACAGTGACGCCGACAACAAAGTGGCAGACGCTGACATCGCGCTTCAGGCGCTCGGCGGTGACCATGTCGCCTTCGGCTATCTGACCACGACCATCACCGTCAGCGACGAGGACCGCGCAGGCGTCGAAGCCAAGATCCGGCAGGTCGAGCGGATCATCGGCGGCCTCGGCTTCACGACGATCCGCGAGGGTGTCAACGCCGTCGAGGCCTGGCTCTCGTCACTTCCCGGCCATGTCTATGCCAATGTCCGTCAGCCGATCATCCACACGCTGAACCTGGCGCATCTGATGCCGCTGTCTTCGGTATGGGCAGGGCCAATCGGCAATGCCCATCTCGAAGGGCCGCCGCTGCTGGTCGCGCAGACCGCGGGATCGACGCCCTTCCGGCTTTCCACCCATGTCGGCGACGTCGGTCACATGATGCTGGTCGGTCCGACCGGCGCTGGCAAGTCGGTCATGCTGGCGCTGATCGCGTTGCAGTTCCGTCGCTACGCCGACGCGCAGGTCTACATTTTCGACAAGGGCCTTTCAGCCCGCGCCGCAGTGCTGGCGATGGGGGGCGCGCACCACGCGCTCGGTGCTTCGGACGGAGATACCCTAGCGTTCCAGCCGTTGCTGCGGATCGACGATGCCGTCGAACGGAGCTGGGCAGCCGAATGGATCGCGGCGCTCCTCGATGCTGAGCGCGTGACCGTCACTCCCGAGGTCAAGGATGCGGTCTGGTCGGCGCTCGGCAGCCTGGCGTCGGCACCCCCGCAGGAACGCACGATGACCGGACTGGCGCTGCTGCTCCAGTCGAACGCGCTCCGCACCGCGATCCAGCCATATACGCTGGACGGACCGCACGGCCGGTTGCTCGATGCAAGCGAAAGCGGTCTCGCCTTCGCCGACGTCCAGTGCTTCGAGACCGAGGCGCTGCTCGGCCAGTCAAGCGTCGTCGCGCCGGTCCTGACCTATCTGTTCCATCGGCTCGAGGAACGCTTCGACGGCCGGCCGACATTGCTGATCCTCGACGAAGCCTGGATCTTTCTCGACCATCCGCTCTTCGCGGCGCGCATCCGGGAGTGGCTTAAGACACTGCGCAAGAAGAACGTCGCGGTGCTGTTCGCGACGCAAAGCCTCGCAGATGTGGCAGGCAGCAGCATCGCGCCCGCTGTCATCGAAAGCTGCCCGCAGCGCATCCTGCTTCCCAATGACCGTGCGATCGAGCCGCAGAGCCGCGAAGCCTACGCCCGCTTTGGCCTCAACGATCGCCAAATCGAGCTTATCAGCCGGGCCACGCCAAAGCGTCACTATTATCTGCAATCCGCGCGCGGAAACCGCCTGTTCGAGCTGGGGCTCGGGCCGATCGCGCTCGCGCTTTGCGGTGCCTCAGATCCGGCCAGCCAGCGCCGGATCGAGACCATCCTCGCCGAAGACGACCCCGAAGGTTTCGCCGCCCGCTTCCTGCGCGACGCCGACCTCGGCTGGGCCGCCGATCTGCTCGCCGACTTTCCCGCTCCCTGACCCTCCAGCCCCGAGGAGAATGACGATGACGACGAAACTGCCTTTCAAGAAATACCTGATGGCCAGCGCGCTTGCGGTCGGTGCCGCTGGCTCGCTCGTGATGGGCGTGGTCACGACCACCACGCCGGCGCGGGCGCAACTCACCGTGTTCGACCCGGGCAATTACAGCCAGAACATCCTGACGGCCGCGCGCACGCTGCAGCAGATCAACAACCAGATCCAGATGCTGCAGAACCAGGCGCAGAGCCTGATCAACCAGGCCAAAAACCTGACGACGATCACGTTCCCCGAGTTTCAGGCGATCACCCAGACGATCCAGCAGATCGACCAGCTGATGGGCCAGGCACAGGCGATCCAGTTCCGCGTCGCAGGGCTCGATCAGCAGTTCCGGTCGATGTTCCCGACGAGCTTCAACCAGGCGCTCACCAACAACCAGCACGTCGTCGACGCGCGCGCCCGGCTCGATGCGTCGATGGATGCCTACAAGCACACCATGACCGTGCAGGCGCAGGTGGTGGAGAATGTCGCCGCCGACGCTGCGACGCTGAACGGCATCGTCCAACGGAGCCAGGGCGCACAGGGTGCGCTTCAGGCGCAGCAGGCCACGAACCAGCTGCTCGCCCTCGTCGCCAAGCAGCAGTTCCAGCTCCAGACGCTGATGGCGGCCCAATACCGTGCCGATGTGATCGAGCGTGCCGTTCGGACCCAAGCGCAGTCCGACGCGCAGGGCGCGACCAAAAAATTCCTCGGCTCCGGCAACGCCTACACCCCCCAATAGGCGGAGCCGGTCTGGCATCGGCGGGCCTCGCCCCTCCGCCGATGTCGCCGCGGGGCGCGTCGAAGCTCCCCCAGGCGCGCCCCGCGGCATCTTCTTCACCTTGTCAGGACACCAGCCACCGTGAACGACCTCAACGTCATCGACCAGTTCATGCAGGCCTTCATCACCTATATCGACAGCGGGTTCGGTCTGCTGGGCGGCGACGTCAGCTTCCTCAGCCGGACGCTGATCGCGCTCGACATCACACTGGCGGGCCTGTTCTGGGCGCTCGGCGGTGAGGACAACGTCCTCGGCCGATTGATCCGCAAGATCCTGTACATCGGCGCGTTCGCGTTCATCCTGAACAGCTTCTCGACGCTGGCCGACATCATCTTCCGCTCGTTCGCACAGGCCGGCCTCACCGCCGGCGGCGGCGGCATGGCCGCGGCCGATCTGCTCAAGCCCGGGCGCCTCGCCGGGACCGGTTTCTCCGCCGCCTGGCCGCTGCTCGAACAAGCCTCGCAGATGATGGGCTTCACCAGCTTCTTCGATAATTTCCTGACCATCATGGTCCTGCTCATCGCGTGGGTGCTCGTCATCCTCGCCTTCTTCATCCTTGCAGTGCAGATGTTCGTGACGATCATCGAGTTCAAATTGAGCTCGCTGGCCGGCTTCATCCTCGTGCCGTTTGCCCTCTGGAATCGGACAAGCTTCCTCGCCGAGCGCGTGCTGGGGCACGTCGTGAGTTCCGGCATCAAGGTCATGGTCCTGGCGGTCATCGTCGGCATCGGCTCCAACTATTTCTCGCAGTTCACCACGGCCTTGCAGGGGCAGGAGCCCGACATCGGTCAGGCGCTCAGCCTCGTGCTCGCCAGCCTGGCGCTGTTCGGTCTCGGCATTTTCGGCCCCGGCATTGCCTCGGGTCTTGTCTCCGGCGCGCCGCAGCTCGGTGCCGGTTCGGCCTTCGGTACGGCGCTGGGTGCCGGCGGCATCATCGTCCTGGGCGGCGCCGGCGCCGTCGGCGCTGCGCGCGGTCTCGCGGCGGCAGGTCTCAGTGCGGTTCGAGCCGGCACCAGCATGGGGTCGGCCGCCGGCACGGCGTACAAGCTCGGACAGGAAGCAAGCGGATCGTCGAGCGTCGGTGCTGGAATGCGCGGCATGGCAACTGCCGCGTCGAATGCGGCGCGTTCCAGGATGTCCGCCGCGCTCGGCCTCGGCGAAGCCGCAGAAAGCGGCCGACAGGGCGCATTCAACGCGATGGTCGGCAGCACCACTCCCGCCGCCGCGAGCGCCGGCGACGACGTATCGAGCATGCCCGGCTGGGCGCGGGCCATGAAGAACCAGGCGTCGGCCCGATACCACCGCCAGGCCGCAATCCACGCTGTTGGCCAAGGCGACCGGGGCGGCGCCGGCGCCACCCCCGATATCAAGGAAAGGGACGACTGATGCTCTTCAAACGTGCCGTGCAACGCTATGGGCGATCGCCCATTCCCGAGACGCCCTTCCAGCGCGCCGGGCAACTCTGGGACGATCGGATCGGATCCGCGCGCGTCCAGGCCCGCAACTGGCGGCTGATAGCGTTCGGATGCCTCGGGCTCACTACCGCACTGTCGGGTGGGCTGCTCTGGCAATCCCTGCAGAGCCGCGTCGTGCCCTACGTCGTCGAGGTCGACAAGCTGGGCGAGCCCCGCGCCGTGGCCGCAGCCGAGGCGGGCTTTCATCCGACCGATCCGCAGATCGCCTGGTTCCTCGGTCGCTTCATCACCAGCGTGCGGTCGGTCTCGCTCGATCCGGTGCTGATGCGGCAAGACTGGTTGTCAGCCTACGACTTCACCACAAAGCGTGGCGCGGTCTTTCTTGGCGACTACGCCCGCGCGGCCGATCCGTTCGGTCGGGTCGGCGAGCGAACCGTTTCCGTGCAGGTCACGAGCGTCGTCCGCGCGTCCGATCGGTCCTTCCAGGTGAAATGGATCGAGACCAGCTACGAGCGCGGAGCGCAGGCCGGGACCGCGCACTGGACCGGTATCCTGACCGTCGTCCTCAAGGCTCCGGCGAGCGCCGATGCGCTGCGCCGCAACCCGCTCGGGCTCTATGTCGATGCCGTCGACTGGAGCCGGGAACTGGAACCGGGGGTGACGGCGCCCGCAGCGCCATCGCCCTCCGCGCGGCCGGCCATCGCCCCGGCTCCAAACCTTCCGTTCGGATCGCCGCTCGATCCGAACCTCGCTCAGCCCCAGCAACCGCAAACGGAGACCCGCCAATGAAAGCCCTTGTCGTCACCGGCCTGCTCGCCAGCGCCAGCATCGCGGCGGCGCAGACCGCGCCCCTCCTGCCGTCTCAGCCGCCCGTGTCCTCAACGGAGGTGGCCGCACCGGTCGTCGCCCAGCCTATCCCGGCGGCGAGGCCGCGGACGAAACCGCACCGGCGGATGCCACCTTCGCCGGCGGAACTGCGCGTTCGCGCCGCCAACCGCGCGGCGACGCTGGAGCCCGTCGCGGCCGGATATGTCAACGCGGTCCAGGTCTACCCGTTCAGCGATGGCGCGGTATTCCGCGTTCTCACGGCACCCGGGCAAGTGACCGACATTGCGCTGCAGCCGGGAGAAGCGCTGGGCGCGGTCGCCGCCGGCGATACCGTTCGTTGGGTGATCGGCGACACGACCAGCGGCAGCGGCGAAGGCAAACGGACGCACGTCCTGGTGAAGCCATTTGCCGCCGGGCTCGCCACGAACATAATCATCACTACCGACCGGCGGACCTACCATCTGGCGCTTTCGAGCGCCGAACGCTCGGCGATGGTTGCCCTGTCATGGACCTATCCGCAGGACCAGCTCATCGCGCTGAAGGCGGCGGAGGATCGAACCCGCGCCGCTCAGCCAGTCGCAACCGGCGTGTCTGTCGACCAGCTCCATTTCGACTATGTCATCTCCGGCGATCAGCCGGTGTGGCGGCCACTCCGCGCCTTCGATGATGGTCGTCAGACCTTTATCGAGTTCCCGGCCGGTCTGGGCACCGGCGAGGCGCCACCGCTCTTCCTCGTCGATGGCACGGGGACCGCGCAGCTGGTCAACTACCGAGTGCAAGGGCGCTATTATGTCGTCGATCGGCTGTTCGAGGCCGCCGAGCTGCGACTTGGATTGAAGCGTCAGGACGTCGTGCGGATCACCCGCTCCGGCGAGACCAATTCGCGGCGGAGGGCGTCGTGACCGAGGCCATTGCGCAGCCGAGCGTCAAGCTCGACCCGGAGACGCTGGCGATCCGGGCGCGGCCGCCCCGCGCGATCCGCTTCAAGCGCGGCGTGATCATCGCGATCGCGGCAATCGGCTCGGTCAGCCTCATTGCCGTGACCTGGATGGCATTGAAGCCGCGGTTGTTCCAACGCGGGGATGCCCAGCAGGAACTCTCCCAGCCGAATGTGCGGCCGACGAGCGATGGCTTGAGCGGTGCGCCGGCCACATACGGCGACGTGCCCCGTCTCGGCCCGCCGCTCCCGGGCGACCTTGGCAAGCCGATCCTCGAACGGCAGCAGCAGCTTGCGACGGCGGTCAATCCGAATGACCAGCAGTTTCAGCAGGCGGAAGCGGCCGAGCGGGAACGCCGGCTCGCCGAGCTGAAAGCGGCCCGCGAGTCCGGGGTGCTGGTGCAGAACCGTCAGACCCAGCCGACTGGCGAAGCGTCCATCGCCGCGCCAGCCGCAACGCCCGCGAGCGAGCCTGGTAAGGTTGCACTCGACCCGACAAGCGATCCCAATGCCCAGGGGCGCAAGACCGCGTTCGTGGTGGCGCTGGATCCGAAAGGCGACGTGAACCCACATGCGCTCACGCCGCTGCCGTCGCCCTATACGCTGTCGGCGGGCAGCGTGATCTCGGCCAGTCTGATCACGGGCCTGCGGTCCGACCTGCCGGGACTGGTCACGGCACAGGTGATCGAGAACACCTATGACAGCGCCACTGGCCGATTGCTGCTCGTTCCGCAGGGCGCTCGGCTAGTGGGCTCCTATGACAGCGTCGTCGCCTTCGGCCAGAAGCGGGCGCTGATTGTCTGGCAGCGTATCATCATGCCGGACGGAAGCTCGCTACGCATCGACAACGTGCCGGCGACAGATCCCTCGGGCTATGCCGGCCTCGCCGACAAGGTCGACTTCCACACCTGGCAGCTTCTGAAGGGCGTGGCGCTCTCGACTCTGCTCGGCGTGAGTTCGGAGCTGGCGTTGTCCGGGCAGAGCGATCTCGTACAGGCGATACGGATGTCGACGCAGGACAATGTTGCGCGTGCTGGCGACCAGATCACCCAGCGCAATCTCGGAATTCAGCCGACAATCACGATCAGGCCCGGCGCGCCGGTTCGGCTGGTCGTCCACAAGGATCTTGTGCTGGCGCTCGCAGGAAAGGAGAGCTGACATGGCGGAATTAAAGCTGCCGCAGCTTCCTGATCGAAACCCGGTAAAGCTCAGCATATCGGTCTTGCCTGACCTTCATCAGTCGCTGGTGGAATATGCCGCAATCTATGCGCAGGCCTATGGGCGGGAAGAACCGGTGACCGAACTGATCCCGGCGATGCTCGCTGCCTTTCTCGAAAGTGATCGGGCATTCGTTCGCGGCCGAGGCAAAGCATGACGCGCCGCAAGACACCCGAAGAGCGCGATCGCGAAAAGGCAGCCGCTCTGGAGGAATTGCGGACCCTGCCTACGGAACCGATCAGCGTCCGCGTTTCGGCTGCCGTCAAACTCACCGGTATCCCGCGCACGACGCTTTACGAGCTAATGAAGTCTGGTGAGATCGAAGCCGTCAAGATCGGTCGATCGACGTTCATTCCGTATCGTTGTCTGCGACGACTAGTCGGGTGATTTTCGCCCGGATCGTCGAATTATCACGCCAAAATATACCATTGGCGTATTTCAGTCGCATAATCCGATGGGCACAAGTGCCTAAAAGGCCACATCAGTCATCTGAGGCGAAGGCGCGTTGGGATTGGCGCCTGTCATAGCAGAAGTGATACATAATTGGATTCGAAAATCCGCTGTTCACTTTCGATCGCGAGACGCAAATGACAGTATAGCGCCCAGTATTTTCGCCATATATAATCAGTCGATGACATATATTGGACGGTCAGCCCGATTTCGGTTGCCGCTTCCCAACCGATCATCTGGCCGTGCGACTGATATTTATCGATATCCATCAGTTCGCTGGCAATCTTCGAGAAATTTTTTCCGCGGCGCTTGAGCAGGTTTTCCGCGAAGGACCGCGCTCGATCGCTGACCGACCGGAACTTCCGCACGATCGTCGGGTCAAACTTCTCGAAGGTGATGCGATTGGCAAGGTCGTCAGGCGCTTCCCCGAGCGCGCGCCGCGCCGCGTCATAGGCTTTCAAATAGGTCAGGACGGAATAAACCATGTCGGAACCATTACCGTCCTTGGACGAAACCTGTGGATCGATCGGTCCGAGCTCGGAGGAGTCGCTCATTACAATGGCGTTGGCACCCAGCGCCATGAGCGTGCCCGCGCTCTTGGCATAGTCCGGAACGATCACCCGCAGCTGCCCGTCTTCGCCGGCAGCGCTTCTGACCAGCGTGATGAGCTTTTCGGCGGCATCGACATCGCCGCCGGGCGTGTGGAGCAGTAGATCGATGGGATCGCCGGGTGTGATGTTGTGGAGCATGTCGACGAAACCCAGCGTGTCGATACGGTCCACAGGCGCCTTGTTGCCAGCGACGTAGCAGAGCAATTTGGGCTGGTCGGCCTCGATGTCGCGAATTAGAGTTTGGCGTTGATAGCGTGCCGCATTCATCGCTGTGAACATGGGCGTCTTCTCGATCGCCCTCGGCGGCTGCGGCGTGATCGGTTGCGGGTCGTCACCCGCATCTTCAACGTCGTTCATCGGTCGCTGTCCTTGGCCCAGAGAATCCGGCCGTTACGAATGAAGTAATGGCATCGACGTTGGGTGCCCCGCGAGTCGATACTTGGCGAGATGGTTAGTCGCGGTAGCTGATTCAACGTCCAGTTCGGGTGCCGCGCTTGGTCGGCATTGAGCATGATCCGATGCCCGGTGCGGCACGGACAATCAAAGACGATCCATTTTATCCGATCAGCATCACCAACAAGCGTCACCGCATTGCGCGGCAGACGGTCAGGAACTTCATCGGCAGACTCTGTCGCACCGATTACACGCCAACGCCAGAATGGGAGCCATTGCCACCAGGATATCTTCATTCCGCACCCCATAACTGGCCGAGAAACGGCTCTTCGTCGCCTGCTCCCCATTTGCCCTGCGCCATATCGCAATAATGTCGGGGGCGTGGTGCTGCGCTGTTGGTCGAGATCTCGCGTTCATGGAGCCTGAGTAGGGTCTCGTTCGGGCGCTCCGGAGGTCCATAGCCGATCAGTCGGTCGAGGAGTTCATTGACCGCCGCTGCCGCGACAGCGGTCGTGAACGCCACGACCGCAGGCTCTACCTGGCCGAGCGCCGGTGCATAGCCCTCGTCGGCCAGCCGCTGCCGCTCCTCCGGCGTCCGCATTTCCGCAGCGGCCCGTGCCATGTCGACCCGATTGCGGCAGACGAGACATGCCGCGCCTGGCGTGAGCGTCGTGACCCGGCCATCAATGCCAATCAAGACGCCGGCGCTGTCGCTGCTTAGGAGCACACCTACATCGATCACCGGCGTCAGCAGGAATGTCGCCAATCGCGACAAGACCAATCGTCCTGCATTATCGTCCGTGCATCCGAAGACGATATCGGACGACCGCAACGCTTGGGCGACCGATTGCACCGTCACCATGCCCTGGATTGTCGAGCAGATGAGATCGGGAGCAATCCGCATCAGATGCGCCCGCAACACGTCAACTTTCGGTTGGCCGACCTCCCGCGGTGTCGAGCCGAAGACGCGGGTGACGTTGCTCGCGGAGAGAATGTCGCTGTCGACTAGCAGGAGGTGCCGCACGCCGAGCCGGACAAGTTGCTCGGCAACAGCTGAACCGGTGCCGCCGGCGCCGACTATGGCGACGCGCAGATCGCCAAGCACATGCTGGATGTCCGGCCCGAACGCGCGCACATTCCGGTCGAAGATGGTGGCGGGCGCCGTCGTGTCGCGGGTAAAGTTCTGTAGAAGCCGCCAGCGTTCGCCGACTGACCACACGCGATCGATCGGTACCGCCTGACCGCCTTCCGGCGTAATCTCGCCGGTGAAGATAAAGCCGTCGCTCTGCGGCGATGCGATCAGCGTCGCGTAGAAGGCCGAACCGCTGCGCAGTTGAAAAAGGTCGGAAATGTCACGATCGACCTGCCGGTCATATTTGCTCGGGATCGGCACAGCTCCGTCACCAGGGTGGGTGTGAAACCAAATAGGAATGGCTCTGTCGGTTTCGGCTGCTCCAAGCGCTCCGACATAACCTTCGGAGCCGATCAGCATGTGATATTGGCTCCGCTCCGTATACGCCGACGAAGGCACCCAATGCAGCGCCCGGCTCAGGAGACGGACATCCTTACCGGTCTCGACCCGGCGAGCGAGAAGAACACCCGCACTTTCAAGCGGATTGTGCGTCGCGGCCGTGATTTCATCCGCGATAGGGCCAGGGATTACAAGCGTCGTAGTCATGCAGCACGCGCCATCGCGGCGGCATCGAGTTCCTTGCGCACCAGCGCAAGATAGCTCTCGATCGAGTCGATGCCCGACCGCCACTGGCCGGGCTGAAGATGGCGAGACCAGCGCTGCCAAGTGCGACCGAGATGAGCCTCTTGAGATTCAGTCGCCGCGATGGTTTGCCCATCTACGCGCCTGACTGCGGGCTCGAACCACCACATGTCGGGCGGCACGTCCGGATAGCCCGCTGACAGCCGCAGCAGCAGATCGGACGCGCCAAGTGTGAACCCGGCCGGCAGCGGAAAGGAAGGGATAACGACGTTGATCATGCCGCCGTCGAGCGACACCATGTGGCTCGGCGCCCTTGCTTGCAAGTAGTCATGGTCGTCTGGCGGCAACATTGTCTTCCCCCTCAGTGAGCGCCCGGGTTGATCTGCGCTGGCGCGGTGAAGAAGCGCAGACCATTGCGCATCTCGACCTTCGTGTCGGCTTCGATCTTTAGGTCGGAGCCTCCCGGAACCACTTCGAAAAGGTCGCGCTCTGGACCGATGTCGGGCTCGGGCAAGCGCCGCAAATCCGCGCCGGTCAGCACCGGCTCAGACACCTTGTAGTTCGTCCGGTCGATCTTGATTTCGAACTTTTCCGGCCGACCGGGATGTTCATGCTGCTTGTCGTCGTTGTCGGGACTCATTGCCACCTCCATAATTTGATACCGTGATACCACACCACCAATAGGATTGACAAGCGGCAAGTTTTGGTGCAAAACAGCGCCATGAAACAGGCTAAGGCAATGACGGTTCGCCTTTCCGAGGAGCAGGCGCTCGCGTTGGAAACGGTTGCGAGCGTGGAAAACCGTCCAGTCTCCGACATCATCCGGGCTGCGATCTCGACGCACATCGAGACTTTGCGGCGTGATCCGAGTTTTCAGGCTGGACTCAAGGACCGGATTTCGCAGGCGCGTAAACTGCTCGACCGCTAGAGCGTGGGTCGGCGCATATCCGGAACGGTTGGAGACATATGAAAAAGATCAACAGGGGATTGAAGGCGAGCGACTCCGGCGTTGTGCTTGGCCAGCGAACCTTCGCCGCGATCACGGCGGTCGAGGGCATCGGACTGAGTGCGGCAAGCCGCAAGCGTCTCTCCGACTTGAAGAAGCGTAAGCTCTCCGCAGACGATCAGCGCTCCGAGGTAATACGAGCCTACCAGGACGCCAATACGCGCAAGTGATGTCGGTCGGCTACGACGCCTTCGACGACCCTTACGCTTACAAGGGCAGTCCCACTCTCAAGAATAAGCTCGGGCTGCGCGATCCGGCACTACTCGAGGCGTTCGAACTTGAAATGACAACGCTGCGGGCTCGCGAGCCGCTGCCGCTTGGGCGCTATGATCCCAACCATTACCGTCGGGTTCATCACCATCTATTCCAGGACGTCTACAGCTGGGCCGGCAAATACCGCACCGTTCGGACGGCAAAAGGTGGTAATCCCTTCTGCTTTCCGGAATATATCGATGGGGAGATGAAGCGGCTTTTCGCCACGCTTCCGTCCGCCATGGCAGCAGCGAATGCAGAGGTCTTTGTCGCCGAGATGGCGCGGTTTCTTGGCGAGCTAAACGCGATCCATCCGTTCCGTGAAGGCAATGGGCGCTCCCAGCTCTCATTCGCGGCGATGCTCGGCGAGCGGGCTGAATATCCGTTGGATTTCTCGCGCGTCAAACGAGACACATTTCTGCCCGCGATGGTTGCAAGCTATGATGGCGATCTTGAACCGCTGGTTGCGGAGTTCAGAATCTTGCTCCGATGAGCCTGTCGGACATCATCCTTTCAGACCGACTGCGTAACCTGACCGCTCAAAACATGGCGCTGCGAATCGGCGGCGCGAAGTCCGCGATTTGCACCTTTGGGACTCGAACCTTCTCAGCAAAAAAGTGCGAGGGTATCGGTGAAGGTATCGGCCTATACCAGTTCTCGAAAACGGGAGATTTCTGGGGCTCCTGAACCCTTTTCGAGTCCTCTTCTGGGCACCACTCCCGATCAAGAGAGGGCACCAGCGGTGCCTGTTGGTCGGCACCGCCATCAGCAGCGATTTCCAACGGCTTGATCGGCCCGGTGATGGTGATCGTCGTCGGTGCGACGACCACCTTGGTGATGAAGCGGCGGGCATAACCCTGCCGCGTGGTGGGATCGGTATCGCGCAACTTGGTCAGGATGACGTCGCCGAGCCGGGCGACGGCTTCGGGGGTGACGCGTCGGTCGGCAGAGGACAGTTGCCGTTCGACCAGCAGGATTTCCTGCTCAAGATCGGCGCGCCGGGTGCGCTGCGCGGCAAGGCGCGCGGTGAAATCGGCGTCGCGGGGCGACACGACCCCTTGTTCGATAAAATCGAACATATTCTGGATCGCACCCTCGACGCGGGTACGCTCGGTGCGCAGTGCCTTGAGGTGAGCCTGCCGCTCGCGCATGGCGGCAGAGCTGTCGTCAAGCAGATTGGCCAGAAGCTGCTGAAGCCTCTCCGGGCGCAGGACTCGCTCGGCCAAGGCATCGACAACGATCGTCTCGAGCTTTTCGTCACGGATGCTCGTGCCCTGGCAAGCAGTCTCGCCGCGGCGCAGATTGCGCGAGCACCGATAGTAGCGATAGCGCCCCCCCTTACCGGTCGCGATCGTAAGAGCATGCCCGCACTCGGGGTGTCCGCACTTGGCGATGCCGGCGAGCATCGTCGGCCCGGTCACGAACGTCGGCGCCGTGATGTGCCGAGCGTTGCGGGCGATACCTGCCTGAACCTCGAGCCATTCGTCCTCCGGGATGATGGCGGGCACGTCGATGATCTGCCATTCCTCTTCCGGGCGCTTGATCCCGTTCCGGGTGTCGTTGACCCCATAGACGTGCTTGCCGCGATAGGTGGAGCGCTGGAGGATGTCCTTAACGTTCGACACATGCCACTTGCGCCCGCGCAGGGTCGCGCCGCTGGCGTTGAGATGGCAGACGATCTTCTTGTAGCCCATCGGGCCGTGGCCGATCCCGATCCGCTTCATGCGGTAGATCTGCTGGACCTGCAGCGCCTCGGACGGTTCGATCGCCAGCCGCTTCTTCGCCTTGGGACCGCGCATCTCGGCGACTTCGGCGACATAGCCGAACGGCGGAACCGCTCCGTTCCAGAACCCGGCTTCGGCATTGCGCTTCATCGTGTCGCGCGTAAACTTGGCGGTCTGGCGCGACTGATACTCGTCGAAGTTGGACAGAACGGAGCGGACGAGGTCGCCTTCGGCATCCTGGCCGACTTCCTGGGTAATCGCGACGATGCGCACACCGGCGCGCTTGAGCTTGCGGCGGTAATGTTCGAGCAGATAATGGTCGCGAAACAGGCGGGAGAAGCTGTACACGCCGATCTCGGTGATGCCGCTGCCCGAACGGAGCGCGTGCTCGATCAGCGCCTGAAAGCCGGGCCGGTTCTCGGTGGTGCCGCTGAAACCACCATCGCGGTAGATGTCGACAAGTTCGATGCCGCGCTGAGCGTAATGCGCAGCCAACAGCTGTTCCTGGTTGTCGAGGCTGATACCACCGTCGGCCTGACGCTGCGTGGAAACCCGGACATAGCCGAGCGCGCGTTCGACTCGAGCTTTAGACATGATCGGCCCTTTCGGAGTTGGCGGAGATTGGCGGAGGAACTCGTCGTAGAGAACGACGATTTCAGCCTGCGACAAACTGCGGATGCTTGCCACATTGCTGGCGACGGCCTTGAAGTTGATCTGCGCCATGGCAGCCTTGACATCGCCCGCGATGAAGTAATGCGACGCAGGGTTTGCAGTGAGAGGATCGTGGTGGATCGCGCCTGCGCGTGCGCCAATGCGTCGGATAGCGAAGTCGGCACGGTCGGCGGTCGTGAACTCGAAGTCCGGATGCTTTCTCTCCAAGCGGTGCAGTTCCCGAGGTTCGCGGCAGCGTACCCAGATCTGAAAGACGGTCTTAACGTCGTACGGGGCCTCACGGAATATGAACGCGTTGGGAGGTAGATCTACATCTCTCAGAAGGCGGAAGTTTTTGTCGAGTTTGTTTTGAACCGAAGGCTTCCGGAATGAGCGCGGCAAGATCATCGAGACCACGTCGGCCCACTTTGCTGCATGATTGAAGAAGTCTTTGGCCAAGTTTCCGTTAGAGCCATAGGGCGGATTGCCGACTACTGCGATCGGGCGATCACTCTCCAGCGTGACGTCGAAGAAGTCTGCCTTGATCACGCCGTCGCACTCACGGTCGATTTCATAGCCCAGGCTGCCGGAGGGAAATCGGTTGAAGAATTGACCGGTGCCTGCACACGGATCGACCATCAGCATGTCGTCCAGCTTGCAATGCTCACGGAGAATATCGAGACAAAGCGTCACGACATCCTCAGACGTGTCATACTGGTCGTAAAGCTCGTCCGCAGGAAGGTCGCCGCGGGAGGCCGCATGCGCGACGCTCGGAGAAACGCGCTTAGTCTTCGACATGACCGGCGTGCCCGTCGAAGATGTAGCTGAGTTCGTCTGCGCTCAGGAGCGAGAGGAGCCACTCGGATTCTGAACGATCGATTGGAAGAGTTTCCGGCAACCGATCGATCACTCGGGGTGAAGACAGCGTGGTGCTCATCCACGAGCCTTGAGCCGATTCGCGGAGGCACCCCCGGTAACCCGACGTGTAAAACCGACCTCACAGGAAAAGCCTCGTCGGATCTATACCGAAGACGTCCGACACCGCCTTTTCGATGGCGGGATCACTTATTTTCTCGAGCATCGTAGCCAATGGTTTGCGCGAGCCGTTAAATCCCGCATCGATGCCGCCATCGCCTCCGCTTCTGCTCTTACCCATCTGGACGGTTTCGCGATCGGGCCTGCTTTCATAACGCAGGATCGTCGTCGCTATTGTGGCTGCGGCCTTAGTCGGCTCCCAAGCGACGAGCTGACCTTTTCGCCCGAGCAATGCGCGATCAACCAAGTCATCGACCGCGTTCAGAGCCTTCAGTAACTGTATCGCGATGTACGCGGAAAGCTCGGAGGGTTCGAGCCCATACCACAGACTGCTCAGGCTGATGTTGTTCAGGCCCTCGTCTCTGACGGTCTTGCGGGTGATCGCGCCGGCTTCGACGAGTGGGTCCCAAGTCTGATCGAGGAACGCCTCGACCTTACCCGGATCGATCTGGCGACGCTGGAGAATGGCGCGGACTTCAAGTGCGACCAAGTGGACAAAGTCGCCTGCCTCGTTGTTGAGCAGCAGCTTTTTCTCTGCCAGCACATTTCGGACCGCTTTGTCGGTGCCGAGGAAGGTCTGCGCGCATTCATAGATGCGCTGGATGCGCAGCGCCGGCTCAGCAATGGTCGTCAGCAGAACGTGGCCAGCCGACTTCCAATCTTCAATACCGCAGAAGAGCCCGCCGAGCGGGCTGGTCGCAATCTGGCGGACATGCCTGGTCCGATAATGAGCGGAAGCGACCAGGACGAACCGAGCCTGATTGATGCACAGGTCGCGCACCCACGCATGTTTCACGTTACCGCGCCGGGCGAGTTCAATCGTCTGATTGACAGACGGGCCGAATGCCGCCTCGTAGACCTTGGGATGCGTCGAGCTGAGCTTGAATAGCATCTCTGCGTGATCAATCAGTCGACTGTGTATCCAGTCAGCAAGCACCCATTCCTCGACCGCTTCCTTTCGTTCGGGCGATGTGATCGCAAACAAGTGATCTTTGATCGCCTTTAAATTACGTTCCGGCACAAACCCGGTATTAGTAGCCAATGTGTTGCGAAGAGTGGCATCGCGGTATTGTTTCGCTGCCTGAAATTCTGCAGGTTGAAGACGCGGCCCAGATCCGGCGTCGCAGATCCTATTGGCAATCAGAGTCGCGACCGGAATGACGCCGCCGAGAGCACGCACATTCTCCGCAACCGCATTCGCCGCCTGAGTGTAGGTTAGCAATCGACGATTAGATGGGGCAGGGCTGGAGCGCATACGACCATAGCCTTTGCTATGGACCGCATCCTGGCAGCGATCGGGTTGGGTTTGCCCTTTCTAGGGGCTGGACCGCACTCGGGGGCGGCCACGACCGACTGGGGGTTGACGCGCCCCGCTGCTTCTCCCTGTGGCGCCCAGATCACGC
Organism: Roseomonas aeriglobus; assembly: GCA_016937575.1. NCBI lineage: Bacteria > Pseudomonadati > Pseudomonadota > Alphaproteobacteria > Acetobacterales > Roseomonadaceae > Muricoccus > Muricoccus aeriglobus. The sequence continues at coordinate 3,288,039 of JAFHKN010000002.1, read as the reverse complement.
CACCTGACCCTTGTCGAAGGCCCGCATCTTCAAAGCGATCGACGCAGCGACAAATATCACGCGTTAAATCGTCGCGAAAGCGGAAAGTCTACGGCGATGCAACGGCCTTCGCTTCGCCGCCATGCTTCAGATAGGATGCGACCTTGGCGGAACGCAAGCGAGGCTCGCGTCAAAGGATTTCAAGCAAGTCTTCTGTCGTTACACAGGAGATGAGAAATGAATGTTGTTCTCGATATTGAGACAGTCGTAGACTTGGACGCATGCAAGAATGCGGGCGTTGACCCCGCCGCCGGGTTCCCGGCGTGGCCACTGCATCAGCTGCTATGCGTGTCGCTGCTGACCGTCGAGCGCAACCGCGATCAGCGGCACAGATTTGAGATCGAGACGTTTTCCCGCGCGATGATGTCTGAGCGCGCCATCGTCGCAGAGGTCGAACGTCGCCTTGAAGGATGCCGTACGCTTCTGACGTACAACGGGCGAGGATTCGACATCCCCGTACTTCTCGCTCGCGCCGCCATGACTGGGGAGCACACCCCAATGCTACTACGCGCCGGAAATCGATCGAACGCTGGTTTCCACAACGATCTTCTGGACGAGATTACTTGCAACGGCGCCGCCGTTCGACCTCGACTGGCCGACGTATGCGCCGGCTTCGGCATCCCCGCGAAACTGGATATCGCCGGCACCAGCGTCGCCGCACTTGCCGCGCAGGGCGAATATGCGCGGATCGAACGCTACTGCGAATCCGATGTGGTGTCGACTTGGCTCGCTGCCAAAATGTGGCGATCGACGCAGTCGCCTGAACCGGGGATCGAACACTGGCGCGAGCTGGCGGCCTGGATTTTTACCAACCAGCCGAGGCTTTCTCACTTGCTTCCCTATGTTCCGGCGCCGAGCGTATCGGGTGGTGGAGCGTCGTTAAGCTCACATGGCGCTTACCTGATTGATCTTTAGTTGAAGCGCAAAATAGGTCTGCCGAGATCTGTGTTGATTTTATCGCCAGAACTTGAGCCGCCTTACACGGCGCGGACGTCAATAATGGGTGGAAACCGGAACGGCTGCTTTAGGGCGTCAACCGTCGTAAGTCGCCGTTCGCTCAGGCCGCAGCGGCGAGGGGACTAAATTTCATAGCGCTTATCGTAGGTCGTCGCGTCCATCATTGAGCCTTGGCGTCGGATAAGCTAAAGCATTGACGTCTCGCTGAGCGACGACTTGCTGAACGGACAGGCCTCATGCAGCTTCGCCTAGGCCAACGTGTTGACCGAAGCGTCGTGCTCACCAGCTCATCATCCGACCAAATAGCAGCCTGGGCCGCAACCGCCCGTTTCGAAGGCGGCAACATCGCGTTGACGATCCTCGCGTTTGTTTCACTTCGCCTGCGCCGAGGAATGGCGGCGGGGACTATGCAACAGCTGCAGGCTTAGATCGCAACTGGTGCGATCGGAAAAGCGACAGACTTTCCACCCTTGATTTTGTTACGAACTGGTCCGTATAACTGATACAACGATCATGGGAGAGGAGCCGCGGCCATGCCGATGGTGGGGACTGTTGTGCATGCGGGCGAGCCTGCTCCCACGCGACAACGCTATGTCATGTTGTCGCTGATCGCCACGGGCACGCTCATCAATTATCTCGACCGCACGATTCTTGGCGTGGCAGCACCGGCGCTGACCAAGGAGCTGGGGATCAACGCTGCGCTGATGGGCGTGATCTTCTCCGCGTTCAGCTGGTCCTATGCCGCCTCGCAGGTGCCGGGTGGCGCGTTTCTCGACCGTTTCGGGACGCGGCTGACCTATTGCCTGTCGGTCGCTTTCTGGTCGTTTTTCACGCTGCTGCAGGCGTTTGTCCACGGTGTCGGGGCGCTCATCGGGCTGCGGTTGGCACTGGGCGTTGCCGAGAGCCCCTGCTTTCCCGCGAACAGCCGCGTCGTCGCGACGTGGTTTCCTCGCGACGAACGTGCGTTTGCGACCGGAGTCTACACGGTCGGCGAATATATCGGCCTGGCGTTCCTCAGCCCGCTGCTGTTCGCGGCACTTGCCACGTTTGGCTGGCGGTCGCTGTTCGTCGGGGCTGGCGTGATCGGTCTGCTGTTCGCGATCGTGTGGTGGCGTGGCTATCGCGAACCGCGGCAGAGCCGCGCGAACCAGGCGGAACTCGACGAGATCGTCGCCGGTGGCGCGCTGCTTGACCAGCCGCCGGTGCAGCGCTTCGACTGGTCGGCGGCAGGCAAGCTGCTCAAGACGCGGCAGATGTGGGGCATCTGCCTCGGCCAGTTCGCGGGCAATTCGACGCTCGTCTTCTTCCTCACCTGGTTTCCGACCTACCTCGCGACCGAGCGGCACATGGACTGGCTGAAGATCGGCTTCTTCGCGATCGCCCCGTTCATCGCCGCATCGGTCGGCGTGCTGTTTGGCGGCTGGTGGTCGGACCGGATGTTGCGGCAGGGCAAGTCGCCCAATGTCGCGCGCAAGCTGCCGATCATCCTCGGACTGTTGCTTGCATCGACCATCATCGCTGCGAACTTCGTGGAGAGCAACGCCGCGGTCATCGCGATCCTGAGCCTCGCCTTCTTCGCGCAGGGCATGGCCGCGCTCGGCTGGACATTGATTTCGGATATCGCGCCCGAAGGGATGCTGGGTGTTACCGGTGGCATCTTCAACCTGGCGGCGAACCTGGCCGGCATCGTCACGCCGCTGGTCGTGGGCGGGATCGTCGCGGCGACGGGCAGCTTCTTCTATGCGCTCGCCTTCATCGGCGTCGTCGCTCTGCTGGGCGCGCTGGCATATATCGTCGTGCTGGGCGACGTGAAGCGGATCGTACTCGACTGACCGGTCAATCGAGCGGCGGCGCAGGGCGAAAGCGGTTCTGCGCCGTCAGCCGGATCGGCGCATTGGGCGCACCATAGCCATCGTAATCGGCGCGATCGACGAATTCGAAGAAGAACGTCCGCGCAAACGCCCGGCTGTACAGCTGGTGATAGCGGCGGCCGGGGGCTTCTTCGTCGATCAGGATACCATACTGCCGTAGCACCGCAGTCTCGTCGTCGGACAGGCCGAATTTCGCCGCCACGTCGTCATGGTAATTCGCCGGGATCGGCAGGCGTTCGAGCCCGCGTGCCGCCAGCGCCGCCGCGGTTCCGGCGACGTCCGAGACGCGCAGGGCGATGTGCTGGAACCCCGCGCCGAAGGATTGCGTCAGGAACCGCGCCGACAGCGCGCCGGGGGCGTCCGTGCTGTTCAGCGTGATGCGGAAACTCCCCTCGCGGTTCTGGATCGCCTGGCTCTGGACCAGGCCGTTGGGATCGATCACGTCCTGCGGTGTCTGTACCTGAACGTCGAACAGCGCGCGCCAGTAGAGTTGCCACGACAGGAATTCGTCATGGTGGACGGTCGCCGCGAGGTGGTCGATCGCCAGGACATCCACGCGCGGCCCGTCAGGCGCGGCGTCGATCACGAATTCGTCGTCCCAGATCGTCCGCGCCGCTTCGATGTCGAGGACATAGACCAGACTGCCCGCGACGCCGCGCAGCGCGGGCATCGCTGGCAGATCGCTGGGATGTTCTGGCACGCCAAGCGCCCGCGCGCGCGCGACAGCCGCCGGACCATCGGCAACGACCAGCCCGATCGCGCAGATCGCGGTGCCGTGAACGGTGCGATAGCTGGCGGCGAAGCCATCGTCCTCGTAATTCAGGACGAAGTTGACGTTGCCCGCGCGCCACAGATCGACCCTCTTGCTGCGGTGATGCCCGACCCGGTCGAAGCCGGCACTGTGCAGCATCGCGGCAAGCTCATTGGCATCCTTCTCGGCGACTGCAAATTCGACGAACTCGACGCGGTCGATCTTGGCGCGGGCGGGCATTGTCGTCTCACGCCCCAGCTTCCGCGCCGCCGCATCGCGCAGCGCATCGAGCGAGCGGAGGCCATCGCGCGCGATCATCTCGGCCGAACTGCCGCGGAAGCGGTCGTTGAAGATCTCCAGGCTCAGCGGCCCGTCATAGCCGATCCTAAGAATCTCGGCGACATAGGCGGTCAGGTCGAACCCCCCTTGCGCGGGCAGGCTGCGGAAATGGCGGCTCCAGTAAAGATAGTCCATGTCGAGCAGTGGCGCGTCGGCTAGCTGGATGAAGACGAGCTTCGCTGGATCGATCGCGCGGATGGATTCGATCGGAATTCGCCGCGCAAGCGAATGGAAGCTGTCGAGCAGGATGCCGATGTTCGGATGGTCGACCGCCTGGACGATGTCCCAGACGTCGCGGTGATCGGCGACGTGGCGGCCCCAGGCGAGCGCTTCATAGCCGACGGTGACGCCATATTCCGCGGCAATGTCGCCCACCGCGCGCAGATCGGCAACGATCGTGTCGCGGTCGCCGGACGCGAGCGGTGAGGTGTTCGAACACAGCAACAGCCGGTCGCAGCCGAGCGTCCGCATGACTTCGAACTTCTGGCGCGCCCGGGCTAGCGCGCGGGTCCGGTGCGGCTCGGGCATCCCCTCGACGTCGCGCAGCGGCTGGTAGAGCACGCACGCGAGGCCCAGGCTGTCCAGCAGCGCGCGGACTTGCTCGGCGGTCAGGGCGGATGCGACGAAGTCGGTGTCGAATATCTCGACCGCACGGAACCCGGCCGCGGCGGCGGCGCGCAGCTTGTCCTCCAGCGTCCCGCTGATCGACACGGTCGCGATGGCGTTGAGGCTGGTCATGGCGTGGCACTCTCGGGTTTCGGCAGGGAGGTGTAGGCGATCCGATCGGACTGGAAGGATCCGAGCCACAGCCGATCGCCAATGATCGCCGCGGCAGACAGGCCGTTGAAGTGCGCCTGCGGGCCCCCATAGGCCACGGTCGCGATCCGACGTGCCGTGCGATCGACGGCGCCGACCACCCAGCCGCGATGGCACAGCATCGGGTCTGCAACGCCATCGACGACCGCGCGCAGTCCGCCGCATGCGGGCTCGTCGAGCCGCATGCCCGCCACAAGCAGCCGCCCGCCCGACCAGCGGATATTGTCCGGCATGAAGTCGGGCGCAACGATCCGGTCGACCGGCCGACGGGTGTCGCGACGATCGTACATCACGACCGCGTGCCAGCCGAAGGCGACGACATAGAAATGGCGCTCGTCCGGATCGGTTTCGATCCCGTTGTTTCCGGGCAGTTCGGTGCCCGGTAGCTCTTCGAACCGGTCAGCGCCGGGCGAAAGCCGCCACACCGCGCCGGTCGGCCGACCGAGCATGAAGTCGCCGATCGTCGTGCCCGGCCGCGTCAGAACGGTGACCAGGATCGTCCCGTCGGCAAAGCTTGCGACGCTGTTCGCGACCTGGCCTGCCGGCATTGTGACGCAGCCCCGCCAGGTCAGGGTCGGCGCGGCGTCGCCGATTGCGGCGATGTCGAACATCTCGATCGATTCGCGACCGCCGTGATTGACGACCAGCAACCGCCAGCTGCCGGGTCCGGTCGCGCGGAGCGACAATCCGCGGGCGTTGAACAGCGCAGGGTCGAGAGCACCGGGACAGGTGCGCATCCAGCGCGGATCGGGCCGGTGCTGCACGGCACCGCCCGCGTACCAACGCGTCGCATGGCGGGCGGTCGTATCCACCAGCTTCAGCCCCGCGCCGGATGCGAAGCCGCTGGCGATCAGCCAGCGCGTGTCGGGGAGCGCCACGACGTCTTCCGGCTTTTCCGTCCCGCAGACATAGGCGAGGCCGTCGTCGGCGACGCATGCCGGCGGCACGGCCAGCGCCGCGGCGAGGGCGAGCGCCAGCATCCCTCAGTCGCGCGGACGCGCGCCTGCCGGTCGCGGCGGCACCGCGGCCCCGTCGAACAGCGCGATGTCGCGGTAGTGCGGCCAGGCGACAGTCTCGCTGCGCGGCGCCAATCGGACGAGGCGCGGATTGGTCGGGTCGAACGCCGGCCAGCGGCCGATGGTCGGGCTGGTCGGTACGCCCGTGCGGGCGAACGACAGCAGCGCGTCCGACATCTCGCGTTCAAGGCTCACGTCGCCCGGTTCCCAGTCCCGCGTACGGCGAAACAGGTTGAGTGAATCGCGGGTGCGCAGCCAATAGGGCACGTCGCCGGTGTGATAGGCGCCGGCCGTCGCCGGATCATGGTCGCTGAAGGTGATGCCGGGGGCATAGGGCTGGCGACGCGTGAACAGATAGGCATAGGCAGGCGCCGTGCCGTAGCGCTGCTGATGGCTCGCCCAGGCCGCCATCTGAACGCCAACCGACGCATCTCGCGCAATGTCGGCGGCATCGCGGCTGGCATCGCCGGTGTCGTAGCTCTTCAAGATAGCGTCGGCCCGCGCACCATAGCGTTCGCGCACCGCGGCGGTCAGCCCGGAGCGATCGACAATGCGGTCGAAGGGGCGAAAGCTCTCGTCGCGGGTGTAGCCGATCAGTACAGGCACGTCGTTCTGGCGCCGTCCCGCAAAGACCGCCTCGGCAGGGCCGGTCACCACATGCCCGTCCTGCACGATCGACACGCGGGCGCCCTGCGCGGCGACGATCCGGTCGCCCGGCACCGCGCGCAGGGCATCCAGTGTGGTCGCGCCCAGCGCCGTCGCCAGCTCCGACCCCTGCCTCTCGCCGGTCGCCAGCGTGGCCGGACCCAGCATGCCGCCGAACGGGCTGCCGCTCATACCAACTGCCCGGCGGAACAACCCGCGCGCGGCCGGGCTGCTTTGGAGGAGCGCCACCGACATCGATCCGGCCGACTGGCCGACGATCGTCACATTCTCAGGATCGCCACCGAAGCGCGCGATGTTGCGACGGACCCAGTCGAGGCCCGCGATCTGGTCCATCAGACCGTAGTTGCCTGACCGGCCCTGCTGCTCGCGGCTGAGCGCGGGATGCGCGAGGAAGCCGAGAGCGCCGACGCGGTAGGCCAGGTTGACCCGGACGACGCCGGATCGCGCCAGCGGCTCGCCCGCGTAGTTCGCCATGCTGGCCGACCCGATGGTGAAGCCGCCGCCGTAGATCCACACGACCACCGGCGCCTTCTTCGCCGCGCGTGGCGCCCAGACGTTCAGATACAGACAGTCTTCGCTGGTCGCTTCCTCGCCGAAATAATGGTTCTGCCGCGAACTGCGTAAGGGTTGCAGGCATTCGGGCGCGAAGCGGTCTGCATGATAGATGCCCGACCAGGGCCGGCGCGGTTGGGGCGGCTTCCAGCGCAGGTCGCGCACCGGTGGCGCCGCAAACGGGACACCCAGGAAAGCATCGACGCCCGAGGGCAGTGCGATGCCCTCCACCCGTCCGGCATCCGTCGTGCGGACCGGCGCGACGGGCTGGCTCTGCGCGGTCAGCGTCGCCAGTGCGATGACCGCAAACGGTGTACGCCCCGTCACCGGCGCGGCACGCCCAGCGTTTTGTGGAAGAAGTCGAAGGTCGCGTTGGTCGCCTTCAGCGTCGCGGCCCGGGTGTCCTGCGGCGTCTTGCCAATGAAACTGTGATCGACGGCGGGGATGTAGATCGATTCGACTTTCACCCCGGCCTTGCGCAGCGCCGCTTCGCCCAGCCGCGACTGGGCGACCGGCACCACCTTGTCCTCTTCGCCGTGGATCAGCAGGAACGGCGGGTCTTTCGCATTTATGTACGTGACCGGGCTCACCGCGGCGATCTTGTCGGCCGGACACGTCGCGTCGCAGCCGAGCAGCTTGCCGCCCGCGGCATTCCCGTCGGGCGTCGCTGTCATGCCGCGGAAGTCGTAGACGCCGTACCAGGTCACCGCAGCCTGAACACAACCATCGCCCGCTGCCGCCGGATCCAGTGCGGTGTCGCGGCACGTGACCGCGGTCAGCGCGGCGAGATGACCGCCGGCCGACCCACCCCACACGCCGACTCGGGTGGGATCGATGCCATAGTCGCCGGCCTTGCTCCGGAGGAAGCGCAGCGCGGCGTTCGAATCCTGCAACTGTGCCGGAAAACGGGCTTCGCCCGACAGACGATATTCCAGGCTGGCGACGGCGAAGCCTTCGCTCGCGAGCGATGCCAGGACCTTGGGAAAATCGGCGAGCGCGCCCGAATGCCGCGTGTGCCCGCCGATCCATCCGCCGCCATGGATGTACAGGATCAGCGGGTGCGGCCCTTTCGATGCGGGCACGTAGATGTCGACGATCTGCGGCCGATAACCGGGGATCGTCTGGTAGGTGACGTCGCGGTACGCCTTCACGCCGCCGGGGAAGGATACGGGCACAACGGGCAACTTGTCCTCGGTGACCGGGGCGGCGGCGGTCGGAAACTGACGGTCCTGGGCATGGCCCGCGGCAGCGGCGCTCACGAGCATCAGGGCGCATAGAGTGCGTTTCATCGACGATCCTCCCACATACACTGCCAGCCTGCTTCGACCGGCGCTTTTCATCATCCTATCAACCTGATCCTGAACGGCAAAGCAAAAAGAGGAACTGGTTCGTAACACAAACATCGGTGGATTTGGAAAACGCCGTTGCGCGCCCGCGTGTGCGGGTTAGACCGCGACTATGTCAGACGATCCCAATCCTGCCGACACCGACTCATCGCCCGCAAAGACCCGCCGCACGCGAGCGGAGGCCCGCGAGGCGGCGATCGATGCGATCCTCGACGTCGCGACCGAGGAATTCGTCGAGAAGGGGCTGGCCGGCGCCCGCATCGACGAGATCGCCGGCAAGGCGACCAAGCGGAAAATCTATTATTACTTCGGCGGCAAGGACGAATTGTACCGCGCCGTGCTGGAACGCGCCTATCGCCGCGTGCGGTCGAGCGAGGCGGAGGTGGACATCGACAGCGGCACCGCGGTGGACGCGTTGCGCCGACTGATCGAACACGACGTCCGCTATCACTCGCAGCATCCCGAACTGGTGCGACTCGTGATGAACGAGAACATCTACCGGGCCGAGCATCTCCGCCAGATCGACGGTCTGCCGACCAACAACCGGCGGGTCATCGATCTGCTGGGCCGCATCCTGGATCGCGGCGTTGCGGAAGGCACGTTCCGCTCCGGCATCGATCCCATCGACCTGCACATGAACATGACGGCGCTCGCTTTCTACAACGTCTCCAACCAGTTCACCTTCGCGCATAATTTCGGGGTCGACATGACCAGCGACGCGGCGATCGGCAAACGGGCGACGCAGGTGGGCGACATCCTGCTGGCCTGGGTGGGGAAGTAGCGAAGCGCCGTATCGATTGGCGATGCCGTTGACAGGAACCAGTTCGTAACACTAATGATCCAGCACTGACCGTCGGGATACTCGACGGCAACGGGGAGGATCATATGCGACAGGCGTCGTTCCGCTTTGCGTTCACCACATCCGTTCTGACCTTGGCTGCGACCTTCGCCGCATCCGCTGCCGCGCAGACATCGACCACGGCCGCGGCGGAAGAGGACGCCACCGCTGCCGAGGTCATCGTCACCGGCACGCTGATCCGTCGCGCGAACGATAGCTCCGCCAGCCCGATCGTGTCGGTCAGCGACGCGTCGATCCGCGAAACCGGTGCGGTCAACGTGGTCGATGCGCTGAACCAGATCCCCAGCTTCACCACATCGGGCAACGGCAACACCGGCGGGCAGGGCACCGGTGGCCGATCGACCGTCAACCTTCATGGCCTGGGCTCGAACCGCAACCTCGTGCTGCTCGACGGCCGCCGCCTGCCGGTGTCGGACATCAACGGCAACGTCGACATCAACATCATTCCCGATGCGATCATCGGCGGGGTCGACGTCATCACCGGCGGCGCATCGGCGGTCTATGGTTCGGACGCGATTTCGGGCGTCGTCAACTTCAAGACGGTCCGTAAGCTGGACGGCTTCCGCGTCGATCTGCAGAACGGCATTTCGGAACGCGGCGACGCCTACCGCTTCAACGGCTCGCTCGCCTTCGGCAGTTCCTTCGCCGACGACCGCGGCAACGTCGTCGCGGCGTTCAGCTATGCCAAGGCCGATCCGGTCAACGGATCGACCCGCGCCTTCTTCAACGACAAGACGCCGTCGTCCTTCATCGGGTCGGGCACCTTCGTTCCCAGCGCCACCAACGCGCCGACCAGCGCGGCGGTGAACGGCGTGTTTGCGACCTATGGCAACACGACGACGATCAATCCGCTGCTCAACCTCGGCTTCAACAACGACGGCACGCTGTTCACCCAGACCGGGGCGATCAACTACAAGGGCGCACGCGACAGCCAGGGGTATCTGATCGTCGCGAACAACGTCCGCATGCCGGTCGGTCAGCAGATCCAGTTCGCCAATGCCCTCGACCGCAAGACCGCGTTCCTGAAGGGCGACTATCAGCTGACGCCGGGCCTGACCGCCTATGGCCAGTTCATGTACGTCGATCTGGCGGTCAACACCGAAAGCGGTGGCAGCCTGACGCAGTTCGGCGCGCTGACGACGGTGCCGGTGACCAATCCCTTCATCCCGGCAGCGTTGCGCACCATCCTGGCGTCGCGCCCCAACCCCAATGCGTCGTTCACCTGGAACGGCCGGTATGTCGGCGTGCCGTACAAGAGCTTCCGCGAACAGTACACGATCCAGCAGTATCTGGCCGGCCTGCGCGGCGACATCGCGCCGGGCTGGACGTTCGACATGTTCGCGTCGTGGGACAAGTCCGCGCACCAGCTCGCGATCGGCAATGCGGTGGTGAAGAGCCGGGTTCAGACGCTGCTGAACGCCGCCGACGGCGGTGCGTCGCTCTGCGCCGGCGGGTTCAACATCTTCGGCGACGCCAACGCCCGGTCGCTGTCGGCCGCCTGCCGCGACTATATCACGAAGACCGCCTTCTCGCAGGAAGACCTGACCCAGACACAGGTCCAGGCGCAGCTCAACGGGCGGCTGTTCGACCTGGGCGCCGGCCCCGCGCAGATCGCGGTCGTCGGTACCTATCGCCGCAACACCTACGATTATGTGCCCGACAGCGACCTGCGCGCGCAGAATCTGGAATCGATCATCGCCTCGGCCCCGGCGGCCGGCACCATTAGCGTGAAGGAAATCGCCGCACAGGTCGACGTGCCGCTGCTGTCGAACCGTCCGTTCTTTGAGGAACTGGGCGTCGGCGCCGCCGTGCGTGTGTCCGATTACTCGGTGACGGGATCGGTCACCAGCTACGAGGCGGATGCGCGCTGGCGGCCGTTCAAGCCGCTGCTGATCCGCGGCAGCTATCAGCGCGCCGTCCGCGCGCCCAATATCGGCGAGCTCTTCACGCCTGCTTCCGGCACCCAGCTGGTCATCGGTACGCCGCCCGCGTCGCTCGGCGATCCGTGCGACGTCCGCTCGGGCGCCCGTACAGGTGCCAATGGTGCACAGGTCGCGGCGCTGTGCGTTGCGCAGGGCGTGCCGGCCGCCGCGGTCAGCTCCTACACCTTCCCGACCACCGCCACCGGTCAGACGATCGCCGGCAACCTCGGCCTGACGCCGGAAAAGGCCGACACCTACAACGTCGGCTTCGTGTTCGACGTGCCGGGGCGCGGCATCTTCAGCGATCTGACGCTGTCGGTCGATTACTATAACATCAAGGTGAAGAACGTCATCTCGACCGTGCCGGGCCTGACCGTGCTGTCGAAATGCTTCAATCTGGACGGGACCAACCCCAGCTACAGCGCCAGCAATTCCTATTGCACCGCGATCCAGCGCGATGCGACCGGACAGATCACGACCGTCAACACCCCGTATCTGAACATCGGCGGCCTGCGCACCGAGGGCGTCGAATTCCAGGCGAATTGGAGCGTCCCGACCCCGTTCCTGGGCGCGACGAGCAGCGTGTTCGTCAACGCCGGCGTCGATTGGACACGCAAGTACGAAGTCCAGCTGCTGCCGGGCTCGCCGTTCCTCGACTATACGGGCGTGAGCAACGGTGGCGCCCTGCCGACCAGCGTTCCGCCGCGCGCGACGCCGAAGTGGAAGGCGCTGACCTCGTTCGGCTATCGCGGCGATGGCGGCAGCCTTGGCCTTCGCTGGCGCTATCAGGGACCGCTGCGCGACGTGAGCGCGGTGCTGACGCCGGCGACGGCACAGGTCGGCGTACCTGCCTACGCGCTGTGGGATATGTTCACGACGGTCAAGGCGGCGCAGGGCTTCGAACTGCGCTTAGGCGTGAACAACCTGTTCGACAAGCAGCTGCCCTATGTCGCCAGCTCGCAGAACGGCACCGACGTCGCGCTGTATGACGCCATCGGACGCTCCTTCTACGCCGGCGTGCGTGTCAGCTTCTGACGAGATCGGCGCGGCGGCAATCTCCCGCCGCCGCGCCGAACAGGCGGGGGACAAGATGACCAAATCCGGTCTCATCGGTCGCGCGATCCTGGCATCGCGGTCGCCCTGGCTGCACGAGCAGGAGGCGCGGGCTCAGGGGTTCGACCTCAGCTATACGCTCTTCGACTTCGACGACCGCGGTTGGGACGACGCGGTGCTGCCGGACCTGCTCGCGCGGCTGCGCGACGAAGGCTACGCCGGCGCAAACGTAACCTACCCCTTCAAACAGGCCGTGATCCCGCACCTGGATGCGCTGGCCGACAGCGCGCAGGCGGTCGGCGCGGTCAATACGATCGCGATCCACGACGGACACCTGACCGGGCATAACACCGACATGATCGGTTTCGGAGACAGCCTGCGCGCGGGCCTTCCGGACGCGACGCTGAACCTGGTGCTGCAACTGGGCGCGGGCGGCGCAGGGGCGGCCGTGGCGACCGCGCTGCTGGCGGCGGGTGTCGGCCGGCTCGAGCTGTGCGACGTGGATGCCGAACGGGCGCGCGCGCTCGCCGCCACGCTTCGGCAGCGTTTCGCCGCGGATGTCGTCGTGCGTACACCCGGCGACCATGATACGGTCGCGATCGACGGGATCGTAAACGCCTCTCCGGTCGGCATGATGTCGAAGCCGGGCATGCCGATCTCCACGCAGCACCTGCAACCGCGCCACTGGGTCGCCGACATCGTCTACTTCCCACAGGAAACCGAGCTGCTCCGCACCGCCCGCAGCCTGGGGTGCGCGACGCTCGACGGCAGCGGGATGGTCGTGCGCCAAGCCGCTGCGGCGTTCGAGATCATTACCGGTCGTACCGCGAACGTCGCGCGCATGGCCGAGAGCTTCGACGAGAAGGCTTGAGAAGCCCGTCGGGCAGATCATCGACGCGGGGCGTCCGCAGCGGAGATCAGGGTGAAGATGCTGAGTGGTGACGGCAGCGATATTCGACTAGCCGTCGTCTCCTGGCGTAGGGTTTGGGCCGACTACGGAGGGTTCGCGCGCTAGCATTGTGTCGTCGATACGAGATACTTCGCTTCGAAATCATCGGCCATCAGTCTGAGCTCACGCAAATCGCATTGGTCGAGGCACTTTCGGACATGGATCAACGGTGAGGTTTCATCAGCTTCCGTTCTCCTTCGCACTATCCGCCAAGATCGGGCCGTCTCTCCGACCTGGATGAACGGCCGAAGCTGGTGAGCCGAAGTGACGCCCCGAAAGACCGCAATCGGGTCGATGCTGCCGTTTACGCGGCTAACCAGAAGATGTTCGTTCGATTGCGACCCTCGCGCTTGGACTTATAAAGCGCGGCATCGGCCGCCTGGATAAGTGACGAGCCATCCTTTGCCATCGTGTCGTTCCACGTCGCGATGCCGAACGACATGCTTGTTGCGCCGAGGGTACGGCCGTTCTGGTGGATGTTGAGCTCTGTGATCGCGTGGCGCACGGCTTCTACCCGAGCCTTCAGCGCCTCTGCCGACGTCCCGGGCGCGATGACGGTGAACTCTTCGCCTCCGAAACGGCATACGACATCGCCGTCACGGAAGCGGTTCTTCATCTCGGCCGCCACCGCCTGCAGCACCACATCACCTGCCTCGTGGCCGTGATCGTCGTTGAAGCGCTTGAAGTGGTCGACGTCGCACATCACCACGCTCAGCGGCGCTCCGGACCGCGACGCCCGCGCGATCTCCAACGTCATCGTCTCTTCCATATAGCGGCGATTGAAGAGGCCGGTAAGCGGGTCGCGGATCGTCTGCTCGCGCAGGCTGCGCTGCAGACGGTGATTGACGAGTGCCGATGCGATGTTCTCGGCGAGCACGGTCAGCCGGAAGCGGCTCTCCGCGCCGACCTGGCCGCACAGGTGGAGCACGCCGATGACTTCGCCGCCGGCGAGCAGCGGTTCGCAGTGATACGCCTCCTCGTGCCCGACATGTCCGCACACGATGTCGTCACCCGGCGCGGTGACCCAGTGCGCCTGTCCGCGACGCAACGCCCAGCATTGGTTCGGCGCAAAGCCGTCCGGCTCGGCCACGAAGCCTGCCCAATCTGCGACCGGGATGAGGAGATTGCGCGAATTGTTGTGTGCGTACAGCGCACCGGCCACACCCGGGAGGACGCGGGGAACGAAGACGCGAATGATCTGCGCCAATTCCTCATCGGTACGCGCCGCCTGCATACGGTGCGCCATTCCACCCAGGACTTCGATGACATCACCGCGCTGGCGCAGCGTCTCTGCCGTCTGCTCAAGCGTCTTGTTGGCTACGGTGAGCCGTTGCTCGCTGCCCGCTTGGTCGGCCACAGCGGCCGCCAGCCGACCCGTCATTATGTTATAGCCTCGCGCCAGACGACTGAACTCGCTCGACCCCATCGCGATGTCGATCTGCACGTGCTCGCCGTCGCCCAATTCCGTCATAGCGTTCAACATGGTAGCAAGCGGCTTGCGAATAGCGCGAATGATGAGGGTAAAGCCGCCAAGCACGATGAGTGCGACGACAGACGCTCCGATGACGGCGGACCATTTGCCGATCGTCAAGCGGCGCTCCGCGGCATCTTGCCTGCCGGCCTGCAAGACACGCTCCTGATCCAAAAAAGCGCGTGCGCGGACCACAATCTGATCCATCAACTCTCGGCCCCGGCCGCTCGAGATGACGTCAAGCGCGCCGGTGAAGTCGCCGCGACGACCAAGCTCGAGCGGCTGGCGTAGGACGGCGGTGCGCTGCGCCATCAGACCTGCAATTTCACGAGAGCGGGCGTTCTGAACGGGATTGTCGCTCGTCATCTGGACAACTCGCTGGATGTTTTGAGCGGCGCTGCCGGTGGCCTGCGTGAACGATGATGCGAAGGCTGGATTGTGCGTCAGCACGAATCCACGCTGCCCGGACTCGGCGTCGCGCAGGTCTCCGACCGCCTCCTCCGTGGTTCTGATCACGGCAGCCGAATGCTCAACCCAGGCGAAGCTCTCGCGTGTTTGCCGGGAAGCGTCGACAAGCAGTCCCGCGAGGGCCGCTACGGCGAGGACGACGGTCAGGCCCAGGCCAGCCACACGGGATGTCAACGAAGCGAACATGACGCCGTTAGTAATCATTGATACTTAGCGGTCCGTTATCGCGTACCCGCATTACGTTCGGCAGAAAGCGCCAGTCGGAACGCGTGGATTTAATGAACCAACGTCGGATCGTGGGCGGTCCCTCGTTGAAGCTGAGTGGCTGGAAGTGGGTCTTTCGCAACCGTAACGGCGCCCTCTGAAGGAAACGATCGCATCATCGCTCGACAAGTTCAAAAAGCTCGGGCGAGCCCTCATACGGTTGCGATGGTCCGACCGGGAAGGGTTCCAGTCCAGCGGACTGCGCGATCCCGGCTATCAAGGCGTTATATGCCTCCGCTGCTTCGCCGAAGGTCGTGACGAGGTGGCGCAACTTCTCGACGGTCGTGGTGAATACTTCCCGCCAACGCTTCGAAAAGTTGTATGCGGTAAAAGTAAGGGTCAGCTGTTCATCTTCGCTCAATTCGCTGGCGAGCATCCCGTGCGCCAATAGGTGTCTCGTCTTTTGCTCGATTGTCAGCGCCACCAATGCCTTGCGCCACGGCGGAGCGAACCTCTGCAGCACTCCGGGGGCATCGAATAGCTTTCCAAGTAGTGCCAGCCGATTCGGCCAGCCGCCGGGCACCTTGGCAAACCCAGCATAATGATCGCTTACCAAGGCTCGTAGCAGAAGATCATCGGTCACATGTTCGACAATTGTATAGTAGTGGATAAAGGCGCCTCGCCAGAAGACAATTTGCTGCAACGGCGTTGCGAAGTCTGGTTCGCCATACATCCCGATCTCCTTTGTTCCGCGTATAATAAGCTAAACTTAGTTATCGTTTTGGAGCCGTTGGCTGGCGTGCGTGCAGAAGCGCGCGGCTGCGATCTCAATTACAACAGGCAATCAGATCTCGAATTAACGAGCGTCTGAAGTTAGCGGCGCTGGAAGGGAACGCGAGAGTCCGAAACTGAGTCTGCTCAGACGTCGGTACGCTCCGCCAGCGCCGGCGCATCTTCAACGTCTAAGCCGAGGACGAAAGATACTGTCGACCTTCGCGTAGCGAAGGTCGATGTGCACGGCTGAATAGTTGCTCGTCGCTTTGACGTGATCGATACCCTTGTTGCAGAAGAAAATGCGTTCCTCAATGCTAAGGCGGAAGGCCGTTGAAGCCACGGCTGATATGCAGAAGCATTAGAATGCGGTGGATAGCCGCATCCACGCCGCCGCGTTTGTAGCTCCACGCTGGTTGCCGGCGTTCGCGCCGTAGGCAGCGCCTACCGCTACCCGTGTTTGGTGCATGACCTTGGTCCAGCCCAACTCCAGGTCGAGCTCGCGCGCGTTCGGGGCGAGGTCGAACCGGCGAATGACGTCGGTGATTGCGCGTGCCGACAGGTCGAAGCCACTTGGGGCGGCGAATGACACGGGAGCACGATCGACACGCAAAGGCGCCGTGAGGCCTAACGAGGTAAATCCACCCAGCAGCCGGTGATCGGCTTGAAACCGGAAGCCGGTGGAAATGATCGGCTCGAATGAGAGCCGAGCAATGCGGGCGTCCACGATCGTGCGCCCGGCAATCGCTTCTGCAGTTAGCCGGAACCCGGCGAGCTTGCCGTTCCAGCCCACCGACGCGAAAGTGCTGTCCGCTCCACGGATAGCGTAGTCACCTAGTCCGGTCAGCCCAAGCGCCGACCCGATCTCGCGGGTGGTCGTGACGCCCAGCGCCACGCCGATGGGAGTCGTGAGCACCGTGCGTTGTGTACGAGAACTTGCACCGCGGCGTTGTTGTGTTGCGTGGGAGGTAGCCAGCGTCCAACGACTTGATTGGACCGTAAAGGTCGATCCGTACGTAGCGATGCCGAGCGGTCGCAGCAGCGATCCCGAAACCAATCCGCTCGTCTCAATGGCGCCGCCGACCTGACCGCTGACGACCACATGCTCCGATGCCCTGAAGCCGAAAGCTCGCGGCCCGGTAACGGTCGCGGCGTGTGGACCGACGTTGCGATTGGTCCAGTTCATTGCGCCCGCTTGATTGAGCGGGATGGGCGTCCATGCCGGTGTTGGAGCGGCCAATGTGCCGTAGAGCGAGAAGGATTGTGCCGGAGTAGCATGGCCCGCGGCGCCGATATCGACGGCAAAGTCGCGTCCGTACTGGTCGATCGCCACGGTCTGCCCCGCGAACCCGGCCCAGCGGGCCGCGCCATCGCTCGACCCGAAAGCACCGGAGAACACCAGGGAGCGGGCAGCGGTCGAGGCGGCGGCATACGTGGCATCTGGGACCAAGGCGGTCTTCGGCTTCAGGGCGTTTTCCAGATCGAGCAGGCCGACGCCGTATATCTGATCCACGCCGGGGGCACCCAGATCCTTGGCGGTATCGAGCAGGATGCGGCTGATTTCCTTGCCGCCCAGCTGCGGCCAGTATTCCTTCAGGATTGCGGCGGCGCCCGCGATGGCCGGCGCGGCGAGGCTGTTGCCGGTCACTAATTCTGTACCGCCGCCAATCCTGGTCACCTCGATGCCGTCCGCGACGACGGCGAGGGTGCGGTCTGCGAGAGCGCCGGGGCTGCCGTTGTCGGGATGCGCCTGAAAGCTTGAATTGACGCGGATGCCGAAGAGAAACCAGTCCTTGTTGGCGAGGTCCGTGCCGACGAGGCTCTCGCTGATCTGGCTTCTATGGCTGTCGCCCGCGAAGTTGCGGACGGACTCGATGACCAGCATGTTGCTGGAGCGTACGCGATCCATCGCGGCGCGAGCTTCAGTTGCCGCTCCGGGGGCGAAGCTGCCGTTGATCGACATGGTGATGACGAACGCCCCCTTGTCGACCGCATGGTTCAGGGCGGCTGGGATGGCGCTCCCGTTCAAACCGCCCTCGGTGAGTGTCGATGTCGCTGTGACCGCGTCGAGGTTCGGAGCCGCGACCTTGAGCGCGAGGATGGTCGCGCCTGGCGCGACGCCCTGAATACCGGAGCTGTTTGCGGCGGCCGCGGCCACCGATGCCGTTCCCGTGCCATGGCCCTGGACGTCCTGCAGCCCGAAGGAGATCGTCTCGGGCGCACACGTGCCACAGCGGGCATAGGTAGCGTCGAACGACTTGCTGTCGGCAGAGATGCGGCCCGCGAATTCGGGGTTGGGCAGATCGATGCCGCTGTCGATCACGGCGATGGTTACGCCCTTGCCGGTCAGCCCTTTACCGTAGGCCGTTTGCGCCTTCATACCGACGAGCGGCTTCGACGACAGGTACTCGGCGGTCGGCGTGTAGCCGGTCGATGGTACCGGGGCCGGTGCGGGAGAGGGACTCGGAGTGGGGGCGGGCGCTGCAACCGGGGGAGCCGTCGAACCGTTCGACGCGACGCCGCCACCGCCACCGCACGCGGCAAGCATGGTGGCCCCAAGGAAAGCGGTGGTCGTCCTCAGCGTGATGATAGTCTTCGTCATGCTCGTGCCCCTTCCCGTTTCGGGGTGGGTCGAACCCTTGTCGACGGACCGCAGACGAGCGCGTGCGTGGAGCGCGACGCTCCGCACGCATTACGACACGCGACTGAGCCGCGCTTCGCTTCGACTGCAGGGTTTCGACGCCCCGGCCCATCGGCAGATGTGCGCCGCTGACCCTATCCGCCGGAGGTTAAAACTTTGGCTTCCCCCCGGCCGCAGGTGTCGCTGGAATACTTCTTGGCATCTTTCGGCACGAGTTCTACCGTGCAGCCGCCCGCCATTCAGGCGGGCCGAGGCGTCGAAACCTCGCAGCGAATTCCCGGTCGAAAGACCGGCCGGTTGCTCTCTGGCGACCGGGTGGCGGACGCGTATGTCCAAGGCCACCCGGCCCAAAGGCGTCCGCGCCTGCGCTGCGGGTTTCGAACACCCGGTTCCACCAGGGCCGGCGTCGCCTCGATCACGATGGCGACGCCGCCGGTGCGGCGCCCGCGAGAGGGGGCAGGATCCGATGGTGATGCACGTTTTGATGGCGCTGACCGCGGCGGCGACAAGTCCGGTGCAGGCGTCGGCCGCGATGGAGCGACCAGATCTGCCACGGACGGGCCCAGCGACGATGGACGTCGCCGGGGTGAAGTTGGGTATGTCCGCTGCAGAGGCGCGGTCGGCATTGGCTCGTGCTGGGTATGTGGTCGAACGCGCCGACGAGACACAGGATTTCGAGCAGGAGGTGGCATCAGAGGTCAACGTCCGCCTGAAGGGCGTCGGGCTCCTGCGAGGCAAGTCCCGGGGTGTGTCGAAGATTGTGGCTCATGGCCCCGGCCGCGAGTATCTGACGATAGACTTCGCGCAATGGCCGGCGGGTTCGCTGGCAGCGGTCGTCTATCTTAGTGTGCCGCAGGATCGTCAGCCGAGCGAAGCGTTTCGCGCCCAGGTCGCCGCGCGATACGGCAAGGCCACGCTTCAGCCGGGCGGCTATGAGCCGAGATGGTGTACCGCCGGCGATGCCGACTGCTCGATAATGTCGTCCCCATCGTTGCCGAACCTGTCCGTGTCCTTTCCGACGCAGTCGCTCTGGTTGCGATACGGTGAAGGCACCGATCGACAGCGGCGACAGGCGGTCAAGGTGGCTGTCGATGCGAAGATGCCACCCGCCCGACGCTCGGCTTTCTGATCGGCGGAGACCGGCACGATGTCGCTGTTGACGGGCTATTTCATCGGCAACGCTGCGGGCAGGGTGATGCTTTCCCGATTGGTGATTGTCATGGCCATCTGGATCGCCATCCCACTGATCGCCGGCCGTCTGGCGGACGCGAACATATCCCAGTCGGCGGGGACAATTGCCACGGTTGCAGTCCCGGTCGTCGTGCTCGTCTGGGCGCTCGTCCGCCCGACCGCGTCCCGGATAAAATTGACCCTGCTCGATGGCATCTTCGCCTGGAGCCGGATCGTTGCGATCGTGTGCGCCGGGCGACTGGTCTTCAAGCTGTTCGAGGCGGGGTTCGCGCTGTCGCCGCTGGCGCAGGATGAACGAATGTTGGCGTTGCTCATCGCTGCGATGGCGACCAGCTTCGCGCTGGGGTGGTGGATTGAGCGGGACGCCCGAAACGCCGCGATGGAGGCTTCATGATGAAGGTCGGGCGCAAGGTTTTGTTCGCGTGCTGTGCAGGCGGCATGTTGGCAACCACGCCGCCGATGGCCCGTACTACAATTATGTCGACTCGTCCGCCGTCCAAACAGTCCATCCGGGCTTTCTTCGGCGAGCGCCGCCAGCCGATCTACTTCGACGACACGCTGGCGAGGCAGTTCGCGCTGGGCATCAGCGGGGGTATTGAGGATAAGCGGAGATTGCCCGGTGGCGACCACTTCGTCGCGACCTGTCGCCCGCATAACTGCGAGGACAAGGCTGCTGTGGTCCAGACACGCGATGGGCGCATCGTCGGTGCTGGTATGATCGGCTTCCGCTGCCGCAACCGCGGCGCTGGCGTGCCGCCGTGCGACGAGCGGCCCAGCGCTTTCGTGTTCGTGACGCGGGCAACTACTGCGAGAGCGCGAAGCGTATTGCGGGCATGGGCCAGCGCACGGCTGTCTGATCCGATGGTCGAGACTGATCGCGTGACGCTCAGTTGCGAAGCGGCCGTAGTCGAGTTGAACTGATACTTCTCGTCACCGATTTTGACGCGATCGTGACCATAAAGACAGCTGCATCGGCGTCGTTGCCAAAACGACCAAAACTCTTGCTGTCTCTTGCCGTCTAGAACTTCGCTGGCGCGGGTAAAGCTGGGTCGTCAACCGACTAACGACTCCGCTGACGGAAGCGCAATGCGGCCCGATGTATTTGATCCCATTGTGGCAGCTTAGCCCGGTCCTGTCCGGGCCTAAGATTTAGGCAAGGTTTGATCAGGATTATGTGAGCGAACGATGTCGTTCGAACGAAATTTAAGGATCGATATAGTGACCATCGACACCTCAGAACATGATGTCCAAGAGCCTACGGGTCTGACGAGCCGGGTGCGAGAAATTGCATCACGTATTGCCACCGAGACTGACGCTGTCGCTACCGTGACGCCGGCTTCGGCAGACATTCTCGGCGTTGACAACGACGGCGTGCGTGTCAGCTTCGCGATTGATGGCGTCGATTTGATCCTGCTGGTCGATGAAGGATCCAGCAGAGGCCAAAACGACGCATTTATTGTCGACGCGCTGCGCAGCCGCATCGCTGAAATGAGGACGCAGCGAGATCGCTTTGCCGACCATCTTTCGCGCATTCGCAACCGCGTCGAAAGCTCGATCGAACGTGCCAAGGCGGGCATGCGACTGATCAGCTTCGCGATGGAGCCGCTACCGTTCTGGGCGGCGTTCAATTGGCGTCGCGTACAATTCGATGCCGCGATCGAGACGCTGAATCCGATGCTCCAAAACGAGACGATGGTCATCGGCGGCACGACTCCGCGTGCGTTCGCCGGAGACATTGCCATGATGGCTCGGTCGCAGCGGCGCCGCCGCCGTATGAAGGCGCGCCTCGACGCCAACCATGCCGTGCTCGAGATCGATGCGCTTGCCGATGCGGCGATTGCCGCGCATGGCCGAGATTGCAGCCAAGTCATCGCGCAATTGCGAACCGGTTGGCGGCAACTCGATCTGATCAGCGAGGACCTGCCGGGAGACCGCAACACCGTATCGGTTGTGCTGTGGGAGGGGCGGATTTTTCTGTCGGCTCGGCTTGGTAAGACCGCGCCGACAGGACTGATTCACGGCTCCGAACTGCGTATCGACAGAGCGTTGAATGCCGAAGCTCTGGCGCGCGTCGTCGGCAACCCGGCGCATCAGCTTCTGGGCGATGACACAGTCGTTGGCGGTGCAGCGATCACGTCAGGAAGGTCGCGGCGTGAAGGCTATACCGACTTCAAATTGAAGGTATCCCGACGCTTCGTACGAGAGGCAGAATTGCAGGCTGCCTGACGGACGCGTCACATCTTAACACGTGGAGCCCGAGCGCCCTTCCAGGATGCTCGGGCTTATTTCATTGAGCCGCTCATTTTGATCATTCGTCAGTGTCGGACGGCTCATCGTTTGATTCACTCGACGCTCCGGTTCGGAAGCCACCGAGCACGGCTGAATAGTCGTTTCGCAAACCTGTGCGGCGTACGCTGGTGCGACGCTGTTCGTGATTACGGAACGTTCGCTTTCCAAGCGGGCTCAGCGGCTTGCCTACCGCCCTCGCCTCGGCCCGTTCGGCCTCGACGTCGGCATACGCCTCCGCCAGGACCTTCTGGATCGCCCGGTGCAGCTTCATCTCAACCTTCACGTCGCCGGCGAAGAAATCGAGCTGTTCCATGATCGTCCGCGCGGTGTCCTCGCGCTTGGCAATTTGCTCCTCGATCCACGCGCGACCGTGCTCGTCGAGCGTCGCCTCGAACACCGGATCACGCCGCTGATACGCACTGATCGCGCGCAGCAGCGTGAACGCCGGCCCCATGGCAAACATGCCGGCCATGATCCTGCTCTCATCAATCAGAAGCCGGTAACAGACCGCCGCTCGCAAATGAGCGTCGGCTTCCTTCACGGCCTGCTCGCAAAGCGCGTGCCTCGCCTCGGCGATAGCGAGGTTTTCGCGCGCGGTCGCGACGTCCTGTGCCGCGGTGGCACGCAGTCGAACGGCGGACTGCCATGCCCCCCGGGCCGACTTCTTCTGACCGCGCGACGGGTCAACCATGGGCTTACCGGCGACGGGTGCCGCGCCACCTTCAATCCAGTCCAACCACTGCCCTGCGTCGATCTCGTCAGGCAGGATTTCAAGCATCCCGCACAGCAACCGAGTGTCGCGCGCGGGAGCATCCGCAAGTTTGGCGATACGCTCGATCGCGAGCGGATTTTCCTTCGCGGTCAGGATGAGTTCCGCCATCAACCTGCTGAGGGCATTTGCTACCTCGGCGGACACTTTGCTGGTGTTCAGTCCGTCCATCTCCAACCTCCGAACTTCACTTGGCGGAGTGCCAAGCCCGACCGCTTTGCCTGTGATTTGCAAGGGCTTCCGGGTAACCCGACCTGCAGAATATGGAACGCGCGCGATGCGCGCGGGAAGCGCGCGTGGCGCATACACACGTGCGTGCCACGTACGCGCGCATGCGCCGCCCGCATGCGAGTGAGGGAGGAAAGGGGTAGGTATTTGCGCAATAAGGTAGTCGTCGACGACTACCGATGGATGGGGGGAGCAGGATGTTGCTCAGGCCCAGTGGGCGAACGATCCCCCGAAAAACGGCCGGTCGTTGAGGCCGCGGTCCGGCAGGCATCGCGTGGGTCCGCCGCTGTCGCTCCGGAAGGCGAGAAGGTTTATTTCTGAGGTGGGCTGGCCGCCGCGGCGTGTCGGAGTCATCCTATTGCCATGACCTGAGCTTCGAGAGCCACCGTGAACCTGTCCGATCGCCTGTTCCGTGCCAGTGCCGCCGTCCGCGCGATGATCTCGCGGCAGGCGCTGGAGGAGCTCGGCGGAGCGAAGCCCGGGCGGCGGGTCAAGGCTGAGAAGGGACTGGAACGGCATCGCCAGGGCGGGGGATTGTCACGCCGGAATATCGACCTGAGTTTTCCGGCGCCGCCACGCTGGCGACCGATGACAACGGCCGGTGCGACGAGCTTTCACTTCTCGCTATCTTCCGTGAGCAACGTCAGGCCGGCGGGCAGGAAGGCACCGAATGGTGCCCTGGCGTTCGAGCGTTACATCACAGCGGAACAGGACCGGGCGACGGTCAACGAACGTTACGTCGTCGATAGAGACGAGGGTGTAGAAGGTAAGTCGCGAACAGCCTTCGTGGTCAGCAACATCTCGCGCGGTGCGGCGGAGCGCGAGCGGTTCTGGACGGCGGTGAGTGCCGCCGCCTCGACACCATCGCCGCCAGTCTTGAAGATCCGACCGGCATGCGGCGACCTGTCGGAGCTGATCCGCCTGACCGAAGACGCGGCCACGCCACGGTCTGTTAGAGAAGCGCTACGGGAAGTCGTCGATGCGTCGAACGCTGGGAACAAAACGACGTGTCGTCGTGTCCATCGTATCGAACTCGACAACCACGCTCTTCCTTGGGCAGAGGCGCTGGACATCAGCCGGTATGGATCGCGGCGCGATGAGCGGTTGATCCACTTCGTCCATCCGCGCGGCGGGGTCCTGCAATGGCAAATCGAGGCCGAGTTCCCGGATGAACTCGGCGACCACGACAATCGTGCCATCGCCGATGCCTTCGGATCGTTACTCGATAAGTTGGGACTGAAGTACACGATAGCTGCACATGAGTCGACGCACCGCAACGACCCACGAAATCGTCATCCGCACATCCTGATCTATCCCGGCGCATGCCGACAGGGGTATGATGGTCAGTGGGAGTTTCGCGGCGGCAAATTGCAGCCTGGCGATCTCGCCGCCCGATTGGGCGAGGCGACCCGGGAAGAGCTCCTCCGTTTGAGTTTCAAGCAGCGATCCGCTGCCGACGTCGCGGCGCTTCGACATGCCTTTGCAAAGATCGTCAATGACCGGCTGATCGCCTGCGGTGTCCGTCGTCGCTACGATCCGCGGACCTATGTAGAAATGGGGATTGATCAGGCGCCCGGAGAGCACCTGGGCAGCGCCGCAGCGGCGTTGGTCGACGCCGGCTTTGCGGTCGAGATCGACCGTCGGAATGCGGTCAAAGCCTGGTCTGCACGACAGCGGCAGGCAGAGCGGGAGATCGCCGCCGAGCTCGATCAGCACGACGTCGTTCTGCACAAGCTTGATGCTGCCGCACCGGCCGGCGACGAGGACGAACTGGCCAGACTGCGCCTGGCCTATGAGGACGCTCGCGACCGTCTGGCCAAGACCCTACGCGCCGTAGCAGATTGGGATCTTTCGACCGAGATGGCCCGGTCCGCAGCCGAACGCTTAGCGGCGAAAACCTCCGACGTCCTGGCTGCGATTGCGGACGGTTCGGCCAGTGCAGCGGAGGCGCGGGCGGTCGCGACCTATCGTGCCCGCAGCGATATCGCGTGTGCACATCTAGACGCCGTGAACGAAGCAATTGAGCCGCATGGCGATACGGTGCGCGCGGCGCGACGCGAGGTCGCGAACCTCCGCCAAAACCTCGCCCAGCTCGATCGGAAGATCGATGCGGCAATCGAGCGGCAGAGCGTTTGCGAGAGTCGTGATCGGACCACTCGGCGGTGGGCCGATGACACCGTGCTGATGCCGGATCGTTATCCAATGCCGCTTGATGGCGAAGCGCATTTCGATGCGCTTTTAGAGCATCTGACGCGGCAGCGGTCGGCCGAGTGGTCGACCCCGGCAAACCGCTTCGTGTTCATCGTTCGATCGGATAGCGACAGCAAACAATATGCCGCTATTGGACTACGTCCGGCTGACCGTACGCTGGTTGCGCAACAGCCCTACAAGCGGCGGTTCGATGCCGTGCTGCAAGAGGCCGGCAAGCTGCAGGACAAGGAGATCGGGCGCGTCATCGACTACATCGCGGCGCACGGTGAGGCGTCGCTGCTCGGCTCGGACTCCGGCGCGCCACATCGGACCGTTCGCCGGCACTATAGGCTATACCGACATCACCCAAGGTTCGGCGATCTGCTGCCTGGCGCACAGGCCAGATTCGATGCTTCGCAGCGGTCCTTGGTAAATGCGCCACCCGCGGCGGGGCAGCCCGCCGCCGTGCTGTCCGCTGAACCTGCCGCTGTTGCGGACTCGGTCTTGGAAGAGAGGCCGATTGAGTTGTCCGCTACCGTGACCACGGTGGTGATCAAGGCCGTTGTTTCGACGAAGACGTCCCGAAATCTCAGCGAGGCAAATGCCCGGGATGGCTGCGTCGCGTCGGCATCGCAGGCCGCGATGAATACTACCATTCAGTCGGCGGCGCACATCCCACCGCAGATACCCGCCGATGCTGACATAAGCGGTGACAAGCCGGATCGAGGAGGGGGCTCGATGCCCCTTCCGGCCGGTCGGGATGCGCTGCTGCCGGAAGCGAGCGATGACGAAGCTGAACCGAGCCGTGAAGATGCCTCGTCATTGCCGACCAAGGCCAGTTCTCAATCGCCAGCTGGCCCGCAGACAGCCCAAAGCGACGGGGCTGAAACGATTGCTCGGCCGTCACTGAAGATGCCCGGTGAGCGTCAAGCACAGATGGCATCGTTAACGAGCGAAGCCGTGCCGACGCCGCTCTCCTCGCCTTCCGACGCCGCGGACAAGGAACACAAACCTGTCGCAGCGGCAGCAACGCTGGACAACCCTGTTGCTACCGAGCGAAGAGCTCTCGGCGCTCCTGCCGCCGCTGAAATCGCTCCCAAGCGTACGACGGCAACGACGTCGCCGAGAAGTCGTCCGCAATTATCGCCAGAAAGCGACGAAGTTTCTTCTCGACCGACGCTGATGGAGCAAGCCCGCCGTCTTGCAAGACAGCGTGCGCCGATGTCCTCTGCCGCCACGATTTCGTCACCGACCACCACGTCGCCGTCCGTTCCAGATCACAAGGCCGAACGGCTAGAGCTTGCCCGACAAGTTGTCCGCGACTTCAGAGAGCATACACTCTATCAGCGCCTTCCGAAGGCAGAGCGCGAAGTCTTCGAAGCCGCGCTCGTCGGCCCAATGACCGATCTGGTGGACGGGCATAGTTCGCTCAGGATCGAGAACGGCAAGCTGCTGGCGGCAGGCCGGCATGACGAGATTATCGATCGGCTTCGCGTCTTGGCGGTGTCCGATTGCGGTTACTGGCTTCTGGTCAATGCTGCGAAATCCATGCCGGCCGAACCGCAGACCGGGAAGGCGTGGGCGGTGATCGATCAGACAGGCGTGGCTGCCGCCACGCCAGCATCAATCGACCAGGGCCGCGGGCACTCACAAAGGTAAGGCGCCATCGATCAATCGGTGGCGTGGGGAGGATCGTAAAGGAGCCTGCGGCTGTACCGTAAGGTGAAATTTCCCTGTGCGCCTCGCACGCTCGCAGCCGGCGGCAGCGCCGAACGAGAAGACCCTCAAGTGACCAACGACAATCGCACGCGCCGCGTCGCAGAAGCGCACGCCATCGGCGCGATCCTCGCGCTCGTCAGAGCCGCCGGATGGACGGTAGAGAAAGATGCCACGACCGCGCTACCTCTCGACTTCTGGAATTATCTGTACGTGCCGGAGGCTTCGTTGCTGCTCGTGCCGGCCATCGAAGACCCACGGACGATGCGCGGATCGGTCGCTGCCGGCGTCTGCGCGGCGCGTAGCGACGCGCTGGTCGTGTCGCTCGGCCAAGGCGTCGACGGTATTCGGCAGATGTCAGTGTCGATCTGCCAATGGTCGATGCTCGGCACCCATTGGCATGGGCCGCATTTGCCGTGGCTGGCAGCTGACGGCGCCGTGTGGGTGGTGCCCGATCACCGCGCACCCGTTGATGCTCAGCCTTCGTTTCGCCTCGGCGACGACGCGCTTGATCTGCGCTCAGCGCCTTTCACCAATCAGATTGATCACCGTCGTGGCCTGATCGCTGCGCGCGATCTGATCGATCAGGCTCTGGAGGGCTGAGCGATGGATTGGATCAGCCCAGCGAACGCGATGAGCATGGTATTCGACGACCCGGCACGGATCGGCCCGGACCCCGATTTTGGCTTCGCGCTGCTTTGGTCGGGTGATGGCAAGGGCGGCAGTCATCGCACTGCCGACCTCGCCCGCGCAAAGTTACAGCCCCGGAAGCCCTCCGCAGCTGAAATCAAGGCTGCGGGACCAGAGTGGGCGGTCACCGCCGCTGACCATCGGCTGCTTCTGGCCGATGGAGTGGCTGATGTTGGCGGCGCTCGGGTGTTCTTCGAAAGCTATGACGCAGCGGTATTGCCTGGTCAGAACCTATTGGCCGTGATGCAGACGTTGCGCTTTCCGCCGTCGTTGCCCCGTCATGCTATGATGCACGCCGCCTACATGTACGTAGCGCTATGCCTGCAGCCGAAGGCGCTCAGCAGCCTGATCGTGCAGCACATGCCTTCGGACATTCGATCGAATCGCGCGCCGCACCTTCACGTGGTGACTCCTGTTTTGACCCATCACTTGTCCGGCTACAGTACTGTCCATTCAATGTTCGCAGACACGCCTGCTGAGATGCACCGAGCCTTCTCGGCAGACTGGCAACGTGTGCGTCAGGCGCTGGCAACGCTGCCCGCCGTGTAGGACGTTTATTCGACAACTGCCTGCGGGTTAAAGCCCTCCGCAGGCAGTTGTCGAAGCTAGATCGCCGTGACTTCGGCGACCAGATGGCTTACGATCGACGAATGTTGAGCGGAGGGCAACTCACAGGACAAGACGCTGCGATTGTCTCATCGGCGCGTTGGTTTGAGGGCGCTCTACTTGGCAGCTTTGCAACTGCTGTCGCGATCCTGGCAGTCGCGGCCATCGGATTTCTGATGCTGACCGGGCGAATTGACTTGCGCCGCGGGGCGAGCGTCGTCGTTGGGTGTTTTATCCTTTTCGGTGCCTCGACCATCGCGTCCGCCTTGCGATCGGTGGCACAAGACGAGATGCCGGCGACAGCGGTAATCGCCCCGCCGGCCACGGTCGCGGCACCTGTCGCTACGCAACCACCGCCACCGGTTCCGGCATTGTCGGATCCCTATGCGGGTGCCTCGGTGCCGCGGAACCGCTGATTTCTCAGCCGGCCGATTGTTTCAGCACGACGTCGGACACGAAACGACGTCCGGCTGTCCGACCAAGCTGGACGAACACATCGATGGTGTTGCGAACGTAGCGGACGACGTCGCCATGAGTCAGGCGCGCCCCAGATTGCAGGACCAAAAGCGCGAGTTGCTCAACAGTGCCTGACGGGCTGTCGGCATGGATCGTCGTCATCGATCCCGGGTGGCCGGTGTTGACCGCGCGGAGAAAGCTGAAGGCTTCAGAGCCCCGCAGTTCGCCCAGGATGATACGGTCGGGGCGCATGCGTAGCGACGCGGTCAACAGGTCATCGGCCGTACGCCAGGGTCAGACGCTTGCCCGGCCGGCTCGTTCACAACCACCGGCACGAGCACCGGCTCTGCCCGGCGGAGCGCCGCACGACGCCAATGGTAGATCAGGCCGCGGGCAACGTCGTGGCGCCGCGCCACATCCCAAACCCTCGCACCGGACCGAAACGCCTCCACCAGGATGCGCTCGCGCTGCTCATCGCTCCACCGACGCCGACACTCCGGCCCCGCCATTATCGTCATCTGCGCCATAGTCGGTACGGACGTCTTTACGTGCGGCTGTAAGGACATCCTCGATCCGCCACCCGACCACTGCAAGGCAGCGCCCGCCGGATGTCCGAAGCGAGTTCGGACACGGCCTCTACCTAGCCCAGCTTGGAATGAGACACGTCAACGCCAAGCCGTACGGCTCGAGTATCGAACTGATCGAACGGTACGACGGGGACACCTATCGCTGCGTCTACAACGTCAAGATCGACGACGATATCTACGTTCTCCACGCCTTCCAGAAAAAATCGACGAGCGGCATCGCCGTTCCGAAGCACCAGAAGGAAACGATCGAAGCTCGACTGAAAGCGGCTCAAAGATTGGCTGCCGAGAAGAGAGCGCAACGCAAACAAGCCTTATAAAGGACCCCGACATGGCAATCGAGCATGTGACCTCCAGTGGCAACGTCTTTGCGGATCTCGGCCTTTCGGATCCGGAAGGTCGTTTGGTGAAGTCCAAGCTCGCCGCCGCTCTTCAGCGAAGGATTGGCGAACTGGGGCTGACGCAGACCGCTGCCTCTGCTCGCATGGGCATGCCACAGCCCAAGCTTTCCAAGATCCTCCGCGGCCGTTTCGACGGCATCAGCGAAGCTTACATCGCCGATGGCCTCCGGAAACTCGGCCACGATGTCAAGATTCGAGTCCGGCCGCGACATGAGGGGATCGGCGCAGTGCGGGTGCTGGAAACAGCCTAACCGCGTCGGTCTGTCAGCGGCTCTCCTTGTGGGCGGCTATAGAGTTTGGGGGTGGCGTTTGGCGTCTTTTGGAATGACCTATCTGTCGCCCGACGCGATGCGCGAGGCGCGCAAATTCATGAACTCGGACCAGAAAGGGGTTCGGGACGAGATCGGGTTCCTGATCGTCCACCAGCGTTACGCCGATCGGTTCTTTCCCGGCACGTCGGTCCTGCATACCCGCTTGCGCTATGTACTCTTCGTGCCCTGGCTCTACCGCGATGAGCATCTCAAGCCAGCCAAGGGGCAGCGCGCACAGGAAAGCGTCAAGCGGCGCGAGTACCTGCTCACCGGGCGCCTAATCAACGAACCGGGCGGCGTGATCGGCAGCCGCAATTATCCCTCTCCGGTCGAGCAGCGTCCCAGCCAGGTCTATTGGGGTGCGCTGCAACGCTGGGGCCTGGTGCGCGAGCAGGAAGGCAGCGGTCCGCTTAGCCGCTATCAGGTCGAACGGATGATCGCGGGCAAGCCGGGGGCGCTGCTGAAGGACGACGAAGGAACGTCGCTCGGAGGAGGACCCTGGCCGTTCGTCGTTCCGGAGCCGGCCGACGATTGGTACAGCGAGGGCAAAGGAACGCTGAGCTTCGATCTCACTCGTAGCGAGCGGAAGTTCCTCGCCAAACGACTGCGAAGCCTGACGTCGCCCAGAAATCCCGGGGCGAGATCGATCTTCTCGCTGTTGGTCGGGCACGACGTGTCGTCGAGCCGTACTGCTTGGGGTCCACAAGTCCGGGACCTTGCGGAAACCGAACGGCCAGCGCTTGAGCGGGCCGGCCACGCCGCTGCTCTCGCCGCGATCGGCCGCGGCGTTTACGCCGCCCAAGTGGAGACGCTGTGCGAGGAGCTGGACCGTAGCAAGCGCTCCGATACGCAACGCGCGGCACTGACCGGCATCGTCCAGCGCTGGAAGGCCCAGGCTGCTCGCCTGGACTGGCCAGCTTTTCTCGACGATATGACGGACCGGACCGAGTTAGCTCCCGTCGTCTCTGTTGCGCTTCAGGACACGCTCGCATGGATACGCGCCGGACACACCGATCCGATGCGGTTGGAGCGCGTGTACCGTGACGCCGAAGAGGCGCGAAAGGGGCGACGAGCGCGGCTCTCACGCAGCCAGTTCGGCGTCGATCAGCGTGCGGACTGGGACAATGATCACCATCCGCTGGGTGCGCCGCTTCATTACCGCTGAGACCGGGTGCAGATGCTGCTGCAGGACCTCGTCGGCGCATGAGAAGGGCGCCGAAGGACTTCCCCGGCCAGGCCTTTCTTGAGCTCCTGCGGCCACCCAAGCTGAGCACAACCCGCTTGGTGGACGTTCAAGCATGCCGACATCGATCGCCACGTGCTCGCATTGTCGAGGAGCCGTGACATCGCACGGTTCGACTACCTCCAGCGTCAGCGTTTGCTTTATCGCCTCGCGCTCGGCCAGCCGAACCAGGAGGATCTGGTCAATCATCTGGCGAGAGGCAGCGACACTAAGATCGCCGAACTGAGCGCACTGGCTTTGGACCTGAGGCCGCTCGAGTAGACCGATGGTTCAACTCGCGGCGCCATCAACCCGGCAACAGGCAGGAAAGCGGAGGTCCGCGCAATGATGCAGCCAGCTCTGGTACTGCCCAGTTAAGCCGATCGCGGCGAGGACCAGGTGATTGACGAACTCACGGACGCGGACGACTTGATTGAAGAGCCAGGGAAGCGCGTGACGGCGCGTCATTGCGGGAAGGTCGTTATCGCGCCCGCGACTGTTAACAGCGAAGCGTAGCACGGCTCGTCCCGATGAATCTGGCCGAACGCCGGACCGTAACGGCAGCTTGTCCGTTCAGCGTTCCTAATCTTGCACTGCTTGATGGATATCGCCGACCATGCCCGACCATTCCACATCGCCCATATTGCAGCCCGTCCAGATCGGTGACCTGTCGCTGCGCAACCGCATCGTCATGGCGCCATTGACGCGCAGCCGTTCGAACGAAGACGGGATCCCGCCCGCTTTCGCCGCAGACTATTACGCACAGCGCGCTGACGCCGGGATCATCATAAGCGAAGCAACCAACGTATCTCCCCAGGCGGTCGGCTATGCGTTGACACCGGGCATCTGGAACGACCAGCAAATCGAGGCGTGGCGCCCGATCGTGCAGGCCGTCCATGATCGTGGCGGCGTCATGTTTCTTCAGTTGTGGCATACTGGGCGCATCTCGCATCCGGACCTACAGGGCGGAAAGCCGCCGGTCGCGCCATCTGCGATCAAGCCGGTCGGACAGGCGTTCACCAAGGAAGGGATGAAGGACCACGTCACGCCACGTGCACTCGAAACCGACGAGATTCCTGGCATCGTCGAGGATTATCGCCGCGCCGCCACCAACGCCAAGGCGGCAGGGTTCGATGGGGTCGAAGTCCATTCGGCGAACAACTATCTGCTCGAGCAGTTCGTCCGCGACAGCACCAACCGGCGAACCGACCGCTATGGCGGGTCGATTGAAAACCGTCTGCGCTTCCCCCTCGAGGTCGTTGACGCGGTCGTCGACGTTTGGGGCGCAGGGCGTGTCGGCATTCGGTTGTCGCCAGCAACGACAATGCCCGGCGAGACGCCGCTCGACAGCACCGTGATGGAAACCTTCGGCACCTATGTTGATGCGCTGTCTCAGCGCGGCCTGCTCTATGTCCACGACATCGAGGGCGTGACGCAGCAGACACGTGACGCAGATGGCGTCGACTTTGGTGCGCTGCGCAAGCGCTTCAAAGGGGCTTATATCGCGAACAACCAGTACACGCTCAAGCTGGCCGAGGAGGTTCTTGAGCGTGGCGATGCCGATTTATTCAGCATGGGGCGGCCCTTCATTGCCAACCCCGATCTCGTTGATCGCCTGCGCACAGGTGCGCCGCTTGCAGAGGCGCCAAAAGAATATTGGTATGGCGGCGGGTCGGTCGGCTATTCCGACTGGCCGACGATGCGCGGAAATCCGGATCGCGGCTGAGCCAGCCCCACATCAGAGCCAGCCGTAGGATCGAGCTCATACCGCAGGTTAATCGCGATGAGGCCTCCGGGTGTCGGTGAGCGAGGTCGGGGTTGTGGCCACCGTCGGCGCAGGGGCGATCGCAAGTCCAGCCGCCGCGCCGACAGTGCTGCCATTGGCGCTGCTTCTCTAAATTTTTCCTCGGCAAGATGCCGTGCGGTTCGGCGGGGAGAGCGCCTATGACGCAGTCCCCGCTTCGGACATTAATGGGGGTCCGAAGTTGGAGCTCCGAAGATGACACCTGAATGTCCGGGATTGGGTCTACTGTGCAACGGATTGCGGTGTCGTTAAAAGCACGAACATACGAGCGGCTACAGGTCACGTTACCGATGGGCCGGTGCATTGCACCCTCTACCACAGCTGGTGCGTTAGCGCGCCAAGCCGCTGACCGGAAAGGGACACATGTCCACCGATTTCACCCGCGCTGACAATGCGCACCGTGCGCCCGTCCGTCGCGAGTTCACTGCGACTACGAAGCCGCTGATCGTCACGCCTACCTTCGTCAGTCGGGTTGACGGTACGTCGCGCGGCGTACGCCCGCAGGACGAAGGGTCGTCGAAGGACCGGCAGGGCGATGAGGTGACGAGCCCCGATCGCCACCCGCACGAACTGGCAATCGAACTTGATCCCAACTTGGCCTTCGAGCACTGGGACGAATATTGGCGCAAGGTCCATGGCCCAAAATTCGCGTGGGACGAGCCGGGTAGTTCCTCCGAACGGGTGCTACGCTATGATCAGGTGCACCGTCTCGCATCGGGGCCATCCTGCTTCTTTAGCCCGCCCTATCGCGCGATGGTGGACGAGAGCGGTCGGTTGCCGGAAGATCCCGAACGCCGCGTCCCCGTCTTTCGCCGCCCGCGCTGGGACGGTCTCGCCTATATCACCTACGCCGAGGAAGCCGATATCGAGCGGGTGCTGGGCCAAGAGAAGTTCGCCGAGCGCATCATCGCCGACGAGCAGACCGCGTTCCGCATGGTAACCCGCGAGATAACGCGTGAGTTCATCCTTATTCCGTCCGCGCGCCACCGCGATCCGATCAGCCTGGTCAAGATCCATATGCGCCGCCCCGAACTCTCGCGGGAGGTGCTCCAGCGCCGTCTACTGAACGAGCATGCCGAAGTGGTGATGAAGGCTCCGGCGACCCATGAATTCGTGCGCCGCTATGCACAGCTCCACAATATCGGGTCCACACAGGAAGATCCGGAGGGATCGAAGATCGATGCCGTCTCGATCCTCGCCTTCGCATCGATGAACGACGTCGAGGACTATCTCGTCAGCGCCGACCATGCCGCGATCGAGGCGTCCGAGAACGTGCTGGCCAGCGAGGGATCGGAATGGTGGAGCGCGATCAACTACTCGGTCATCAACCGGTTGCTGCCCGAGCTTGCCACTGACCGGAACGGAGAAGAAGCATGAAACCGTACAAGGCAGCGATCGTAGGCGGACTGGTGGCCGGGGTGGTCACTACGTTGGTCATGACGGCGGGGCGCAAGAGTGGCGTGCTCGGCAGGACGCTGGACCGCGATGCGGTCGACTGGATCGACGACACGACCGGCAGCCGGGCAGTGATCGGCGAGGCAGGTACGACGGCGGTTGAGTTCGTCAACCATCTCGGTGCGTCGGCGGCGTTCGCGGCGGCGTGGCCGCAACTGCGGCGTCTGGCTCCCGACGTGCCGGTACCGCTGCTCGCAGCGGCCTATGGTACTGCGCTTTACGCGGTGAACATCGGCGGGATCGCGCCCATACTCGGAATCACCGAAGGCGAAACAGCGGCGGGCGCGCGCAAGGCGAGCGAACGCTGGGCAGTACACATTCTCCAGACGGTCGTTACGGGGCTAGTCGCCGAGCGGCTGACGGACGAAGAATTGCGTCCGGAATGACCGTTTTTGGTCACTGTGAACGTGCGAAATCCGGTTGGCTTCCAACTCAAAGCTCGTCATTAAATTGATTCTTACCTGCCCCTTGCGGATGGTGAGAGTTCGTATCGAACTTGGCTAGGGTCAGGACCCATTGATGTGATCGTCGCGATCTGATTCAGGCTCCACAAGGAGACCGGGATGAGCGACCTGTTTTGGCTGACGAATGAGCAGATCGAGCGGCTGCGGCCATTCTTTCCAAAGAGCCACGGCAAGCCGAGGGTGGACCACCGGCGGGTGCTGAGCGGCATCGTCTTCGTAAACCGCAATGGGCTGCGCTGGCGAGATGCACCCAGCGACTACGGCCCGCACAAGACACTGTACAATCGATGGAAACGTTGGGGCGAGGCCGGTGTGTTCACGCGAATGATGGAAGGTCTGGCTGCAGCTGGCGCCGAGCCGCAGACGGTCATGATCGACGCAACCTACCTGAAGGCGCACCGCACGGCATCAAGCCTGCGGATTAAAAAGGGGATCTCGGCCGCCTGATCGGCCGCACCAAAGGCGGTATGAACACCAAGCTGCATGCCGTCGCCGATGCAAACGGGCGCCCCTTGAGCTTCTTCATGACCGCGGGACCGGTCAGCGACTACACCGGCGCGGCAGCGCTGCTCGATGACATGCCGAAGGCGCAGTGGCTGCTCGGCGACCGCGGCTACGACGCCGACTGGTTCAGGGACGCCCTTCAGGCCAAAGGCATCCAGCCCTGCATCCCAGGCCGCAGGTCGCGTAACGAGCCGGTCCGGTACGACAAGCGCCGGTACCGGCGCCGCAGCCGCATCGAGATCATGTTCGGCCGCCTCAAGGACTGGCGCCGGGTCGCCACGCGCTACGACCGCTGCCCCACCGCCTTCTTCTCCGCCATCGCCCTCGCTGCCACCGTCATCTTTTGGCTGTGATCAACGAGTCCTGACCCTAGGGCCGGTCCAGCGTGGCGCGGACCTCATGCTAACCGATCGCGCGATATTCGTCGGCGATGGTGTGCAGCTTGTCTTCTGCCAGTTCCTGCACAAGCTCGGGTTGGTCGGCAAAGCCTTCGGCCCCTTGGCTGAACAGGTCCACCGTGATCGTCCCGCCCTTCGCCTCGTAGGTGTCGCGTCCGACGAAGATGAACGCGCCGCTGGTGGTGTCCACCTTCTCGGTGGTGAGCATCCGCCGGATGGTGTGTGCGTGGCCGTTCGCCGCCTTGCAGACCTTCACCTGCTGGTCGTGGTCGTCGGTGAGGGTGAGCGCGCGCGCCGCCTCAAGCGACAACTGATCCTTGGCGATCAGGTCGATCAGCGCCGGTGCCAGTGCGGAAAGGCGAAGCATCTTGTAGACGAAGCTGACTGCCTGACCGAACCGGGCCGCGATTTCCTCGGCGTCCATGCCGGTGTCACGCAGCGCCGCGAAAGCGCGGATGCTGTCTGCCGGGTGCATGTCCTCGCGCTGGAAGTTCTCCGCCAAAGACAATTCGATGGCTTCTTCCTTGGTGCGGATTTCGACGGGGAACGCATCGCCGTTCTTGATCGCCTTGCGCTTCGCCAGTTCCTTGAGGCCCCGGTAGCGCCGCCCTCCGGCGAACACATGGAACAGGCCGTCTTCCTCGTAGGCGCAAGGTTCTGCAACAGGCCGTGCGCGGCGATGTCGTCCGCCATGCTCTCGATGGCGGAGGGCTTCACCCGGCGTTGATTGAGCGGGAAGAGGCGAAGCTGCGACAGCTTTACGGTGGTGAGAGCCATGATGATGCTCCGTAATTTGGTGTGTCTGGGGGAGGGTCAGCCTTCGAGGCTCGCCAGTTCGTCGAACTCGGCGGATGCGCGGGTCGCGGCGTCGCCCGCGTAGGTCGCGCCGGTGCGCGGATAGAAGAAAACCCGGTCGCCCTTGGCGTAGGGGATGCCGTCGGGGCTGGTTCCGGCCACCTTGGCACGCTTCCAGTACGGGTCGCCGTTGTATCGGGTGTAAGCCATTGTCCTTTCTCCTTCTTTCGAGGCGCAGCCGGTTGCCGCTGCAACCGATCTGCCCCTCCGGCGAGGAGCGGGACGGGGAGGGAGGAGGAAAATCGATGGCTTGGCGCGGGCAGGCCGCCCTAGCGCGGCCGACGCCCCCAAGGGCGTCGGGTGCCGCGCTCGGCGGACCACACGGGGCCGTCTATTTTCCTTCGGGAACGAAAGGGCAGCAGCCCTGGTGTTCCCCGCGACGGCGGGCCTCCGGGGGAGGGCTGCGGCGCCCTGCAAAGCGGTGTTCGCGCCGGTTGGCGCGGCCACAGGTGTGCCACGTGGCACACCTCACGCGAGGATCGTCACCCGCTCAGAGCCGAGACGCCGGCACGCTGGCTCGGGCGGTGCGCGGCACGCGTGCCGCTAGAGCCGTGCCCGGCAGGGTCGCGCCCGATCGGTTTTCCCGCTCAGGATGTTGCCCACTCTCCATCCGACGTTCTAGCATCACCCTCCAGCGCGCGGGCGCGGTCGTGCAGTGTGACCGTTGGTGCGAAAAGGGGATGCGCACACGACCATGAGCTGGAGCTTTTTCATCGATGAATCGGGGCAGGATCAGCGTCACTCTCCCTACGAGGTCCTGGCCGGCATCGCTGTCGAGGATCGCAAGGTCTGGCCGCTGATCCGTGATCTGTCCGATGCCCAGCAGCATATCTTCGGGATGCGATTGTTCGAGGCCTAATGGCCGTGAGGCGAAGGCACAGAAGCTCCTCGATCGGAAGACGTTCAAGCACGCGGCGCAGCTCGAGCCGATCGAGCATGTCGAGCGCGCACAACTCGCCCGGGAATTGCTGATCGACGGAACCGCCGTCACCAAGGCGCGGTTGACCGCGCTCGGACAGGCCAAGGTCGAGTATTGCCGCTTCAGCCTCGACCTGGCGCGTCGCCACGGTGCCAAGGTGTTCGCGACGATCGTGCCGCAGGAGGCACCGCGCCCCGAACGGAGCGAAGCGCTCCGCAAAGACTATGCCTTCCTGTTCGAGCGCTGCTACTATTTCCTCAACGGACTACCCGGCGATCCGATGGGCTATCTCGTGTTCGACGAGCTGGACCGGAGTGCGGCGCACATCCTGCTCGGCCAAGTGTCGAACTACTTCGTGAACACGCGCAACGGGCGGAGCCGGTCGCGGCTCATCATCCCGGAACCGTTCTTCGTCCACAGCGATCTGACGACGCTGGTCCAGACCGCCGTTATCGTCGCCTATGTCATCAGTTGGGGACTCCGTCTGAGGCGCATGACGGCGCCGGCGCGCGAGGAGCTGCGCCCGCTGGTCGACCTGGTTCACCGGTTGCAATTCGCGCGCGAGACGGAAGGGGGCGATCGGATCTACGGCTTCAAGCTGATCGACGATCTGCGGCCGAAGCCGAGGCCCTGAAACGAAAGAAGGCAATGCTAGCGTTTCCGCCGACAAAGCCTCCGAAAACCCATTTAATCGATTCGCCCTGATTTTCAATTACCAAGTCGCAAGCACATTGCCGGCGCCGCCTGCTCGCGTAGCGGGCGGGCGGGCGGGCGGCGCGCGATTTTCCGGCACCGTGACCGTACCGACGCGCCCCCCGGCCCTTACGGAGCCGGGGGCGAGGCGCCTTACGCCGCTTCGTCCATATCCGCGGCCTTCTCGACGGCCATCCGGCTTAGCAGCCAGTCGGACGCGTCCTGCGCGAGCCGCGCAGCGGTGAAGATGCACTTCTTGTCGTTGCGGAGGGCTTGGAGCCAGTTCGCCAGATAGGCGGCATGATCCTCGCGGTCGTGAAGCTTGATGCCGATGGTGGCGCTGACGAACGCGGCCCCTAGCTCGGCAACCAGTTCCTCGCGGGCGTAGTCCTCGCGCTTCGTGGAAATGAGGGAGAGACGGGCAAGTCGGTCGACGTGTCCTGTCGCGTGGCAAAGCTCGTGCGCCAGGGTCGAGTAATAGTCGTCGCTGGTGTGGAAGTCGGCAAACTGCGGCATGACGACATGATCGCCGCTCGGCTGATAATAGGGCTGCGAACCGAAATGCTTGAGGGTGACCGGCACGCGGGCAAAGAGCGCGTCCAGTTCGGCGTCCCGCTCGTCGGGATTGGTCGCTGTGATGATCGGGGCGGGAGCCGGATATTTCGCCTCGATGCCGTCGATCTGCTCGGCATTGAAGACGGTGTAGCGCTTGAGGAACGCCACCTGACGCTTGCCGTCCTCGGCACGCTCTCCGCCCTTGTCGGCGTCCACCTCGATCTTGTTGGCATAGACGACGGTCGAGCCCTTCTCGCCCTTGCGGACACAGCCGCCGAGCGCGAGCGCCTGCTTGAAGGTCAGCCAATGCGGGGAGGCATAGCCCTTCGTCATGGCGGCAACCCAAAGGGTCAGGACGTTGATGCCGCGATAGGGAACGCCCGTCGAGCGCAGCGGGATATTGGGCGTAGGGACACCGTTCCACGATTTCGACCAAGGCCGGGTGCCCGCCTCGATCATGGCGATCATCTGATCGGTGATTTCCTGATAGATGTCGGCCCGGTTGTCGGTGATCCGTCCCTTGATTTTTCCTTTCCTTCGAGGCTGAAAGCCGGTCGCAACAGCAACCGGCTCTGCCTTTCCGGCGAGGAACGGGATGGGGAGGGAGGGCGAGAATCTTCCGCTGGCGCGGGCGAGCCGCCCTAGCGTGGCCGACGCCCTGCAGGGCGTCGGCCACGCTTGGCGGATTACACGGGCGGTCGATTGTCGTTCGGGAACGAAAGGGCAGGCGCCCTTGGTGTTCCCCCGGTACGGCCGAGCCTCCGAAGAGGATCGTCGCACCCGCAAAAGGCGTCTCGCTCGCGCGGCTCCGGTGAGGTTTTGCGATGCGGCACGTCATAAGGCAGCCGCTCAGCCCGACAGAACATCAGGCGCGGAGGCATTCCAACAAAATCAATAACGCGGCTTTTGTATAATGCCAAAAAGGTATTGTGGGGGAGCGAAACGGCATTTTTCTTGATGATCGTGAGCATCTAGCCTCTGCTCAACGAGGAGAGGG
This sequence comes from Roseomonas aeriglobus, assembly GCA_016937575.1. Classification (NCBI taxonomy): domain Bacteria; kingdom Pseudomonadati; phylum Pseudomonadota; class Alphaproteobacteria; order Acetobacterales; family Roseomonadaceae; genus Muricoccus; species Muricoccus aeriglobus. The sequence goes on along the minus strand of JAFHKN010000002.1, from coordinate 3,248,051 downwards.
ACTATCTGATGCCAGGCGCAATCATCGATGCCATCGAGACGATCATTCTCGATGTCCCGACGATCAGACCACACGTCCTGTCGGTCGCCACCATGCAGTCTCAGACGATAGTTCTGGTCCGCCTGGTGTGCTCGGACGGGGTGATCGGCTATGGCGAAGGCACCACGATCGGTGGGCTCAGCTACGGCGCCGAAAGTCCCGAGAGTATCAAGCTCACGATTGACCGCTACATCGCGCCCGTCCTGACCGGAAGCGATGCGCGACCGGCCGCGGCAATGGAGATGCTGCGCCGCCTCATTGTCGCGAACCACTTCGCGAAGAATGCCGTCGAGACGGCACTGCTCGACGCGCAGGGTAAGCGGCTCGAAGTTCCGGTGAGCGAGCTGCTCGGCGGTCGACTGCACGATCGGCTACCGGTGCTCTGGACCCTGGCGAGCGGCAACACGGAACGCGATATCGCCGAGGCCGAGGACATGCTCGCGCGGGATCGGCATCATGCGTTCAAGCTCAAGATCGGCAAGCGGCCTCTCGAAGAGGATGTAGCGCACGTCGCCGCGATTAAGCGTGCGCTTGGCGATCGGGCAAGCGTCAGGGTGGACGTCAACCAAGCCTGGAGCGAGACGACTGCGATGCGGGCGCTCCCGATGCTCGCCGACGCGGGTGTGGATCTCGTCGAGCAGCCGATCCCGGCGGCGCAGAGTGCCGGCATGGCAAGGTTAACCGCGCGCGGCCTCGTCGCCGTGATGGCCGACGAGGCGCTGTGCGGACCCGAGAGCGGCTACGCCATGGCCTCCAACCGTTCGGCGGACGTCTTCGCGATCAAGATCGCGCAGGCCGGCGGCCTGTTCGCGGCAAGGAAGCTGGCCGGGATCGCCGAGGCGGCGGGCATCTCCCTTTACGGTGGGACGATGCTGGAGGGTGGCATCGGCACGATCGCCTCGGCGCAGCTCTTCGCCGGCTTCCCCGGCCTCGATTTCGGGACCGAACTCTTCGGTCCGCTGCTCCTGACCGAGGAACTCCTGAAAGAGCCGCTGCGGTATGAGGGTGGTTACCTGGTGCTGCCCACTGGGCCGGGTCTCGGGGTGGAACCGAGCGAACGCGCGGTGGCGGCGCTGCGTCGCGATCGGCCTACGCGGACGACGGTGCCCGTTGCTCTCCAGGCGGTGGGCTGAGCGATGCTCTTCCACGTCACCATGGATGTGAACATCCCCAACGACGCCGATCCCACCGCCATCGACGCGCTAAAGGCGAAGGAGAAAGCACGCGCCCAGGAGTTGCAGCACGCGGGCGTGTGGCGGCACCTGTGGCGGGTCGCCGGGCGCTACAGCAACGTCAGCATCTTCGACGTCGCGTCGAACGGTGAACTGCACGACCTGCTGAGCACGTTGCCGCTATTCCCTTACATGGAGGTGCGCGTCACGGCGCTGTGCCGACACCCCTCCTCGATCCACGACGACGACCGCTGAGCCGCGGACAACAAACCTAACCAAACGAACGACAAGGAGAGGACGATGATTCAGGATTTTGTGAGGACGTCGGAGGTGCAGGCGCTGCTGGACCGCGCCAGCGGGAAGACTGTCGAGGGTGGCGATGATCGGCTGAAGGCGATCACGCGCGACCTAGTGGAAAGCTTGATGGCGACGATCGTCAAATACGACATCACCGAAAGCGAGTTCTGGTCGGCGATCAAGTTCTTCCAGAACGGCGCAGGTGAATTCGGCCTGATCGTGCCCGGCCTCGGCCTAGAGCATTTCATGGACCTTTACATGGATGCCAAGGACAAGGAGGCCGGTCAGAGCGGCGGTACGCCGCGAACGATCGAGGGACCGCTCTATGTTGAGGGCGCGCCGCTGGTTGAGGGCGACGCCGACCTCAGCGACGATCCCGACGAGACCGACACGCTCTACATGACCGGTGAAATCAAGGGTCCAGAGGGCGAGAATCCGGACGGCGCGATCCTGCACGTGTGGCACGCCAATTCGAAGGGATTTTACTCGCACTTCGATCCGACGGGCGCGCAGACGCCGTTCAATAATCGTCGCCGCATCAAGATCGGTAGCGACGGCCGCTACTCGTTCCACTCGAAGATGCCCAACGGCTATTCAGTCCCGCCTGGCGGCTCCACCGAGACGTTGCTGAAGGCGATCGGCCGCCACGGCAATCGACCGGCGCACGTCCACTTCTTCGTTGAGGCGCCGGGCTATCGCGCGCTCACCACGCAGATCAACTTCGGCGACGATCCCTTCGCGAACGACGACTTCGCGTTCGCGACGCGCGAGGGCCTGCTCCCGGTTCCCCAGCGTCAGGGCGACAGCGCCTATGTCGCTTTCGACTTCGAGTTGCAGCGGTCGGCGTCGAGCGATGACGAGGTCTTCTCGGCCCGCTCGCGCGCTGCCGCCTGATCCGGAGCGCTGTGGGTGAACAAGGTGTACGACACGCCCGCGACGGCGCTGGACGGATTGCTGTTCGACGGAATGACCATCATGTCGGGCGGGTTCGGGCTCTCGGGTAATCCCGAGAGCCTGATTCCCGAGATTCGCGAAAGCGGCGTCCGTGACCTGACTGTCGTCTCGAACAATGCCGGTGCCGATGGTTTCGGACTCTGGATGCTGCTCGAAAGCCGGCAGATCGCGAAGATGGTCTCCAGCTACGTCGGGGACAACAAGCTATTCGAACAACAATACCTCTCTGGCGAACTGCAGCTTGAATTGACGCCACAAGGGACGCTCGCCGAGCGCATCCGCGCCGGTGGTGCCGGTATACCTGCCTTTTACACTAAGACCGGCGCGGGAACGGTGGTCGCGAAGGACAAGCCGGTCGAGGTCTTCGACGGCGAGGAATATATCCGCGAGACCTGGCTGCGGGCCGATCTCGCGATCGTGAAGGCATGGCGTGCGGACCCATCAGGCAATCTCATGTTTCGCAAGACGGCCCGCAACTTCAATCCGGTGATGGCGACCGCCGGGAAAGTAACCGTCGCCGAGGTTGAGGAGATCGTCGCGCCTGGCGATTTCGACGCCGACTGCATCCACACGCCAGGCATCTACGTCGACCGGATCGTACGCAGCACGATCAATGAAAAGCGCATCGAAAAGCTGACGACGCGCGCGAGGGAGCACGAATGATTGTCGATCACAGGCGGGGCTGGACCCGCGACGAGATGGCCCGGCGCGCGGCGCAGGAGCTGCGCGATGGCTACTACGTTAACCTCGGCATCGGCATCCCCACGCTCGTGGCGAATCACATTCCGAACGGCATGGACGTCGTGCTCCAGTCTGAGAACGGCATGCTCGGCATGGGGCCGTTCCCTTACGAAGGAGAGGCGGATCCCGATCTCATCAACGCGGGCAAGCAGACGATCACGGAGCTGCCGACCTCCTCCTTCTTCTCTTCAGCGGACAGCTTCGCGATGATCCGCGGTGGGCACATCGATCTCACGGTCCTCGGCGCCATGGAGGTGAGCGCCTCCGGCGACATCGCTAACTGGACCGTTCCGGGGAAGATGGTGAAGGGAATGGGCGGCGCGATGGACCTGGTCGCCGGCGTCAAGCGCGTCGTCGTGGTCATGGAGCACACGAGCAAGGACGGCGAATTCAAGATCCTTTCCGATTGCTCACTCCCGCTGACCGGGAAGGCGTGCGTCGACCTCATCATTACCAACCTGGGCGTACTGGCGTGCGACAAGCCGGGCTTGCGCCTTCTCGAGACCGCGCCCGGTGTGACGGCCGATGAGTTGCGCGCGAGCACAGGTGCGCGCATCGAGAACGCCGTGGCTGAGGCTGCCTGACGATGTCGGACGCCTTCATCTGCGATGCCATTCGCACCCCGATCGGCCGGCTGAACGGTAGCCTCGCGGGGGTTCGCGCCGACGATCTCGCCGCGATCCCGCTACGGGCGCTGGTGGAACGCAATCCATCGGTCGACTGGTCGGAGGTCGACGACGTTATCCTCGGCTGTGCGAATCAGGCCGGCGAGGACAATCGCAACGTCGCCCGCATGGCCGTGCTCCTGGCGGGACTGCCCGAAACCGTGCCGGGAGCGACGATCAATCGCCTGTGCGGCTCGGGCCTGAACGCCGTTGGTCAGGCGGCGCAGGCGATACGCTCGGGTGATGCCGACCTCCTTATCGCGGGAGGCGTCGAGAGCATGACCCGTGCGCCCTATGTCTTGGGCAAGGCCGCCAAGCCTTTCGATCGCGGACAGGCGATTGAGGATACGACGATGGGCTGGCGCTTCGTCAATCCGGCGATGCGCTCGGCATGGGGTGTGGACACCATGCCGCAGACCGCCGAGGCGGTCGCGGAGCAGTGGAACGTCACCCGTGAGCAACAGGACCGCTTTGCCCTGTCGAGTCAGATGAAGGCAGCCACTGCGCGTAATAACGGCCGTTTCAGTGTCGAGATCGTACCCGTGACGCTGCCACGGCGAGGTGGCGATGCGGTAGTGTTCGCCGTCGACGAGCATCCACGGGACACGACCGCCGAAGGACTTGCGGCGCTGAAGCCGGTGGTAACCGTGAATGGGACCGTGACGGCCGGGAACGCATCCGGTCTCAACGACGGCGCTGCGGCGCTGGTCGTCGGCTCTGCCGATGCGGCGCAGCGCCATGGACTCATACCCCGAGCCCGCATCGTTGCCATGGCATCGTCCGGCATCGCTCCACGGATCATGGGCGCGGGTCCGATCGAGGCGGCTCGTAAGCTCCTCGCCCGCACCGGCCTCTCAATGGCTGACATGGACGTGATCGAGCTTAACGAGGCGTTCGCCGCGCAAGCAATCGCGGTTCTGCGCGACTTGGACGTCGCCATGGATGATCCTCGCGTCAACCCGAACGGGGGCGCCATCGCGCTTGGCCATCCGCTCGGCATGTCGGGTGCCCGTATCGCGATGACGGCGGTCGAAGAACTGCATCGAATCGATGGGCGCTACGCGCTCGTGTTCATGTGCATCGGCGTGGGACAGGGCATCGGCCTCGTGCTGGAGCGGGCATGACGGACACGGTGACCCTTGGAGATGGCTGCACCATCGCGTATCGCTTCGACGGGGCCGCACATGCTCCGGTACTCGTGCTCGGAAACTCGCTCGGCACAGACCTCGGCATGTGGGCACCGCAGATCGACGCCTTTGCCCAAACCTATCGTGTGCTGCGCTACGATACCCGCGGTCATGGACGATCGCAGGCTTCTGCCGGTGCATATGGTATCGACCGCCTGGGCCGTGACGTTGTCGAACTAACCGCGTCGCTCGGGATCGACCGGTTCCATTTCTGTGGACTCTCTCTGGGCGGCATGGTCGGCCAATGGCTCGGGATACGTGAAAGCGACCGGCTCGATCGGCTCGTGCTCGCTAATACCTCGGGCTATATGGGGCCGCCATCGGCATGGGATGCCCGGATCGCTGCAGTGCTCGCCGAGGGTATGGCCCCGCTGGCGGAGGCTTCGATCGCACGATGGTTCACGCCGGGCTTCGCGATGCGCCATCCGGATGCGATCGAGCCGATCGTGAAGATGCTGCGCTCGACTGACCCGACCGGTTATGCCGGCTGTTGCGCGGCGATCCGCGATATGGATATGCGACGCGCCGCGACGCTGATCGGCGTGCCGACGCTGGTCATCGGCGGCAGCGCCGATCCGGCGACGCCGCCCGATCATGCCCAGGCGCTTGCGAGCGCGATACCCGGCGCCACGCTCGAGATGCTCGATGCCGCCCACCTATCGAACATCGAGCAGCCGAACCGCTTCGCGTCGCTCGTACTCGACTTCCTCGCGCGATCTTCATCGCGCCCGCCGGTCGCGCGCGAGGGCGCAGAATCCGCTTACGACCGGTGAGCGATTATCGCGCCGGTAGGCCAGGCTCAATTGCGTCTGCGGAACGTCGCCGAGAAACGGACGATAGGCGACACCGGTAAGTTGCGCCTCGGACGCTGACTCGGGCACTATGGCGACGCCGGCACCGACGGATACCAGCGAAAGCGCGGTTTGAATTTCCAGCGTCTCCTGCACGATCGTCGGCACGAACCCTTCCCGCCGGCATAGCCCAAGGACATGATCGGCGAAGCTCGGCCGGGGTTGGCGTGGATAGAGGACGAAGGGGCGCAGGGCGAGGTCGGCGAGTGCCACGTGGTCCTGCTGCGCTAGATCATCCACCTCAGGTAGGGCAACGACCAGCGGCTCGCGCTGAACTACCTCGCTGACGATTTCAGGATCCTGGATGCCGGGCCGTGCGAACGCGACGTCGATCGAGCGCTCGATGAGCGCGACGCGCAATTCTGCGGTGTTCATCGCGTGCAGGACGAGTTCGACGTCCGGGTGAGCAGCCCGATAGCGATTAAAGACGCCGGGCAGGATCGAGAACGTGGCCGAGCCGACGAAACCGACCTGGATCACCCCGATAGTTCCCTCCGATGCGCGCTTTGCCACCCGCGCCGCGTCGGCGACCCGGACGATAATGTCCCGCGCGCGGGGAAGCAGCGCCTCGCCCGCCGCGGTCAGCCCGATCGTGCTCCGAGTCCGGTCGAACAACAGCGCCCCGATCCCGGCTTCGAGATTCGCGATCTGTCGACTCAGCGCCGGCTGGGCGATGTGGAGGCGCTCGGCGGCGCGGCCGAAGTGGAGTTCCTCCGCAACAGCGAGGAAATACCGCAGCCGGCGAACATCAATGCCAGGTGATGCGGCCGTTGGCGGATCGGAAGGGGATGTCTGACGGGCCATTCCCTATCACAGCGCGTGGCGAGCGAAGAGGCAATACCGTTTCGGCATTAACATGTGCCCACATTGTATTTGATCGACATGGTGGCGTCAGACACTCTCTCCATCTAGAAGCCGCGAAGACGGCCTCGAAGGAAGAGGTGTCATGCTTGAAACAAGGACAGCCGGAGGCGATCCGGCACGGCGACCCAAGCTCCAGGCCGTTGTGACGGGCGTCACGGAAAAGCAGGTCGTGCAATTCGACTTCGTTTACGGTGACCCCGATCTCACGGTCGAACTCGTCCTGCCGATCCCCGCCTTTCGTGATTTCTGCACTGAAAACCGGTGCCTGGTCACCGCCGCCGATCCCGCCGAAAGCGCCACCGTGCTGCGAATGGTCAGCGGATCGGCGCCCAACTTCTTTTCCGTCGGAGCGCACTGATGAACATCGATATTCAGGCTGAGGCGATCACGCCCCGGCGGCAGACCTTCTCGCACATTGCGCGCCGGTTCGGGACCGACAAGGCGGCCTCGCGCTACGAGGAGGCGACCTACGACGTGCAGCCGGTCACCAATTTCCACTACCGCCCGACCTGGGATCCGGAGCGCGAGCTGTTCGACCCGCGTCGCACCGCCATCGAGATGGCCGACTGGTACGCGTTCCGTGATCCGCGCCAGTTCTACTATGCGACCTACAACATCAGCCGCTCGGCGATGCAGCAGTCATTCGACGATGCGGTCAACTTCGTCGACAAGCGCGGTCTCGTCGGCAGCGTCGATGCGGACTGGCGGGCGATGTTCGCGGCCTACTTGCTGCCGCTGCGTCACGTCGAATGGGCGGCGAACATGAATTGCCAGCTCATCGCCGACTGGGGCTATGGAACGCAGATCACGTCGGCAGCCGCCTTCTGCGGCACCGATCGGCTGGGAATCGCCCAGATCATCTCGCGCATCGGCCTGGTCCTCGGCGAAGGTTCCGACGAGCAGCTCCTCGCCGCCAAGACACAGTGGCTCGATGCGCCCGAATGGCAGCCGATGCGTCGTCTGGTCGAGGATCTCCTCGTGGTGCGCGACTGGTTCGAGCTCTTCGTGGCGCAGCTCGTCGTGCTCGACGGCTACGTCTACCCGCTGGTCACGCAGGCATTCGATCGCGCCGGTGCCGCCCATAACGGCTCGCCGCTGTCGATGATGACCGGCTTCCTCGGCGACTGGTTCGCCGACAACAGCCGCTGGACCGACGCAGTGCTCAAGGCGGCAGCAGGAGAATCCGAGGCCAATCGCCAGACTCTCAGGGATTGGTTCGACCGCTGGGACGAGCGCGCTCGCGCCGCGATTCAGCCGGTCGCGGACATGGTGCTCGGCGATCGGGGCGCAGCCGCGGTCGCCGAGATCGGTGCGCAGCTTCAGGACCGGGTGGCCGGTCTCGGCGCGATCGCCGAACGGGAGAAGGCGGCATGACCCAGCCCGTCTCCATCACGTTGCAGAACTCCCAGGACGGCTTCGCGATCGCCGAGGCGATCATGGCCGACAATCCGGGCGCCGAACGCCGCACGATGCCGGCGATGACGAAGATCGACCGGCCGGGACGGCTCGAGATCAAGGCAGCCAGCGTATCTGAGCGACTGGGGCGCGACTGGGACCCGCAGGAAATCCACCTGAGCGTCATCTCGCTGTCCGGTTCGGTCGACGAGGACGATGACTATTTCGCGGTTTATTGGAGGTAATCATGGCAGCCCGTAAGCTGAACCTGAAGCAGAAGTACGGCCACTTCACCCGCGGCCTCGACTGGGAGCCGAGCTATCAGTCCAAGGACGACATCTTCCCGTTCGCCAAATACGAGGGGATCAAGGTCCATGACTGGGATGCGTGGGAAGACCCCTTCAAGCTGACCATGGACGCCTATTGGAAGTTTCAGGCAGAGAAAGAGCGCAAGCTTTACGCGGTCATCGATTCGATGGCGCAGAACAACGGGCAGCTCGGCATCACCGACGCGCGTTACCTGAACGCAGTAAAGCTCTTCATCCAGGGCGTGACGCCGCTGGAATATCAGGCGCACCGCCACTTCGCGCACCTCGCACGCCATCTGCCTGGAGCAGGCCTGCGGGTGGCGGCGCAGATGCAGTCGATCGACGAGCTGCGGCACTGCCAGACGCAGATTCACACGATCAGCCACTATAACAAGTTCTTCGACGGCATCCACGACTTCACCCACATGCATGACCGGGTGTGGTATCTGTCAGTGCCGAAGTCGTTCTTCGATGACGCGACGACGGCGGGGCCGTTCGAGTTCCTCACCGCGATCAGCTTCGCCTTCGAGTACGTCCTCACCAACCTGCTGTTCGTGCCGTTCATGTCGGGCGCCGCCTACAACGGCGACATGGCGACCGTGACGTTCGGCTTTTCCGCCCAGTCGGACGAGAGCCGGCACATGACGCTCGGCCTCGAGGCCGTCCGCTTCCTGCTGGAGCAGGACGAGGCCAACGTGCCGATCGTGCAGGGCTGGATCGACAAGTGGTTTTGGCGGGGATACCGGCTCCTCACCCTCGTCGCCATGATGATGGACTACATGCTGCCGAAGAAGGTGATGTCCTGGGCCGAGGCGTGGGAGACCTACTACGAGCAAGCAGGCGGTGCGCTGTTCGCGGACCTTGCCCGCTACGGCATCCGCGAGCCCAAGTACGCCGACGTCGCCAAGGCCGAGAAGGGTCACATCACCCACCAGGCGTGGACGATCTTTTACAACTATACCCACGCCGCGGCCGTCCACACGTGGGATGTCGATGATCAGCACCTCGCCTGGCTGCGCGAGAAGTATCCGGACACGTTCGCACAGCACTACGAGCAGCGCTATCTCAATTGGCGCGACCAGGCCGATCAGGGCAAGCGCTTCTACAACAACGGGCTGCCGCAGCTTTGCCAGGTATGTCAGGTTCCGATGGCGTTCACGGAGGTCGACGATCCCACCACGATCAGCTTCCGCGTCTCGGAGTTCGGCGGGGACAAGTACCATACCTGCTCCGACGGCTGTAAGGACATCTTCGACCATGAGCCGGAAAAGTATTCACAGGCGTGGCTTCCGGTCCACCAGATCTTCCAGGGCAATTGTGGCGGCGCGACCGTTCCGGAGGTCCTCGACTGGTATCACATAAACCAGGGTGCCGATAACATGGATTATGCCGGCTCGCCCGAGGAGGCGCAGTGGGAGAAGTGGATGGAAGGCCGACGCCCTGCCGCTCCCATGGCCGTGGCCGCGGAATAAGGACGACCATCGATGCCTACAGCAAGCCTCAACCCCGGTTACTCCGGCCCGGTCCGCGACCGGGTGGAGAACTTCGGCGGCGCCCAACTCGTCTATGTCCACTGGGAGGGCCACAACAACTTCTGCTCGGCGATCACGCTGCCGCTGCCGCCTGAGACGCCTTTCGGGGCGCTCACCGCGGAAATCCTACCCTCGCTCTACTCGGTTGATCCCGACTGGGCGGAGGTCGATCTCTCGACCGCGCGCTGGATGCTGGACGGCGAAGATTGGCAGCCTGAAGCGGCCAAGGGCATCGGCGAACAGGGCGTCGGCCACAAGTCGCTCATTCGCTTCTGGACGCAACCGTCCGGCCGCGCCTGACATCATGCCGACGCTCACGATCGAACCGACCGGCGACACCGTAGAGGTGGCTGAAGGCCAGAACCTCCTCGACGCGTGCCTCCGGGCGGGGATTTACCTGCCCCACGCCTGCGGGCATGGCCTGTGTGGCACCTGCAAGGTTACCGTGCTCGAAGGCGAAGTCGATCACGGCGGCGCGAGTTCCTTCGCACTCATGGACTTCGAGCGGGACGAGGGGGCGACCCTGGCCTGCGTCGCCACGATCGAGGGCGACGTCACGATCGAGGCGGACGTCGACGATGATCCGGACGCGCAGCGGATCGCGGTGGCCGATTACGTCGGGACGGTAACCCGGCGCGAGATGCTGACACCCGACATCCTCGGCGTGTGGCTCTCGGTTCCGACCGGGGTCGCGTTCCAGGCCGGTCAATACGTCAACCTGACGATTGACGGGATCGAGGGGACACGCGCCTTCTCGATCGCGAACAGCCCCGCGGAAACCGGCGTCGTCGAGCTTCATATCCGGCTTGTGCCAGGCGGCAAGGCGACAAAGCACCTGCACGAGGAGCTGAAGGTCGGGGACGAGATGCGCTTCGCCGGTCCGTTCGGACACTTCTTCGTGAGGCGCTCGGCGAACAAGCCGCTGATCTTCCTTGCCGGTGGCTCGGGACTATCCAGCCCCAAGAGCATGGTGCTCGAGCTTATCGAACAGGGGTATGACCAGCAGATCACGCTGTTTCACGGTGTCCGGCGACCGCACGACCTGCATTTCGCCGACCTGTTTCGGCGGATCGCCGATGAGAACCCGCTGTTTCGCTACATACCCGTCGTTTCCCAGGCGGAGGCGCAGGACGAATGGGGTGGAGAAACCGGCTACGTCCATGAGGCGGCCGACCGCCACTTCGGCGGCCGTTTCGCCGGTCACCAAGCCTATCTTTGCGGTCCGCCCCCGATGATCGAGGCAGGGATCGGGTCGCTCATGAAGGGCCGGCTGTTCGAGAAAGACATCTTCGTCGAAAAATTTGCCACCGCAGCGGACGCGGAGAAGTCTGTCCGATCGCCGTTCTTCAAGAAGCTCTGAACAGATCACCAACCGGAACGCAGGCCGGCGACGACCTCGCCGACGGATCGCTGCGTCCAAATGACAAGGGGAGGATTACGTCATGAAGATGCTTGCCTGGGGACTTGCGGGAATGGCTGCGTCCCTTGCGACGTCAGCGGTCGCGTCGGAGGGGGGAAAGAGCGCCTATCCCAACGGCGCGGAGGCCCTGACGATCGCGGCGTTGCCGCCCCCCGGAACCTACCTCCTCGACTACCAATATTATTACACCGCCGATCGGCTTAACGATCGCGACGGCAACAGCGTCGGGCCGCCAGATTTGTCAGTGGATGCCGTCGCCAACATCCCACGCTTCGTCCACGTCACCAATACCAAGATCCTCGGCGCAACGCTCGCGATGCAGGTGTTCGTGCCCGTGGTGAACGTCAATGTCCGCGCCGGAGGCAGGAGGCAGAACAAGTTCGGGATCGGCGATCTGATCGTCAATCCATTCATTCTCGGCTGGAACCGCAAGAACACGTTCTTCGTGCTGACGATGGACACGTTCGTGCCCACGGGACGCTACAAGCGCACCGATCTCGCCAACATCGGCAACAATTATTGGACGTTCGAGCCTGTGTTCGCGGTGTCGCACTTCAATCCCGCTGGCAGCGGTCCCGAGGTGTCGGCGAAATTCATGTACGACTTCAACACCAAGAACACGGCAACCCAGTACCGCTCCGGGCAGGCAGCGCACGTCGACTTCGCGGCGTCCTACAATTTCAATCCGATCACAGTCGGTGTCACCGGTTACTATTTCAAGCAGACGACCGACGACAAGGTCAATGGCGTGAAGGTCGGCACCGACGGGTATCGTGGTGAGGTGTTCGCCCTCGGACCGCTCGTGCGCTATCAGCTCGGCAAGGTGCCGATCGTCGCCCAGTGGCAGCACGAGCTCTCGGCCTCGAACCGCACCCAAGGCAACAGCTTCTGGCTCAAGGCTGCATTCCGGTTTTGAGGGTGCGGGATCGACCCGCGCTCGGCTCAATCTATCGGAGACAGAAGGGGTGTGCCACGTGGCACACCCCTTTTTCACGTATTCGCGCTACGATCCTTGCTAGCCTAGCGATCGTCACCCGGGCGTCACCACGGCACCAGCGCCGATCGCCGACAGGATCGTCGCGACGTTCCCCGGCCCCCGGCCTAGGAACAGGGCCAGCAGCACCACCGCCGGCGTGTAGAAGAACCAGGGGGCCGATGACCCGAACATCGCCGCCTGTGCGAACGCGATCACAGCCACCGTGATAACGGTCAGCCCGTAGCAGACCGTCCTCGGGCGAGGGCGGGCGACGGTGAGATCGCGCAGTCGGTTCAGCAAGGCAGTCGAAGCGGACATGGTTCCCCAGTTTGGGGGAAGTGCCCCTGCGGCCGTAATATAGACCATTCCTTCGGTCGCGAACAGCGAGCGCTTGGACCGGATGCCGGCAACAAGGCAAGGTTTGCAGTAGCGGCGGCAGGTGTTTTCCCAGAATACCATCCCAATAGGACAGGATTGTGCTGCCTTGGGGTGTCATTTCGCTCCCAACCATACCCGGCCACCAGTGCGGCATTTTTCAACAGCCCCGGAGGATAGCTGAGGGTCGCGTTCCTCCTCGGGGATTGCGAGCAATGTCGTCACCGCGCCGACCCCGGCCGCATGGATCAACGCCACCGCGCGTTCCACGGGCATCCGCAGCCGTGCTGCTCTAGCGATCGGCTCGTCCGCTCTGACGTCCTCCCTGTTTTTTTTCATCCATGTTGAGTGGCGGTTTTCCGGCCCTTTGAAGCCTACGGGCAAGGAGCTGGGACATGAAGAAGTCGAAGTACACGGAAGAGCAGATCGCGTTTGCGGTGAAGCAGGCGGAGACGGGCACGCCTGTGGCAGAGGTCATCCGCTGGATGGGCTTGCCGGAGCAGACGTTCTATCGCTGGAAGAAGGTGTATGGCGGGCTCGGGATTGCGTAACGTCAGCCCCGCGCGGCGAGTTGCGCCTGCACCGCATCGGCCAGCGATGTCGTCGGGCGCCCGATCAGCTTCGAGAGCTGATGGCCGTCATCGAACAACGCGCCCTTCGAGGCATCGACGTCCCACGCGGCAAGCCCTTCGGCGAAGCCGTCGGGCAGGCCGACCTGCTTCAGGATCGCGGCGTAATCTGCCTGCGGCAGATCACGGTACGGGATGTCGCGACCCGTCTGGCGCGAGATCTCGGCGGCAAGGTCGGCGAGCGTCACCGCGTCGTCACCGGCCAGCTCATAGGTCTTGCCCTCATGGCCATCGCTGGTCAGCACGATGGCTGCGGCTTGGGCATAATCGGCGCGGGTCGCGAGCGACAGACGTCCCTCGCCAGCGCTGCCGACAAGCGCGCCATTCTCCAGGGCTGCGGGAATCGAGCCGGTGTAGTTCTCGGTGTACCAGCCATTGCGCAGGAGGGTCGTCGGAATACCGGAGGACGCCAGCAGCGCTTCGGTCGCACGGTGCTCCTCGCCCAGGCTGATCGGCGACCGGTCGGCGTGCAGCAGGCTGGTGTAGACGATACGCTTGATGCCCGCCGTCTTGGCGGCCTCGATGACGTTGCGGTGCTGTGCCTCGCGCTGCCCGACCTCGCTCGACGAGATCAAAAGCAACGTGTCGATCCCGGCCAGTGCCGGAGTGAGTGTCTCAGGCTGCGCGTAATCGAACGCGCGTGCCTCGACACCCAGGTCGCTGGCCTTTTCGGGCGAGCGCACCAGCGCCACGATCGGCTCGCCGGTCGACTTGCGCTTCAAGCTTTCGATGACGAGGCGGCCAAGCTGGCCAGTCGCGCCGGTGACGCCGATGGTCATGACAATTCTCCTTCAGTGACGCGGTGAGATCAGTTGAAACGGAAACCCGAGATGGCGGTCGACAGCACTTCCTCGGCATAGACCCGGGCGCCTTCGCCTTCGGCCGCGCCGGCCGCGACCATCAGGGGCAGCAGATGCTCCTCCTTGGCGGGCGGATGGGCGAACCGCGCCGATGGCGCATCGGCCCAATGCGCCAGACGCTCGGCTCGCTGCGCACCATCCAGTTCCATGCTCTCGGCCAGCCACTGGTCGAACGCCTGCGAGCCGGGCGTCGAGCGCGGGTCGCCATAGGCGCGCATGTTGTGGAAGCTCATGCCCGAACCCAGGATCAGCACACCTTCCTCACGCAGCGGCGCGAGGGCGCGGCCCGCAGCGACATGGAGGGCCGGGTCCAGCCCGCGCTCGACGGACATCTCGATCAGCGGAATGTCGGCATCCGGAAAGGCCACCTTGAGGGGCACGAACACCCCGTGATCCAGGCCCCGTGTCGCGTCGACAGACGAGGGGATGCCCGCATCCTTGAGCAGCGCCGCGGCACGGGCGGCGAGCGCGGGCGAGCCTGGTACGTCGTAGCGCAGCTGATAGGTATGGGGCGGGAAGTTGTAATAGTCGTAGATCAGCTCAGGCCGCTCGGCGCCGGTGAAGGCAAAGCCGTCCGTCTCCCAATGTCCCGAGACGACGAGGATAGCCTTGGGCTTCTCGGCGAGCGTGTTCGGCAGGTTGCGCAGGAACGCTTCCATACCGGTCCACACACCGCGCGGATCCTCCATGAAGAAGCAGGGGCCGCCGCCATGCGGGATGAAGTAGGTGGGCTGGACGCTCATGGTCATACACTCCGGTGCAGGCGCCACGGAGGCGGCCTGGATCATCGTTCGATCTGTCGACCGAAATATGTGCCCGATATCGCGCAATGATAATCGCTCGCGTAGAAGGATCAGCTTCAACCACGGGTAGGAAATCATGGCGGATCGGTTGACGGGTATGGACGTGTTCGTGCGGGCGATCAGGCTCGGTGGCATCTCTGCTGCCGCACGCGATCTGCACATGTCGCCTGCGATGGCGGCCAAGCACCTAGATGCTCTTGAAGCGCGGCTTGGCACCACGCTGGTGCAGCGGTCGACCCGTCGACTTTCGCTCACCGAGGCGGGCGCTGACTATTTCGAGAAAGCCGAACGTATTCTGATGGAGATCGGCGAAGCCGAGGCGGAGGCATCGTCGCGGTCGATCACCGCGCAGGGGCTGCTGCGCGTCAGTGCGCCCGCCACCTTCGGCGTTCTGCACCTTGCCTCACTCATCCCTGCTTTCTCCGCACGTCATCCCGAGGTGACGATCGAACTGAGCTTCAACGATCGTTACGTCGACCTGCTGGAAGAACGTTGGGATGTCGCCGTACGGATCGGGCGCCTCGCCAACAGTGCGCTTGTTGCCCGCAAGCTCGTGGCGATGCGCGTCGTGTTGTGTGCCGCCCCCTCTTATTTGGCGAGGCGGGGAACGCCAACCCGCCTGGCCGATCTCGGCGATCACGATTGTCTGGGCCACACCAACGCGTCGCTTGCAGGAACGACATCGTGGGCGTTCGGCAAAGACGGGACGATCAAGGTGCCGATCTCAGGATCGATGTGTTCCGACAATGGCGAGGCCTTGGTTCGCGCTGCCATCGCGGGCCAAGGGCTGGTCTATGGGCCACGCTTTATTGCGGCAGAGGCGCTTCGCGCCGGCCAATTGAGCGAGCTTGAGCTGGACGAGCCGCCTATGATGCTGGGAGCGGCATATGCCATCACACACCCGACGCGGCGCCCCGCCGCCAAGACGCGGGCGTGGATTGACTTCTTAGCCGAAGCACTCCCCGCTCTTGGCACCGATTGGTGAGAGGCCGAGCTAGCAGACGTCCCGAGTTTTCACCCGAGCACCGCGTCTGCTATCTCAAAACATCACGGTCTTTTATGATTGTAGATATCAGTGACCCAGCGAAAGCGACGCCCACAACCGCACATGGCTGGCATCGATAACGCCGAGGCTTGGTCCCTTTCAGTTGGTGCAGCGGGGGCTGCGGGCACGGCGGACGTTGCGGGTGAGCGTGAACCGCATCACTGCCAACCCTCGATGACGATCTTGCCGCGTGCGGAAGTGCTCTCAAGCGCCTGGTGCGCACGCTTGAGGTTCGCGGCGTTGATGGGGGAGAACCGTTCGGTGAGGGTGGTGCGCACCTCGCCGGCGTCCACGAGGCTGGCGATGGCCGACAGGATCTGACCCTGCGTTTCCATATCAGCGGTCTCGAACATGGACCGGGTGAACATAAACTCCCAGTGGGTCGACACCGACTTGCGTTTGAACGGTACGACATCGAGCGTCTTGGGGTCGTCGATGAGCGCAAAACGTCCCTGCGGGGCGATCAGCTCGGCGATCTGCTCGATATGCTCGTCGGTGTGCGTGGTCGAGAAGACGAAAGCCGGCGCGCCGATGCCCAAATTCGCCACTTGCCGAGCCAGCGGCTGGCGATGATCGATGACATGGTGCGCACCGAGCTCACCCACCCAGGCCTGCGTTTCAGGGCGCGAGGCCGTCGCAATGACGATCAGCTCGGGTACTTGGCGAGCAAGCTGAATTGCCATCGAGCCTACCCCGCCAGCACCCCCGACAATCAACAGCGCATGTGCTGCACCGGCTACAGGAGTACGCACGGACAATCGCTCGAAGAGGGCCTCCCACGCGGTGATCGCCGTCAGCGGCAACGCCGCTGCCTCTGCCCAATCGAGGCTGGCCGGCTTCTTCCCGACAATGCGCTCATCGACCAGGTGCAACTCGGCGTTAGTCCCATCGCGGCCGATGCTGCCCGCGTAGAACACCTCGTCCCCGGCTTTGAAGTCGTTCACGTCCGGGCCGACGGAACGAACGACACCAGCGGCATCCCAACCCAGCACACGCCAGTCGCCGCGGATCGGACCCGAGCCGCTGCGGACCTTCGTATCAACCGGGTTTACCGAGACGGCCTTCACCTCGACGAGGAGATCGCGCCCAGTGACTACGGGATCGGGAAGCTCGATGTCGACGAGCGATTCCGCACGATCGATCGTGCCGTGCTGCTGATAAGCTACTGCGCGCATGATAAGTCCTGTCGTTTCAGAGGCTATATAGCGATACTTGGTGAGTCGGGGGATATGCACAACCGCCGTTGCCGGTCCGACAGCGTCCCTCAGGCTGGCGACGGCGTGGCTGCCGCTGCCGTCTTTCCCTTGAGATCGGTGATGACCTCGCCGATCAGCGTCCGCAGCCAGCGGTGTGCGGGATCGTGCCGGTAGCGGACGTGCCAGGCCATCTCGACGGGGAAGCTGCCGAGGTCGACCGGGGCCGGCAGGATCTTCAGCCGGGGGTCGTGCATCAGCCGCCTGCAGATGAGCGAGGGCAAGGTGGCGCAATAGTCGGTCACCGCCACCATCTCCGCGACCGCGAAGAAGTTGGTCACGGAGATCGCGACGTCGCGCTTTAGCTGCTGCTGCGCCAGCGCCTGGAAGAGCCCGGCGCGCATCCGTCCGGGCGGCACGATGTTGACGTGCTTCATCGTCTCGAACTGCTCGCGGGTCATGGCATCGCCGACGTCCGGATGGTCGGCGCGGACGGCGCAGGCGAGCCCCTCGTCCATCAGGTGCTGGACGACGAGGTTGTCGGGCGGGTCAACGATGCGGCCCAGCACGAGCGCCGTCGTGCCCGACACGACGCCCGTCTCAACGAGATCGTTGCCGTAGGGGGTCAGGCGGAGCTTAATGCCGGGTGCGACTTTCTGCAGTCGCGCCACGACCGCGGGGACGAGGACGAATTCGACATAGCCGTTCGGCGCGATGGTGAAGAGGCGTTCGGCCTGTGCGGGGTCGAAGGCCTGCTGACCGAGGACCGCGTCGTCGAGCTGTGCGAGCGCTTCGGCGATCAGCGGCGCGAGTTCTAGCGCGATTGGGGTCGGCTGGATGCCGTAGCGCTCGCGGACGAACAGCTGGTCCTGAAGCATTAGTCGTAGACGCGATAGGGCGTTAGACAGGGCGGGCTGTGTCATGCCCATGCGCTCGGCGGCCCGCGTGACGCTGCGCTCCTCCATCAACGCGACAAAGATCGGCAGCAGGTTCAGATCATAGCGCACGCAGTTATACTGTCATACTTATATCTGAAATCAAGAAGATAAACTTCTAGAATATGTCAACAAGGCCCATTTCTCATCCATCGGCGACGGACGCCGCGAACATGGAGGTTCAGATGAGCAAGGGACAGGTTCTCGTTCTTGGATCGAACGCGACGCAGATCGGTCTGCGTGGCGGTGGTACCGCGACGATCGGTCAGTATCTCAACGAGACGGCGGTCCCCGCGCTGGCTCTGCTCGACGCCGGCTATGATATTGTTCTCGCCACGCCCAATGGGGCCAAGCCACACATCGACGCCGTCTCCGTTTCGGTTGATCATTTTGGCGGCGATGAGACGGCATTCCAGCGCGCCAAGGACTTTTTTGCCAGCCACCCGGCGATGAACGACGTCCGCAGCTTGCGCTCTGTCGTCGAGGGCGGCCTGGACGGCTTCGTCGGAGTGTTCGTGCCGGGCGGCCACGCTCCCGTCGTCGACCTGATGCAGGACCACGACGCGGGCACGATCCTCCGTCACTTCCACACGGCGGCCAAGCCGACCGCGCTCCTCTGCCACGGACCGGTAGCCGTTGTCGCTACGCTCGACGATGCTCCGGCCTTCCGCAAGGCGCTGGAGGAAGGCGATGACGCCGGGGCGGCCGACCTGGCGCGAGACTGGATCTACTCGGGCTACCGCATGACCGTCTTCTCGGCGAGCGAGGAGAAGATCGCCGAGGAGCAAGTGCTGAAGGGCGAGCTCTTCTTCGACATGGAAAAGGCGCTGCTCTCGGCCGGTGGCGACGTCTCGGTCACTGACAAGAACTTCGCTTCGAATGTCGTCGTGGACCGGGAGCTGATCACGGGTCAGAATCCGGCGTCGGACCAGGCCATGGCCGACGCTTTGATCGAAGCCCTCGATCGCGCCGCGGCGTGAGTACCAGGATGACGGGCGGGGCGCTCAGGATGCGCCCCGCTTCGCATATAACCATGACGAGGAACGGTGCCATGACAGCCAACGTGAAGATCGTCGCCGTGCTCACCGCCCGTGCGGATACCGTCGACCGCCTGCACGCTCTGCTCGACGCCATGTTAAAGCCGAGCCGTGCGGAGCCGGGCAATTTGCGCTACGATCTCTGGCAGGACCAGAGCGATCCGAACCGCTTCGTCCTCGACGAGCTGTACGCGGACGCGGATGCAGTTGCCGCCCACCGCGCGACGCCCCACTTCCAGAACTACCTCTCTGAGATCGGCGATCTGGCCGAGCGCGGCGCGTTCGTCCTCAACCCCGTCTCCGCGACCTGAGGGTGCTGCCATGGGCAAGCTTAAAGAATGGGTGGGGTCGGCGCTGCTGGCACAACCGTTCTACGTAGAGGAGCTGCGGATGATCGGCCTGTTGGCACCTGCGCTTCGCCTGGGCCTTATTGGCCTCGTTTATCCACGCGGCGGCTACCGCTGGCGCGGGGCCGCGATCCAGCGGAAAATCAACATCTGAAATCAAGGACACACAGTCATGACCAAAGGCATCGAAGGCAAGGTTGTTCTCATCACCGGCGGCAGCACCGGTATCGGCGCGGAAACCGCGCGGCTTCTCGCTGAACGCGGCGCCAAGGTGGCCATCGCCGCACGGCGCAAGGACAAGCTCGACGAGGTCGTCGCGCAGATCGCCGAGAACGGCGGAACGGCACGCGCCTATGCGCTTGACGTCACTGACAAGTCGGCGGTCCAGTCCGTCGTCGCCGCGATCGTCGCCGACTTCGGCCGTCTCGACGTACTGATCAACAACGCCGGTCTGATGCCGATCCGTCCGATGGCCGAGGTCAACACCGACGAGTGGGACCAGATGATCGACGTCAATTTGAAGGGCACGCTCTACGGCATCGCCGCGGCTCTTCCCGGCTTCCTGGAGCAGGGCAGCGGCCACATCATCAACCTGAGTTCGGTCGCCGGCATCAAGGTCTTCGCCCCGGGCGGCACGGTCTATTCCGGCACCAAGTTCGCCGTCAGCGCGATCAGCGAAGGTCTTCGCCAAGAGGTGGGCGAGAAGGTCCGCGTCACGTCGATC
The DNA here is from genome assembly GCA_016937575.1 of Roseomonas aeriglobus. Lineage (NCBI taxonomy): Bacteria > Pseudomonadati > Pseudomonadota > Alphaproteobacteria > Acetobacterales > Roseomonadaceae > Muricoccus > Muricoccus aeriglobus. The sequence goes on along the minus strand of JAFHKN010000002.1, from coordinate 3,227,702 downwards.
GAGCCCGGAGCCGTCGAGAGCGACCTGAAGTTCACGACGTCGGGTACGGCTGCTGAGACGGTGCTGGACTTCTACAAGCAGGCCATCCCGGCGGCATCGGTGGCGCGTGCTATCGCGTTCGCTGTCGAACAACCTGATGACGTCGACATCAACGCGATCGTCATCCGGCCGACCGCACAGGAGTTCTGATCTCGACGAGGAGGCGGGGCCGCGTGTGCTCCGCCTCATGGGGAACGTACCGGCCGGCTCGTCCGTTACTTTGCCGAATGGTATTTGTCCGTTTCACTTGAGGAGTCATTTATGCCCAAGCTTGCCCTGTATGTACCACTGAAGGCCAAGCCCGGAAAGGAGCGCGATGTCGCCGATTTCCTGACCTCGGCATTGCCGCTCGTTCAAGCTGAGCCGGGCACTCTGACCTGGTATGCGATCGAGGAAGGTCCCGGTGCGTACGCGATCTTCGATACGTTCGACACAGAGGAGGATCGGCAGGCCCATCTCGACGGCAAGGTTGCCGCCGCACTGATGGACAAGGCAGAAGAACTGTTCTCTGAACCGCCGCAGATTCACAAGTTCACCCTGCTGGCCGCGAAATAGCGGAGCGGTCAGCAGCCTAGCGCTTCGCTCTCATCGCCCGCGTGGGGGGGGGCGGGCGCGGCGGTGTTGAGCGGTTTTCCCCGAACTGGCCACGGAGACACGCCATGCACACCATCCAGACACTCGACCTGAACGACGCGCGGACGATCATCGATGCGGGGATCGCGGAGGCCGAGCGGATCGGCAGCCCGTCGAACATCGCGGTGGTGGACGCGGGCGGCTGCCTCCTAGCGTTCGCGCGGATGGACGATGCGTGGCGCGGCAGCGTCGACATCGCGATCACCAAGGCGTGGACGGCGCGCGCGTTCGACGTCGAGACCAAGGCGCTGGCGAAGCTCGCTCAGCCGGGCGCCGACTTCTACGGCATCCATGCCTCCAACGACGGCAAGGTGATGATCTTCGCCGGGGGCGTGCCGATCAAGGAGGGCGAGACGGTGATCGGCGCGGTGGGCGTGTCGGGCGGCACCGGCAAGCAGGACCATGGCGTGGCCGAAGCGGCGGGGCAGGCGTTCGCGCTCGGCTGAGCCTTGGAGCGCGGTGCCGGGCGCGGCGGTACCCGCTTAGTCGATGGCGGCGGGCGCGCCTCCCGCGCGGCGCGGGTCGCCTCCGTTTAGAGCGTTTTTCGGCCGTTCTGGCCCAGTCATTCAGAAAAGCGCCGTGAAACGATCCCAAGATGCCCCTCCGGGAAGGAGCCTCTCAGATAGCAGAAGGTTCAAAAACTGAGATCATTTGGAAGGGTGCGATGTCCTCCGCCGTTGCGATGGCCCGGATCATCAGCAAGCTCTCGATTTGATGACGCGTTGCGAAGAATTGCGAAAGGAAAAGATCCGTGAAAGCTGTCGTGTACAACGGGCCCAAAGATGTTTCCGTCAATACCATCGATGATCCCAAGATCGAAAAGCAGACCGATGTTATCATCCGGCTGACCACGACCAATATCTGCGGGTCGGACCTTCACATGTATGAGGGGCGTACCAGCTTCGAGAAGGGCAGGGTCTTCGGTCACGAAAACCTTGGCGAAGTCGTCGAAGTCGGCTCTGCCGTAGATCGTATCAAGAAGGGCGATCGCGTGTGCTTGCCGTTCAACGTCGGTTGCGGTTTCTGCGAGAATTGCGAACGCGGTCTGACGGGTTTTTGCCTCACGACCAATCCTGGAACCGCCGGCGCAGCGTATGGCTTTGCCGAGATGGGTCCGTGGCAAGGTGGTCAGGCCGAGTTGATGCGCGTTCCTTATGCGGACTTCAATTGTTTGAAGCTGCCTGAGGACGCTGAGGAGAAGGAGGATGACTATGTCATGCTCTCCGACATTTTCCCGACGGGTTGGCATGGCGTCGAACTGTCAGGTTTCGTGCCTGGAGAAAGCATCGCGATCTACGGCGCTGGTCCGGTCGGTTTGATGGCCGCGCATTCAGCCGAAATTCGTGGTGCCTCTCAGATCTTCGTGGTCGATTCTCACGATGACCGCCTGAAACTGGCCGAGGCGATGGGCGCTATTCCGATCGACATGCGCAAGGGCGATCCCGCCCAGCAGATCCTTGACGCGACCGGCGGCCTCGGGACCGACCGGGGGGTCGAGGCGGTCGGGTATCAGTGTTGCGATCGCCACGGCAAGGAGCGCAGCAATTACACGATGAACTGCCTCGTCAAAAGCACGAAGGCCACCGGCGGCATCGGTGTCGTCGGCGTGTTCATTCCGGAAGACCCGAACGCGCCCGATGATCTCCAGAAGGAAGGCAAGATGGCGTTCGACTTCGGTAACTTCTGGTTCAAGGGCCAGAAGATCGGCACCGGCCAGTGCAATGTAAAGCACTACAACCGGCGACTGATGAAGCTTATCGAACAAGGCCGGGCCAATCCTGCCCAAATCATCTCGCACCGACTGCCGCTTGATCAGGCACCAGACGCCTACAAGCATTTCGACGAGCGCGATGCTGGCTGGACGAAGGTCGTGCTCAAGCCGGGCACCTGACCTTAGTCTTCGACGGAATAGGAAGTAAATTATGACTTTGGAAGGCAAATCGGTTGCCATCCTGATCTCACCCCGCGGGACGGAAGAACCAGAATTCTCGAAGCCCAAGCAAGCTGTCGAGGACGCTGGTGGCAAAGTGACCGTGGTCAGTTTTGAACCGGGCAAGGCTCGCACAGTCAATAGCGATCTTGACGAAGGCGCCAGCTTTACTATCGACAAGACGTTTTCCGAGGTGAAAGCCGACGATTTCGACGGACTTGTTGTGCCCGGAGGGACTGTCGGTGCCGACAAGCTGCGCGGCAGCGTCGAGGCAATTGGTTTCATCCGGGCTTTCTTCGATCAGAAAAAACCTGTTGCGGCTATATGCCATGCACCCTGGACATTGATCGAGGCGGGCGTGCTTGAGGGTCGCACCTTGACGTCGTACCCGACGCTGAAGGTCGATATCGAGAACGCCGGCGGCGCATGGACCAATGAGGAAGTCGTGGTCGACAACGGTCTTGTTACCAGCCGCGATCCCAATGATTTGCCCGCCTTCTGTGCCAAACTCGTTGAGGAAATCGCAGAAGGTGTCGGCGCAGCGCCCGCAGCAGGGAATTAAGGCGGGGCATTTCGACGAAACCATGTGAGGGCCCTCTCCGTGGAGAAGGTCCGCACAAAGCAAGCGTGGCGGATGGCCAGCGATTGGCCGTCCGCCACGCCGCGTATCACACGAACACCGCGCACCTGACGGGCACTCAAACCCTAAGCCGCGTCAGCCGCGGTGACACATCGCCGGCTCCCGCTTCCAGATTCGACCCAATCCAACGTGTGGTCGAGATGCGCCTGGTCGAACGTGCGTTCGGCCAGATTTACGACCTACAGCGCTGCCTTGAGATAGCGGGCGGTGAGACTGCCTTCCGCTTCCGCAACGACGCCGGGGACGCCGCTGGCAACGATACGACCCCCATCTTCCCCGGCCCCCGGTCCCAGGTCGATGACCCAGTCCGCCTGTATGATGGCGCGCATGTCATGTTCGACGACTACGACGGTATTGCCGGCGTCCACGAGGCCCTGCAGGTGTCGCATCAGCCGGTCGCCATCGGAGGGGTGAAGCCCCGAAGTTGGCTCGTCGAGGATGTAGATCGTGTTGCCGCGTTGAGCGCGTTGCAGTTCAGTCGCCAGCTTGATGCGCTGCGCCTCCCCGCCAGACAGCTCGGTCGCCGGTTGACCGAGCCTCAGATAGCCAAGACCGATCTCCCGCAATATGTCGAGGGAGCGCATCACAGATGCCTCGCCAGCGAAGAAATCGCACGCATCGTCGACCGTCAGTTCGAGCACCTGGGCGATATTGCGCCCGTTCCATTCGACTTCGAGCGTTTGCGGGTTGTAGCGAGAGCCATGACAGGTCGAGCACGGGGCAAAAACGCTCGGCAGGAACAGCAGCTCCACCATGACGTACCCCTCGCCCTCGCACACAGGGCAGCGGCCTTGCGCGACGTTGAACGAGAACCTTCCCGGGTTGTAGTGCCGCCGGCGGGCGAGCGGCGTATCAGCGAAGATCCGTCGCACATGGTCGAACATGCCGCTGTAGGTGGACAGGTTCGAGCGCGGCGTGCGGCCGATCGGTTTCTGATCGACCCGCACCAGCCTGTGAACATGCTCCATGCCTGCGACAATGCGTCCTTCAGTGTCGTTCTGCGCAACATCGAGCAGCGGATCGATATCCTCCTCCTCGGCCACGGGGGACCCGCCGAGGTGTTCCGTGACGAGCTCGGGCAGCGCCTGACTGACAAGACTGGACTTGCCCGATCCCGAAACGCCGGTGACAGCGGTGAAGCAGCCGATGGGAAACTCGACGTCGAGACCATGGAGATTGTTCCGGCTGATCCCTTCCAGACGTAGCCATCCCTTGGGATCGCGCGGTGTGCGCTCACTGCGGAGCGGTTCTGCGAACAGGTAGCGGCGGGTGATCGAAGTCTCGACGTCGGCAAGCCCCTCGATCGGCCCGCTGTAGAGGACTTCACCGCCCTTTTCCCCGGCTCCTGGTCCGACATCGACGAGCCATTCCGCGCGGCGGATCACGTCGAGATCATGTTCGACGACGAACAGGGAGTTGCCCGCCGCCTTGAGACGCTCGAGGATGGTGAGCAAAGCTTCGCCATCTGCCGGGTGCAACCCTGCCGAAGGCTCGTCAAGCACATAGACCACGCCGAAAAGCTGTGACGACAATTGCGTGGCAAGCCGCAAGCGCTGCAGTTCTCCGGAGGAGAGCGTCGGCGTGCTGCGGTCGAGCGAAATGTAGCCAAGGCCAAGATCGATCAGCGGCTCCAGCCGCTCGATCAATTCGCAGGCAAGGCGTTGGGCGGCGATCCGCTTTTCGTCGGAGAGATTGGGGGTGCGGCGTACGTCGGGCGCGCTCTTGTGCGCAGAGCCGCCCGCCGCAACCCGTTGTTCGACCGCTGCATCGCGGGCCGCTTTGTCCAGAACATGGCCCTTTGATGGGGCGGAGACCGCCCCATACCCGCCCTGCGCGACGGGCATCAGCAAGTCCTTCAGCTTGAGCACCGTCAGGTCACCGAACTCGGCAATGTCGAGGCCGGCGAATTTGACCGACAGGGCTTCGCGCTTCAGGCGCTTGCCGTCGCAGGTCGGGCAATCCCGGCCGATGATATATTGCGAGACGCGCTTCTTCATCAGCGCGCTTTTAGTGTTGGCGAAGGTTTCCAGCACATAGCGACGCGCGCCGGTGAAGGTGCCCTGGTAGCTCGGCTCCATGCCGCGCTTGAGCGCCGTCCGGGTCTGTTCGGGCGTCAGGCCCGCATAGACCGGCACCGTCGGCGCCTCGTCGGTAAAGAGAATCCAGTCGCGATCCTTCTTCGGCAGATCGCGCCACGGCGTGTCGACGTCATAGCCGAGCGACACGAGGATATCGCGCAGATTCTGGCCATGCCATGCCGCCGGCCAAGCGGCGACTGCGCGTTCCCGGATCGTCAGCGTGTCATCGGGCACCATCGTTTCTTCGGTCGCGTCATAGACGCGCCCGATGCCGTGACAGGTCGGGCAGGCGCCGGCGACCGTGTTGGGCGAGAAATCCTCCGCATAGAGCATGGGCTGACGGCGCGGATATTCGCCGACGCGCGAATAGAGCATCCGCACCAGGCTGGAGAGAGTCGCCACGCTGCCGACCGAGGATCGCGCATTGGCCGAGCCGCGCTGCTGCTGTAACGCGACCGCAGGCGGCAAACCGTCGATCGCATCGACCTCCGGCACGCCGGCCTGGTCGATCAGGCGACGGGCATAGGGCGCAACCGATTCCAGATAACGCCGCTGGGCTTCGGCATAAAGGGTGCCGAACGCGAGCGATGACTTGCCCGAGCCCGATATGCCGGTGAACACTACGAAGGCGTCGCGCGGTACATCGACGTCAACATTCTTGAGGTTATTCTGGCGCGCGCCGCGAACCTGCACGCAAGCGGGCGGCCCCGTATGCCCATGATCGGTGGCCGGCGTCGTCGCGTGAATATCCTTGCTCTTCAATTCAGTCTTCCTGCCATATCCGCCCGTGCGGCCCGTGTTCATTACGGTCGGGGTAACAGATGAATGCATTTTCGACGCAATACATCCAACGGTTGTTACCGCATCGCCGCGCATAACCCTGTTCGCAGGGCGCGCTTAATCATGGTCGGGGCCGGGCCATGATGAAGGCTGGCTTGTCGATCCGAACCCGCGCCGCTTCGGATCGGCGGGTCAATAGTGGATGACCGTGCGGATCGACTTGCCTTCGTGCATCAGTTCGAAGGCCTCGTTGATCTCCTCCAGACCCATCGTGTGGGTTACGAATGGGGCCAGATCGATATCGCCTCTCATCGCATCCTCGACCATGCCGGGGAGCTGTGTCCGTCCCTTGACGCCACCGAAAGCGGACCCCTTCCATACGCGGCCCGTGACGAGCTGGAATGGGCGGGTAGAGATTTCCTCGCCCGCGCCGGCAACGCCAATCACGATCGACTGACCCCAGCCACGGTGCGCTGATTCAAGCGCGGCGCGCATGACGTGGACGTTGCCGATGCACTCGAAGGTATGATCGATGCCCCAGCCCGTCATCTCGATCAGCACTTGCTGGATAGGCTTGTCATGGTCCTTGGGGTTGATGCACTCGGTCGCACCGAACTGGCGTGCCAGCTCGAACTTGGATGGATTGGTGTCGATGGCGATGATGCGACCCGCCTTCGCCTGGCGCGCACCCTGAATCGCCGCGAGGCCGATGCCGCCGAGGCCGAACACGGCGACCGAGTCTCCGGGCTGGACCTTGGCGGTATTGTGGACTGCGCCGATGCCGGTCGTGACGCCGCAGCCGAGCAGGCAGACATGTTCGGGGTTTGCCTCGGGATTGATCTTGGCGAGCGAGACTTCGGCGACGACAGTATATTCACTGAAGGTTGAACAGCCCATGTAATGATAGAGGGGCTGACCATTGTACGAAAAGCGGGTGGTCCCATCGGGCATCAAGCCCTTGCCCTGCGTTTCGCGGACAGCGACGCACAGGTTGGTCTTGCCCGACAGGCAGAAGTCGCACTTGCCGCATTCGGCGGTGTAGAGCGGGATCACGTGATCGCCCGGTCCGACGCTGGTGACGCCTTCACCGACCTCGACAACGATGCCAGCGCCCTCGTGGCCCAGAACCACCGGGAAAACACCCTCCGGATCACTCCCCGCCAGCGTGTACGCGTCGGTGTGGCACACACCGGTGTGCGTCACCCGTATGAGGACTTCGCCTTTCCGGGGTGGGGCGACATCGATCTCGACGATCTCGAGTGGCTTGCCCGCCTCGAAGGCTACAGCGGCGCGAGATTTCATGTTGGGATACCTTCGTTGAGTTAAACCGATTGCTGGTGCGAGGCCGTCGCGTCAGCGCAAATTCGTGGGGGAGCGTTCGCTCACTCCCCCGGTATGCCGGTCAGACCGTAACGACGACCTTGCCGATCTGGTCGTTCGATTCGAGGAAGCGGTGAGCGTCCTGGATGGCGTCGAGCGGGAAAGTGCGCGCGATCCGCGGCTTGAGCGCGCCCGATTCCAGACCCGCCACGATGAACGCCTTGGCGCGATCGAGGGCGGCATCGTCCGAGACAATCTCGCTGTAGAGATACCCCTTGAGCGTGAGGCTCTTGCCCAGCACGGAGAACAACGGGAACGGCGTCGGTTCGCCGCTGAGCGCGCCATATTCGAGCAGGATGCCGCCGCGTGCCATGCTCTCGGTCAGCGGCTCGAACGACGGGCCTCCGACCGGATCGAGCACCACGCGCGCACCCTGACCATCGGTTATCTCCATCACCCTCGCTACCAGATCCTCTTCCCCGGTCGCGACGACATGATGTGCACCGGCATCGATCAGGGCCTGGCGCTTGGCGCCGGTACGCGTCGTCGCGATTACCGTCGCGCCGACCATCCGCGCAATCTGGGAGGCAGCAAGGCCGACGCTGCTGGAGGCAGCAGTGACGATGACGAAATCGCCCTCCCCGAGTTTCGCCTGCTCCACCAGCGCACCCCAGGCGGTGACATACTGCATCCACACGGCCGCCGCTTCCTCAAACGACAGCGCCGCCGGATGCTTGACGACGAGGCGGGCGGGCACGTTGGCGACCTCGCCATACGTGCCCCAGCGCGCGATATCGAGCGGGGGGATGACGCTGACGGCTTCGCCTTCCGCAAACCCGGTCACGTCCGCGCCGACCGTAACGACAGTGCCGGCAGCCTCATAGCCAAGGCGGCTCGGGAACTCGGCTTCCTGAAGGTAGGCATGGTTGCGGAACATCACCTCGGCGCGGTTTATGCCTATCGCCTTCACCGCGATCTGCACTTCGTCGGCCGCGGGCGCGGGGACGGCCACATCTTCAATCCTGAGGACGCTGGCGTCGCCATATTCGTGGATACGGACGATGCGGCTCATTGGAGATTCCTTGATTATTGAATGATCGTTCTGTAAGGGAGAAGACCACCCGTTTCAAGATATTATTTATCGATCGTTCCATATCGTGCACCAGAGATGACAGAGACGAAAGCCCGTCGCCGCGCAGGCCGCCCTCGTGTGTTCGACACTGACGCTGCGCTCGACAAGGCGGTGCGGCTGTTCTGGCAGCGCGGCTACGAGGCGACATCGATGGCCGATCTGGTGGCGGAGACTGGCGTCGCCGCTGCCAGTCTCTATGCAGCGTTTGACAACAAGGCGGGGCTGTTTGCGGCGGTGATCGAGCGCTACGCCGCGACATTCAGCGTCCACCTCTATGCACCCATCAACGATCCGGCGTTGTCCACCTACGAGGCCGTCAAAGGCCTGCTGGAACGAGCGGCGTCATCATTCTCGGAACCTGGAACGCCGGCCGGCTGCTTCATGTATTCGGCAGCGGCAGCCGTTTCGCCGGCGTCCGCCGCCATCGAATGCCTGCTGCGCGACAAGCGTATCGCGGCGGAGGCCCTCCTGATCGAGCGTCTGCAACGCGGCGCCGCGCAGGGCGAGCTTGCGGCCAACACCGATCCGGCCGTGCTAGGCAAATTCATCAATACGGTCATGGAAGGCATGTCCGTTCAGGCGCGCGACGGCGCTACGATCAACGAACTGCTCTCCATCGCCAAAATGGCACTCGATCGATGGCCGGCCGCGATATGATCGTTACATGGTGGTCATCTGCCAATCCGCCTCCCGCGACCGAACAGTCGAACTCATCTCATTGGACGAAAGCACATGAAACACGTGACATTGCTCGGCGGGGAAGTGGTTCCTTCAATGGGTCAAGGCACCTGGAAGATGGGTGAACGTGCTGAGCGGCGATCCGATGAAATCGCCGCGCTACGCGCCGGTGTCGAGCTAGGGTCAGGACCCATTGATGTGAGTGCCGCGATCTGATTCAGACTCCGTGAGGAGACTGCAATGAGCGACCTGCTTTGGCTGACGGACGAGCAAATGGAGCGGCTGCGTCCGTTCTTTCCCAAGAGCCATGGCTAGCCTCGGGTGGACGACCGGCGGGTGCTGAGCGGCATCGTGTTCGTCAACAAGAATGGGCTGCGCTGGCGTGATGCGCCGAGCGCTTACGGTCCGCCCAAGACGCTCTACAATCGGTGGAAGCGCTGGGGGGCGGCAGGCGTGTTCACGCGCATGATGGAGGGGTTGGCGACCGCGGGCGCGGAGCCAGCAACGGTCATGATCGACGCTACCTATTTGAAGGCGCACCGCACGGCATCGAGCCTGCGGGTTAAAAAGGGGATCTCGGCCGCCTGATCGGGCGCACGAAGGGCGGCATGAATACCAAGCTCCATGCCCTCGCCGATGCGAACGGACGCCCGCTGAGCTTCTTCATGACCGCGGGCCAGGTCAGCGACTACACGGGCGCGGCAGCACTGCTGGATGACCTGCCCAAGGCACAGTGGCTGCTTGGCGACCGCGGCTACGACGCCGACTGGTTCAGGGACGCCCTGCAGGCCAAGGGCATCCAGCCCTGCATCCCGGGCCGCAAATCGCGCAATGAGCCCGCCAGGTACGACAAGCGCCGCTATCGCCGTCGCAGCCGCATCGAGATCATGTTCGGCCGCCTCAAAGACTGGCGACGCGTCGCTACCCGCTACGATCGCTGCCCAACCGCCTTCTTCTCTGCCATCGCCTTGGCAGCAACCGTCATCTTCTGGCTGTGATCAACGAGTCCTGACCCTAGGGTCAGGACCCATTGATGTGAGCGTCGCGATCTGATTCAGGCTCCGCAAGGAACCCGAGATGAGTGACCTGTTTTGGCTGACGGATGAGCAGATGGAACGGCTGCGACCGTTTTTTCCCAGGAGCCACGGCAAGCCGAGGGTGGACGACCGCCGGGTGCTGAGCGGCATCGTGTTCGTCAACCGCAACGGGCTGCGCTGGCGTGATGCGCCGAGTGCCTACGGGCCCCACAAAACGCTGTACAACCGGTGGAAGCGCTGGGGCGAGCGCGGCGTTTTTACGCGCATGATGGAGGGGCTGGCTGCGGGCGATGCCGAGCCGAAGACCGTCATGATCGACGCGACCTACCTGAAGGCGCACCGCACGGCATCGAGCCTGCGGGTTAAAAAGGGGATCTCGGCCGCCTGATCGGCGGAACGAAGGGCGGCATGAACACGAAGCTCCATGCCGTCGCCGATGCGAACGGGCGCCCGTTGAGCTTCTTCATGACCGCGGGCCAGGTCAGCGACTACACCGGCGCGGCAGCGCTCCTGGACGACCTGCCAAAAGCGCAGTGGCTGCTCGGCGACCGCGGCTATGACGCAGACTGGTTCAGGGACGCTCTCCAGGCCAAGGGCATCCAACCCTGCATACCGGGTCGCAGATCGCGCAACGAGCCGGTCAGATACGATAAGCGCCGCTACCGGCGTCGCAGCCGCATCGAGATCATGTTCGGCCGCCTCAAGGACTGGCGGCGCGTCGCCACCCGCTACGATCGCTGCCCCACGGCCTTCTTCTCCGCCGTTGCCCTCGCTGCCACCGTCATCTTCTGGCTGGGATCAACGAGTCCTGACCCTAGCTATCCCCGGCGTCGGGTCGCTGGTCGCGACTGCGCTCGTTGCAGCGGTCGCGGACGGGACCGGGTTCAAGCGCGGACGCGATCTTGCCGCCTGGCTCGGCCTCGTACCGCGGCAACAGCAACCTGAGGCGACTGTTCATCCACGGCGCTCGATCCGCATGCCTGCACATGAAGCGCGAACAGGGGCTGGGGCCGTGGCTGGATCAACTCGAGACCCGCGTGCACCGCAACGTCGCGGTGGTGGCGCTCGCCAACAAGATCGTACGCATCAGTTGGGCGGTGCTCGCCCGAGGGGAGACGTACCGGCCGCCCCTGCCGGTCGCTGCCTGACCGAAAACGAGCGCCGACAAGCAAGTCTGCAAGCACAAGGAGTGATGGCAAGCAGTCGATGGTGACACGGTCATAGCCTGAGCAAAAATGCAGCCGTCATCGGCTGGACCAGCTTGAAAGGACGACCGTGCGCGGATCCCATCATGGCCCGGGATCGAGATGTCCCGCAAGGAGGCCGGATACATTTACGCAGACTGCGCAGCGGAACGATCAGCGCTTGCCAGACGGGGGCGGACCATACATTTTTTGACAGCAGGTCTTTCAATCCCGCATTCTCAAGCATCGTGTCCGCCAGCAGCAGCTTGAGCCGGGCATTCTCCTCTTCGAGCGACCTCAGACGCTTTGCGTCGGACACCTCCAGGCCGCCGAACTTCGCCTCCCATGCGTAGTAGGTCGCGCTCGACATGCCGTGCTTGCGGCACAGCTCCGTCACCACCGCACCCGGCTCGGCCTCCTTCAGTATGCCGATGATCTGCTCTTCCGAAAACTGCTTCCGCTTCATTCCGTCCGTCCCTTCAAGCGGACAGTCTCTAGGCCGGATCGACATTCAGGATTCCCAAAATGGGCTGAAGGCTGATTCACAGGCATCCGTGTCGAGACGCGGAGCAAATGATGAGGATCAAGCGGTACGAGTTGAGCGAGGTGCAATGGTCGCGGATTGCGTCGCTGGTCCCTGACAAGGTGGATGATCCCGGTCGAACGGGTACCGATAACCGCTTGTTCGTGAACGGATGCCTGTGGGTGCTGCGCTCCGGTGCGCATTGGTGCGACCTTCCGGAGCGCTACGGCAAGTGGAAGACGGTGCACCGGCGTTTCAGCCGCTGGTGCCATGCCGGCGTCTGGGAGCGCGTGTTCGACGCGCTGACCGCCGACCGGGATAATCAGTATCTGATGATCGACAGCACCATCGTTCGCGCCCACCAGCAGGCGGCGAGCGGAAAAGGGGGGCAAGGATCAGGCGCTGGGGCGTTCCCGAGGCGGACTGACGACCAAGGTCCATATGCTCGCCGACACGTTCGGCCGACCCTTGCGGTTCCAAATCACGCCCGGGCAAGCCAGCGACATCGCTTCGGCATCCGGTCTGCTCGAAGGCCAGCGCGGCGGAGCGGTGCTCGCCGACATAGCATATGACGCCGATGACTTAAGCAGCCAGATCGCTGCGATGCACGCCGAGGCGGTAATCCCGTCCAAGCGCAACCGAAAGATCGCCATCCCGCACGATGCGGGCATCTACAAGCATCGCAACCAGATCGAGAGATGCTTCAGTCGCCTCAAGCATTTCCGCCGCTTTGCCACCCGCTATGACCGCCGAACCACCCATTTTACTGGCTTCGTACACCTCGCCGCCGCCATGATCTGGCTACGATAAATGTCGATCCGGCCTAGTTCCACCTGGATGAAGAAACGGGGGTCACGTCAAGCTTCTCGGTGACCCGGGCAACAATGCCGATCATTTCAGGAACGTCTTCTGAGCCACGCGCATCAAGACCTGCATCCCGTGCTGGCGATCGCGCAACGAACTTCTTCGATACGACGATCGCAGCCACCGGCGTCGCAGCCGCATCGACATCACATTTGGCCGTCTCGAAGCTGGCGGTGCGTTGCCACCCGCTTCGATCGCTACCCCACGGACTTCTGCGCTGCCGTCGCCCTCGCTGCCGCCGTCATCTTCTGCATGTGATCAAAGAGTTCTGAGCGTAAGATACAAGCAACCGGGTAATATAATATTTCATATCATGCAGCCGTCAGGCGAACAGGCGGGGTGAAGCTTTCACGAGAAAGGCCGCATTCGTCTCACTAGCCATGAATAAACTTCAGGTCCAACGGCCCGTTGGAGCAGCCATGGAAGACGTCGGGTTTTTCCCCGCTTACGAATGATTGATCCAGCCTGCGCGCTGCGACACAATCGCCTGCCATGACAACCGAACCTCGCCCGACCGGACCCGACTCCACAGCAGATGCACTTCGCCGGATCGTCATCGTCGGTGGCGGAACGGCGGGGTGGATGGCGGCGGCGGCGTTTGCACGGTTTCTGGGGCCACGGATGACGATCACGCTCGTCGAATCAGACGCGATCGGCACGGTCGGGGTCGGCGAGGCGACGATCCCCGGCATCCGAACGTTCAACGCCGGGCTCGGGATCGACGAAGCCGATTTCCTGCGCGCGACCGGCGGCAGCTACAAATTGGGGATCGAATTCGTCGACTGGGGCGTGCCGGGCGAGCGCTATGTCCATGCGTTCGGCGAGATCGGCCCGTCGCTCGGCCTCATCGGCTTCGTCCCCTATTGGCAGCGCTGGCGGGCGGCGGGCGGGGCGCTCGACCTGTGGGACTTCTCGGCCGCGGCACTGGCGGCTCGCGCCGGGCGGTTTGCCCCACCGCAGGGCGCGACGCCGTTGGCCTGGGCCTATCATTTCGATGCCTCACTCTACGCCGCCTATCTGCGTCGGCGGGCCGAAGGACAGGGCGTAGTGCGCCGCGAGGGGCGGATCGTCGAAGTCCTGCGGGACGGCGAGGGCGGCGACATCACGGCGGTCCGGCTGGACGGCGGGGATACGGTCGCCGGCGACCTGTTCGTCGACTGCTCGGGCTTCGTCGGGTTGCTGATCGAACGTTCGCTCGCCAGCGGATACGAGGATTGGACGCACTGGCTGCCTTGCGACCGCGCGCTGGCGGTGCCGAGTGAACGCGCCGCGCAGATCATCCCGCTAACCCGATCGACGGCGAAGGTGGCCGGGTGGCAGTGGCGCATCCCGCTGCAGCATCGCACCGGCAACGGGCTGGTCTATGCGAGCGCCCATCTGTCCGACGAGGCTGCGGCCGACACGCTGATGGCCGGGCTCGACACGCCGGCGATCGGCGATCCGCGGCCGATCCGCTTCACGACGGGCATGCGGCGGACACAGTGGTCGCGCAATTGCGTCGCGCTGGGGCTGGCGGCGGGGTTCGTCGAACCGCTCGAATCGACCAGCATCCACCTGATCCAGCAAGGCATCGCCGAATTGCTGCGGCTGATGCCGGCGACGCGCGACTGGGCGGCCGAGCGTGCGCAGTTCAACCGCCGGATGCGGTTCGAATTCGAAAGCGTCCGCGATTTCGTGATGCTGCACTACCACGCCACCCGGCGCGAAGGGCCGCTGTGGGAGGCGTGCCGGTCGATGACGCTGCCGGATACGCTCGCCGCCCGCCTGGACCTGTATCGATCGGGCGGCCGCGTGATCCGGTTCGACGAGGAACTGTTCAGCCCGGTCGCCTGGACGCAGGTGCTGCACGGGCAGGGGATCGCGCCCCGCGGCTGGCATCCGATCGCCAATGCCGCGAGCGATGCCGAAGTGTCAGCGGCGATGACCCGCGCCGCGCGCGAGGCGGCGGCGCTGGCGGCATCGCTACCCGATCACACGGCGTGGCTGGAGCGGCTGTCGGTGTCCTGATCGCGTGTGCGCAGCCGGCCCAGCAGGCCGACGAGAACCAGCAACGCCGCGATCGGCACCAGCATGGCGTAGATCGCCTGGATGCCGCCGACCGCGGCGAAGACCCGCCCGACGATGAACGACCCGGTCGTGCCGCCGAGCGCGGAGAAGACGACGATCAGCCCCACGACCGACGCCTGCGTTCGCTTCGGCATCGCCGACAGGATTGCCGAATTGAGTGTGGGATAGATCGGCGCCATGCACAGCCCGATCAGCGGTAGCAAATACGCGACCGGCGGCGCATCGGCCCAGCTCGTCACGGTCCGGCCCCCTTCTGCCTCCGCCAGCGGGAGGACCAGGACCAGCAGCATCGCCATCGCGACGAGGCATCCGATCAGCAGCGCCTGCCAGCCCGTCCGACGGACAACGACGCCCGCACCCAGGCGTCCCGCCGCCAGGCCCGCGGCGAAGATCGACGCCGCCTGCACACTCATCGGCGCGGACAGGCCGAGCACTTCGCGGTTGATCGTTGGCAACCACGTGCCGACGCCCTGTTCGACCAGGACGTAGAGGAAGGCGCTGGCGACGAAGACCAGGATCAGCGGCGTCGCGACGAGCCGGAGCATGGCGACGAACTCGCCGGACGGTGTCGCGGGTCGGGCGTCGGCGTCATCGGCGGCGAACGCGGCGCGCTCGTCGAAGCGGACGGTCAGCAGCAGCAGGATCGCCGCACCCGCGATGCCGGCCAGCCACCAATAGACGCGAAGCCAGCCCGCCCCGGCGGGGTCGGCGGGGTCGATGAACAGCGCGAACAGCCAGTAGCCCGCCAGCACGCCGAGCATGAACACGCCTTCGATCGCGTTGAGCAGGGCGGCATGCGCGTGTGGGGTATCGGTCAGCAGGCCGACGAACGAGTATGTCGCGACCTTGACCAGCGCGAACGACACGCCGGTCGCCAGGAACAGCAGCCGGGTCGCCGCGAAGCTGTCGAGCATCGGCATCGCCAGACAGGCTACCGACACCAATGCGAGCCCGGCGATCATTCCGCGGCGCAGGCCGATGCACGGCAGGAACGATGCGACCAGGAAGCTGACCACCGCGATCGGCAGGTCCTTGAACGCCTCCAGCGTGCTGGCCGCGACCTTGTCGACGCCGAAATGCGCGATCGATTGCAGTATGACCGTGCCGACGCTGTTCAGCAGGATCGCGAACACCGCGTAGGTCAGGAACAGTGCGAGCTTCAGCCGTGCGTGCGTCACCAGACACTCCCCTCCCAAGCTCGGCACATCGCGTTTGCCGGGTTGCGCCTCTCGCATCAGCTATTATGAAACGGATTTCAAAGCAACGTCGCGCGAGGGAGGGGTAATGATGGAGGCACGGCCGCTGCCGGTACCGGACCCGGACGCCTCGCCCTATGGTGGCGACAGCTGGCGGCTGACGGCGGATGCGGCGGCCCTCGCGTTCGAGCAGACGCCTCCGCTGCTGTCGCTTGGCAACGGCTTCATCGGCCTGCGGGGGCCTGGCGGGCGGGACGAGCCGACGCTCTATTTGAACGGCGTCTACGAAGAACAGCCGATCCCCTATCACGAGGCAGCGCACGGCTATGCCCGGTCGAGCGACACGCGGTTGGCGACCGCCGATCCGACGCGTTTGAGAATCCTGGTCGACGGCCGTCCGCTGCGGGCGTGGGACGAGGCCGAGCTAGACATGGCTGCGGGACGCCTCCGACTGTCGGCGTCGCTGGGCGCGGTGCGGGTCACGCTCGACCGACTGGTGGCGATGGACCGCGATGCGGTGTTTACCCGGATCCGCGCGGAGGGGCCGGTCGGAACGCCGCTGTCGGTCGTGCCGCACATCCTGCCGCCGCCCGGTCCCGAAGCGCCCGACGCCGACGCACCGTATGACCCCCGCGTCGGTCCCGCACTCGCCCGATCGCCGTGGCAGGCGCTACTGACCGCCGACCACCACCGCGTCGATCGCCTGCCCGTGAGCGGATGGCAGGTCGCGGTCTGCGTCTCCGGCGGCGGCGCGATCGATATCGGGGCGGCCGGCATCGCGCAGATCGATGTCGTCGCAGGCATTGCCGCGGCCCGCGATGCGTCGCCCGACACGCTGATCGCGACCGCGCGCGCGGTGACCGCGATCGATTTCGATACGGCCTGTACCGCACAATGCGCGTGGTTCGACGCGATCTGGCGCGTCGTGGGGATCGACCTGCCCGACACGGTCGGCGGCACCCGCGCGATGCGACATGCGCTGTTCCAGCTCATACAGGCGGCCGGACGGGACGGGCGCACGTCGCTCGCCGCGAAGGGGCAGACGGGCGAAGGCTATGAAGGCCATGTGTTCTGGGATGCCGACAGCTATGCGCTGCCCGTCCTGGCCTTGGTCGCGCCCGACATTGCGCGGGCGATGCTGCGTTGGCGGATCGCAGGCCTCGACGACGCGCGCGCCAATGCACGGGCGATGGGGCAGACGCGCGGCGCGCTGTACCCGTGGCGCACGATCGGCGGACGCGAATGTTCGTCCTTCTTCCCGGCGGGATCGGCGCAATATCACATCAACGCCGACATCGCGCACGCGCTGCGCCTCTATGTCGCGACGACCGGCGATACCGCGATCTTCGACGAGGGCGGGGCGGAGATGCTGGCGGAGACCGCGCGCATCTGGCTGCAGATCGGCTGGCACGATCCGGCCCGCGGCGACGCCTTCGTCATCAACCGGGTGACCGGGCCGGACGAATATTCGGCGATCGTCGACAACAACCTCTATACCAACCTGATGGCGGCCGAGCATCTGCGCTTCGCCGCGACAGTCGCCGGCGCACATCTGTCCGCGGACGAAGTGGCGGCGATGCGGCGAGCGGCCGATGCGATGGCGGTACCGTTCGATGCGGAGCGCAACATCCCCGCGCAGGACGACCGGTTCTTCGCACTCGAACCCTGGCCGTTTGCCGCGACGCTGCCCGACAAATACCCGCTGCTGATCCATTACCACCCGCTGACGATCTACCGCCACCGCGTCGCCAAACAGGCCGATGCGGTGCTGGCGGCCGCGATCCTGCCGAGGCGGTTCGATCGCGACACGCGGACGCGGATGCTCGACGTCTATGAAGCGGTCACCGTCCACGATTCGACCCTGTCGGCCGCACCGTTCGCGATGCTGGCGGCGTCGGTCGGAGATGCCGATCGCGCGCTGGCCTATTGGCGCCGGTCGGTGATGACCGACCTGTCCAACCTGTTCGCGAACAGCGGGCACGGGCTGCACATGGCCGCACTGGCCGGGGCGTGGAGCGCACTCGTCTATGGGTTCGCCGGGATGACGGTGCTCGACGGCCTCGGCTTCGCGCCGATCGCAATGCCCGCCTTGGGCGGCTACGCGTTCGGTATCCTCTGGCACGGCAGCGCGCTGAAGGTGACGGTGTCGGACACGCGGGTGCGATACACGCTCGACAGCGGCGGGCCGGTCGCCTTCCGTCACAGTGACGAGGCGCTAACGATCGCATGTGGCGAAACGATCGAGCGCGCGATGTGAATGGCCCATTCCAGCTCGCGGTCTTCGACCTGGACGGCGTCCTCGCCGACAGCGCGAGGCTCCATTTCGTCGCCTGGAAGGCGATCGCCGACGAGCTTGGCATCCCATTCGGCGAACGCGCGAACGAGGCGCTGAAGGGCGTCGACCGCATGGGCTCGCTCCGTGCGATCCTGGCGATCGGGGGCGTGAACCTGCCGCCGGACGAGATGGAGCGGTTGGCGACGCGAAAGAACGTCGCCTATCTCGACGCGGTCGAGACGATGGGGCCGCAGGACCTGTTGCCGGGCGCGCGGCGGCTGCTCGACGCGGTCCGCGCCCGCGGGATGCCTGCGACGTTGGCGTCCGCCAGTCGCAATGCGCCGCGCGTGCTCGAACGGCTGGGGATCGCAGACGTCTTCGCGCATGTCGCCGACCCCGCGCGGCTGGCGCCGAAACCCGCGCCCGACCTGTTTCTCGATGGCGCACGCTTCCTGGGTATCGATCCGCAGGCATGCGTCGGGTTCGAGGATGCCGGAGCCGGGGTCGTCGCGATCAAGGCGGCGCGCATGCGCGCGATCGGCATTGGCGCGGCGACCGACTTGCCGGGCGCCGATCAGGTCTATCCGACGACTGACGCCATCGACATCGACCGCGCGTTCGGCTGATCCTCAGGTATCCCGGACTATCAGCCGGGTCGGCAGCATCGTCGATTTCGCGCGGCTGCCTTCGATCTGCTGCATCAGCTTTTCGACCAGGATCGCGCCCGCCAAATGCGTCTCCTGCTCAATCGTCGTGATCGCCGGTGTGAAGTCGGCGGCGGGGGGAATGTTGTTGTATCCGACCAGCGCATAATCGTCGGGGGCGCTAAGCCCAGCGTCGCGGAACGCCGCGATGACCGCCATCGCCGCGGTGTCCGAAAAGGCGAAGACGGCATCTGGGGCGGGGTGGCGCGTCAGCCAGGCGGCGGCCCCGGCATAGACCGCGGAATAGGCCATATGCTCGACCAGTAGCAGGTCGATGCTGGCGTCGGCGGCATCGCCCGCCTGCCGCAACCCTTCGTGGCGCAGGCGGATTTCCTCATGCTCGACATTGCCGACGAACAGCCAGCGCCGCGCGCCGCGCGTGACGAACAGGTCGCCCGCCAGCCGTCCGCCCAGGCGATTGTCGCTGCCGACGGCGCAATAGCTGTTCTCCGGGTTCACCGCGCCCCACACGACAAACGGCGTCGCGCTGCGGGAGAGGTCGCGCAGCATCGGTTCGCGTCCGCCTTGGCCCAGGAAGATGAAACCGTCCGCCGCCCGCCCGGCGATTAGGTCGATGCACGCCTGCGCGTCGCTCAGCCCGGGGGGCGACAGCAGCAGGTCCTGGTTGCGGACCGACAGCGCCTCCGACACGCCCGCCAGCAGTTCGAACACGAACGGATCGGCGATGCGGCCGTGGCGGTGCGACCCGAAATCGAGCATCACTGCGATCGTCTCGGTTCGCGCCTGGCGCAGCTTCTGTGCGTTGCGGTTGACGGCATAGCCGTGCGCGCGGGCGACCTGCAGCACCCGCTCACGCGTTGCCTCGCTCACCAGCGGGCTGCCGTTCAGCACGCGACTAACCGTCGGCTTCGACACCTCTGCCAACCGCGCGATATCGTCCATGTTGACCGTCATCGACCGGCCGCGTGTCGTGCCCGCTTTCCCTGCCATCGCTAGCAGCCTAGGCGGTTGGTGAGAGCGGTGCAACGGCTGGACGCGGTTCGACTCAAACAACCTTGAAATGCATTTCATGATCGCATAGCAGTGACCGTCAAGGCGCCCGACCAGCGAAGGCGTCAGCAGTATCAGCACTCAGGGGAGAGGATCAGATATGTCCCGCACCTTCACTCTCGGTCTGGCCACGTCGCTCGGCGCTCTGGCGTGGGCCAGCGTGGCCGCCGCGCAGACGGCGCCCGCCACTACCGGCACCACCCAGACCGACGACGCCAGCAACCAGCGCGGCGTGAACCCGACGCCCGATGCGGCCGATCCGCTGAACGAAATCGTCGTGACCGGCACCCGCACGCGCGGCGCGACCGTGCTGACCTCGTCATCGGCGATCACAGTCGCCGATCGCCTGGACCTCGACCGCAAGGCGCCGCGTTCGACCGCGCAGGCGCTGGAGCTCATCCCCGGCATCTTCGTCGAAGGGTCGGGCGGTGAGGCGTCGAACAATTTCTCGGTCCGCGGTCTCGCCGGCGGCGGGCAGCAGTTCGTGCAGTTGCAGGAAGACGGTCTGCCCGTCTTCTACATCAACGCGCTGAGCGACACGGTGCTGAAGCAGGGTGTCTACATCGACCGGCTGGAGGCGGTGCGGTCCGGCTCGTCGGGCATCCTGACGGTCAACGGTGCCGGTGCGACGATCAACTTCATCAATAAGAAGCCGAACTACGACCGTGCCGCCGGGTCGGTCCAGCTCGGTACGTCGAGCTATGGCACGGCGCGCTTCGAGACGTTCATGACCCAGCCGATCGCGGAGAACACCGCGATCTCGATCGGCGGGTTCTATCGCTATTCCGAAGGACTCAGAAACACGGGCTACCCCGCCGACCACGGCTTTCAGTGGCGCGGTGCGATCGCCCAGCGGTTCGCCAGCGGCGGCGAGTTGATCCTGTCGGCGAAGGTCATCGACGATCACTCGACCTTCTACCTGCCGGTGCCGGTTACGGGTGTGGGCAGGCCGCGGTCGATCCCCGGCATCAGCGCGCTTGACGGCACGATGGCGGGTCGTGACGTGTCGTTCTTCCGCAATTTCACGTCGCCGCGGACGGGATCGAGCACAAAGGACGTCGACCTGCGCGACGGGGTCGCGACCAAGGCGTACACTCTCGGCTATGACCTGACGAAGGACCTGTCCGACCAATTCTCGTTCTTCGCCAAGGGGCGCTACACGTCGTTCGGCACGAACTTCAACGCATTCTTCAGCTATGACAACGATGCCCTGCAGCTGGGTAGTCAGCGGTTGAACCCTGCGGCAACCGACACGTCGGACAGAGCCAACGGGACCCGCGCAGCGCTGGCACGATTCCGCGCGTCCGGCGCCACCCGGCTTGCCTACCGCTATGTCGACACCGGTCAGATCATCGACGGGACCGCCGCGCAAAATGCGCTGAACGGCAACGGCCTGGTGTCTGAGAATGTCGCGGCCAACAATCGCGCCAGCGTGAAGGAGTTCAACAGCGATACCGGCGTGCGCTGGCAAACCGACAAGAACTCGCTGACGGTCGGCGCGCTGTTTACCAAGTCGAGCCGCTACAACGATTCGATCGGCACGGCGACCGTCCTGACAGATGTCCGCGACAACGCGCGCCGGCTGGACGTCGTTGCCCTGAATGCCGCGGGGCAGATCGTCGGATACCAGACCGATCGCGGTGTGCTGAACTACGGCACCTGGGGCGAGGGTTCGAACAATCTGAAGTTCGAATCGATCTCGGCCTATGCCCAGGACGAACTGAAACTGTTCGACGACCGTCTGCGCATCGACGGCGGCATCCGCTACGAGCATTTCAACGTCGACCGCCGTTTCGGCAACACGGTGCGTACGCCGATCGCTGGGTCGGGTACCTATGATGCGAACGGCAACCTGCTGGTCGATGCCGACAACATTATCGCCAACAATTACATTTCGGGCGGCTTCGACGGCACTTTCGGCACCCAGACCAAGACCTGGGACAAGGTGGCCTACACGCTGGGCGCCAACTTCCTGGTGACCGATCGCTTCGCGGTGTACGGCCGCTACGCGACAGGCTTCCAGGGGCAGGAGCAGAACGACCCGACCGAGCTTGAGTTCGCCGAGGCCGGCGTTCGCTACGGCGCGCCGTGGTTGCAGGCGACGCTTGCGGGCTTCTACACCCGGTTCAAGAATTATCCGTTCAGCCGTGCCAGCCTGGTCGTCACCGGTCGCAACGTCGTGACCGATTCGGATATCGAGGTGTACGGCGGCGAATTCGACATCACCGTGCGGCCGGTCGACTGGTTCCGCATCCAGGCGACCGGCGTGCTCCAGCGCTCGCGTCTGTCGGTCAATCGCGCCTATCTGGACGACGGTCGTGAATCGGCACCGCCGGCGCGCGACATCCAGAACATCGACACGTTCAACGGCAATCGCCCCGAACGCACCCCGGCGACCAACGTCACCGTCACGCCGTCGTTTGTCCTGCCGAACGGCATGGGCGAAGTCTATGGCAGCTGGAAGCGGATCGGGAAGATCTATGCCGACATCTCCAACTCGCTGGTTCTGCCGGGGTACGACCTGTTCTCGGCCGGCGTCCTGTTCAACGTGGCGCCCAACGTCCAGCTGAACATCAGTGTCGAGAACATCACCAACGCGATCGGCCTGACCGAAGGCAATCCGCGCGGTGGCTTCACCGAGAACACCGGTTCCAACTTTTATTTCGCCCGACCGATCTTCGGGCGGAATGCGGTGGCCAGCGTTCGTATCGACTTCTAGACTCCTCCCACTGGGCGGGCATGGTTTCGGCCGTGTCCGCCCGTCTTGTTTCGGGAACGCCTGATATGCGTCTGCCCCTGATCGCGACGCTCGCCCCCCTGACCCTGGCGGCGGCCGCGCCGCAGGCGGCGCCGATGCTTGAATTCCGCATCGACGAGGGGCGCAACATCAACGCCTTCGTCCGGCAGGGGCCGGCGGCCGCACATCTGTTGCTGCGATCGGGGGCGCACCCCCGCATCCTCGCCGGCTTCCCCGCCGGAAACAGCGGTGTCGGCCTGTGGTTCGAGGATAGCGCGCCCGTCACCTGGACGATCGTCACCGCACCACGACCGGTGACGCTGCGCGATGCCAGGGGGCGTGCGCTACACGGGTTCGAGACGACCGTATCGACCGGTGCGAAGGCGCTGCGTATCCGCCAGGCGGTGCTGTCGTCGATCCGCGTGCTGCGCGATTACGAATTGCTGAAGACCGCGCCGGCGGAAGTGCTGACGTCGCCGCGGATGAACGGCGACACGCTGGTCTGGGCACGCGACCGGCTCGACGGTGCGGCGGGCTACCGGCTCGCGCTGACCGGGGTGGCTGGCACACGAGTCGATACGCGCGAACTGCGCAGCGGAAGGAACGGGCGGATCACGCTCAAGGTCGTCGGCCTGACCGGAGAGCGACCGTTGACGCCGCTGCAGGGCGCGACCCTGCTGACCGCCGCCGCCGCACCCGACGCGAAGACGCGCAACGCGCTCGCCTTCCTCAGCTACGAAGAGAAGTTCCTCGCCGGGTCGTGGCGGTTCGACACTTATTTCGGGCGCGACACGCTGATGTCGCTGCGGCTGCTGATGCCGGTGCTCCAGCCGGTCGCGGTCGAGGATGGCATCGCCTCCGTCCTCGCGCGTCTGGCGCCCAACGGCGAGGTCGCGCACGAGGAGGACATCGGCGAGTTCGCAGTGTTGCGCAACGCCAAGGAAGGCCGCGGGCGGGTCGATACGCCGATCTACGACTATGCGATGGTCGACGACGATTTCATGCTGCCGCCGGTCGCGGGGGCCTGGCTACTCGATCGACCGGGCGGACAGGCGCGGGCGGCGGCGTTCCTCGCCCGGCGCAATGCCGGCGGGACGACCAATGGCGCCGCGCTGGCACGCAACTTCGCCTGGGTCGTCGAGCGCACCGCCGCCTTCGCCCGCGACCCGCGTGTCGCCAATCTGGTCGGTCTGAAGGGCGATCGGCTGACCGGCCAATGGCGCGACAGCGAGGAAGGGCTCGGGCGCGGCAAATATGCCTATGACGTGAATGCGGTGTTCGTGCCCGCCTCGCTGACGGCGATCGCGCGGTTCGCGCGCAGCGGTCTGCTCGATCGCTATCTCGATTCCGCACAGCGTGCGCGCCTGGCCGCGGCCGATGCCCAGGCTGGCGTGTGGATGGCGAAAGCGCCGCCGCTGTTCACTGCGACGATCCCTGCCGATGCCGCACGGCGCAGCGTCGCCGCCTATGCCCGCACCGCGGGCGTCGATGCGGCCGCTGCACTCGCGACCCTGCCGACCGGCCCGCTCGCGTTCAACGCGCTGTCGCTCACAGCAGACGGTCGGACGGTGCCGGTGCTCCATTCCGACGATGGATTCGCGCTGCTGTTCGGCCTGCCGAGCGCAGGCGAGCTCGACCGGTCGGTCGGTGCCATGCTGCGCCCGTTTCCGGCGGGGCTGCTGACGCCAATCGGTCTGCTGGTCGCCAATCCGGCCTATGCCGACGCGTCGACCCAGGCTCGGTTCGGGCGTACCGCCTATCATGGCACGGTGGTCTGGTCGTGGCAGCAGGCGGTGCTCGCCGCCGGTCTGGCACGACAGCTGGAGCGGCGCGATCTGCCGGCGGCCACGCGTACTGTGTTGCAGCGCGCGCAAGGCGAGTTGTGGCGGGCGATCGGTGGCGGTGGTGCGATTCGCACGTCGGAACTGTGGTCGTGGGACTACAGGAACGGTCGCTACAGCGTCGCGCCGTTTGGGGCGTCGAGCGGCGACGCCGACGAATCGAACGCGGCACAATTGTGGAGCACCGTCTATCTCGCGGTGAACCCGCCTGCCGGTGCGCGTTGATCGCCGCCAACTGATCGCCGGCGGCGCGGCGGCATTGGGTGTGTCGCTGCTCGTGTCGGTGGGGCGTGCCGCGCCATCCACGCGGGTTGCCGGCCTGATCGCGCGGATGACGCTGGCGGAGAAGGCGGGACAGCTCAGCTGCTACAGTGACGCGATCCGACCCGTCGGCGCGGTGTTCAATCCCGTGGTCAATCCGCAGGACGCCGCCGCGCAACTCGCGGCGATCCGGGCGGGGCAGGTCGGCATGATCTTCAACGGCCTGGGCGTCGCCGGCGCGCGGCGCGCGCAGGCGGCGGCGCTCGACAGCCGGTTGCGCATCCCGCTGGCGTTCGCTGCCGATGTGCTGCACGGCCATACGACGATCTTTCCGATTCCATTGGCCGAGGCGAGCGCGTTCGACCCCGTGCTGGCCGAGGCAAGCGCGCGGATGATCGCGCGCGAAGCGGCGGCGAGCGGGCTGCACTGGACGTTCGCGCCGATGGTCGATCTGGCCCGCGACCAGCGGTGGGGGCGGGTCGCCGAAGGGGCGGGGGAGGACGTGCTGCTTGCCTGCCATTATGCGGCGGCGCGCGTGCGCGGGTTCCAGGGCAGCGACCTGCGGCGACCCGAAACGATCGCCGCCACGCCCAAGCATTTCGTCGGCTACGGCGCGGTCACCGGCGGCATGGAATATGGCGCGATCGAGCTGTCCGACGCCACCTTGCGCGAAACTCAGCTGCCGCCGTTCGCGGCTGCCTTTGCCGCTGGTGCTGCTAGTACGATGTCGGCGTTCGGCACGCTGAACGGCGTCCCGCTGAGCGGAGATCGCCGGGTCCTGACCGGGTTGCTGCGCGACACGCTCGGCTTCGCCGGACCGGTCGTGTCCGATTACGATGCCGACCGCGAACTCGTCGCCCATGGCTATGCCCGCGACGACCGCGATGCGGCGCGGATCGCGATCTTGGCCGGAGTCGATATCTCGATGCAGAGCGGCCTGTACGAACGCTGGCTCCCGGACCTGGTCACTAAGGGCGACGTCCCGCTGGCCCGTGTCGACGACGCGGTCGCGCGGGTCCTGACACTGAAGGAACGGCTCGGCCTGTTCGACGATCCGATGCGCTCGCTTAACGCCGGTGTCGAACGCCGAACGGTCGGCAGCGCCGCGATCCGATCGGCGGCACGCATGGCGGCGCGGCGCTCGATCGTCCTGCTGAAGAACGACGGCGGGCTGCTTCCGCTGGCGCGTACCGGCCAGCGGATCGCGCTGATCGGTCCCTTCGGCGCGGACCGCAGCCAGGTGAACGGCCCATGGTCGTTCGCCTCGACCGGCACGAACGCGATCGACCTGGCGACCGGCATCCGCACGCGCATGGGCGTCGATGCGCGGATCGAGGTCGTCGCGGGTTCGGGCATCGAGGCGCCCGTCGCCGACGGCGTCGCTGCAGCCGTTGCCGCAGCCCGCGCCGCCGATATCGTCGTGCTGGCGATCGGCGAGGGAGCCAGCATGTCGGGCGAAGGCAACAGCCGCGTCGACATCACGATCCCAGCGCCGCAGCGCGAGCTGGCCGCTGCCGTCGCCGCGACAGGCAAGCCGATCGTCGTCGTGCTGACGCACGGACGCGCCCTGGCGCTCGACGGAGCCGTCGCCGCCGCGCCGGCGATCCTCGCGACCTGGTTCCTCGGCAGCGAAGCCGGCCATGCGATCGCCGATATCCTGTTCGGCATCCATGAACCGACCGGTCGCCTGCCGGTCAGCTTTCCGCGGGCGACCGGGCAACAGCCCTGGTCCTACGACCGGCCGAGCGTCGGCCGCCCGCTCCTGCCGCCGCCCGCACCCCAGGATGGCCGCGCAGGTTGGCGCGACGCCCGGGACACCGTCCTTTATCCGTTCGGCCACGGCCTCGGCTACGCGACCTTTGCGACCGGGCCGACGCGGGCGACGATCGACGGCGCGACCATCGCCGTCAGTGCGGAGGTACACAATCGCTCGAACCGCACCGGCGAGACGACGGTTCAGCTTTACGTCCACGACCTGGTCGCGTCCCGCACCCAACCGCGCCGCAAACTGGTCGCCTATCGCCGGCTGACGATGAGGGGGGGGGCGGCCGATCGGGTCCACTTCGTGATCGATCGCGCGCAGCTGGCGATCATCGGCCCTGACGGGTCGCCCATGTTCGAACCCGGCACCTTCCGCTTTTGGATCGCGCTGTCATCGGCAGATGGCTTGGCGAGTGACATAGAGGTTCCGGCGTAACCCCACGGGACCAAAGTTCTGCGGATATCGCTCCTCTCCTAGAGTTTGATTCGTCTAAGCTGAATCGTATCCGCTGTTGCGGAGGTAGTTGGTGCATTGGTGAGGTGGGAAGGCCTCGAGTAGTGAACCAATCTGCCTCCGTGTTGCCTCGACCGATCTGGTGTCGGCCTTGCGGAGCAGCGTTTTGAGTTTGGCGAAGACCTGCTCGATGGGATTGAGGTCGGGGTGACGTGCTCCCCGGAAATCATGCCATCGATAAGTTAGCTCGTCAGATGGAGACGAGCGATGCGGCGAGGCCGTTTTACCGAGGATCAGATCATAGGCGTGCTGCGTGAGCACGAGGCTGGCGTGAAGACCGCCGAGCTGTGCCGAAAGCATGGCATCAGCGATGTGACCTTCTACAACTGGAAGGCGAAATACGGTGGTATGACCGTGTCGGAAGCGGCGCGGTTGCGCACTCTGGAGGATGAGAACCGGCGGCTGAAGAAGCTGCTGGCGGAGTCGATGCTGGACGTGTCGGCGCTGAAGGATCTGCTGGGAAAAAACTGACCCGGTCTGTGGATCGCTACGCTGCGGTGGAGAAGCTGATGACCGACCACGGCTTCTCCGAGCGTCGCGCCTGCAGGCTGGTCGGGGTCAACCGGTCGGCGTGACAATATGAGCCGCTTCGCGGAAAGGATGATGCTGTCCGCGAGCGGATGCGCGAGCTTGCCAACGAGCGTCGCCGGTTCGGCTATCGCCGGTTGGCAGTCCTGCTCAGGCGCGAAGGCAAGGGCATGAACCTGAAGAAGGTGTACCGGCTGTATCGCGAGGAGCGGCTGACGGTGCGCAAGCGTGGCGGCCGGAAACGGGCGCTGGGCACGCGGGCGCCGATGGCGATCCCGCAGGGTCCCAACCAGCGCTGGTCTCTCGACTTCGTGTCGGATGCACTGGCCTGCGGCCGGCGGTTCCGCATGCTCAACGTCATCGACGATTACAGCCGGGAGTGCCTCGCGTGTATCGTCGACACCTCGTTGTCAGGTCGGCGTGTCGTCCGCGAGCTCGCCGCCATTGCCGAGCGACGCGGGCTGCCGTGCATGGTGGTCAGCGACAACGTCCTATGTCGGGAAGCAGCGGCGGGTTTTGGCCAGCAGATATCCATGCGCCGACAACCGTCGGCGCGGCATGCAATCTGAGCCAGATGGCTCCCACCGTCAACGGGATCGCTCCCTGCCATAGCAAACACAGGATCCAGCAGCGCCGAGGCGGCCGTGGTCCTCACCATCCTTAAAACGAGATACGCACCCAGGTGGAAGGCCCGAACATTATCTACAGGGTCGCTCGACGAGCGCCCTCACGGCACTTGCAGAGAGGGGTCCTTCCACCTGGCATCCGACCGTTCGAGGAACGGCCGGTACTCTGTCCCCGTCTTGATGACGGCGTGAGCCACGCGCGCCATCTTGGCGGTGAGCGCCGTCATCGCCTTGCGGCGACGGTCGGCATCGTCCGCGTGCCCGGCGACATATCGTCCGAGCTTGTCGCGGAAGCTGTTGTCGCGCTGACGCGCGGCGACCTGGGCAGCCATCCAGAAGGTCCGGCGCAGGCGCGCATTGCCGTACTTGGACAGCTTCGTGCGGCCACGGAACGTGCCTGACTGACACGTTGCGAGATCGAGACCGCAGAACTTCAGGAACTGACGATGATGGTTGAAGCGCCGCAGATCACCGGCCTCGGCCAGGATGGTCAGCGCGTTGATCGGACCGATGCCCGGAATGTTGCGCAGCAGCTGGTAGTCGACGTCATCGGCGAGCCGCGCATGGGCCAGCCGCTCGATCTCGTCTCGCTGGTGGATGAGGCTGCGGCCCTGCGCGATGACCATGCGGAACATGGTGATGGCGGCTGAGTTCTCCGGCACCGGCAGTGCCGTCGAGGCGGACGCCGTCTCGTAGATGTCGTTGATGAGGCGTGCCTTGGAGACCTTGCGGCCGATGAGCGGCCATGCCGCGGCCGAGAACGCCTCGCGGTCCAGCGCCGTGATGGTGGCCGGCGTCGGAAACCGCTCGATGAGCGCCAGGAACCAGTCGGACCGGCTGTTGCCTGCGAAGCGGGCGATCTCGGGGAAGTACAGCGGCAGGTAGTGGGTCAGGATCCGATGCCAGGTCTGCGTCTTCATCCTTGAGATCGTCTCGTGAGTCTTCGAGAGCTCCTGCAGGTCGTTGATTCCGGCCACCAGCGGGTCGACGTAGCGCTGCGTCGCACCGATCCGCAGCATGTGCAGGATGACCTGCGCGTCCTTGGAGTCGTTCTTGTCCCAGCCGTTGTGCAGCGCCTCGCGCGTTCTGGCGAGCGCGACCGACGAGATGAGGCGCAGCTCGAACCCTGCCGTCAGCAGCCGGTGCGCCAGCGTACGATGGTAATTACCCGTCGCCTCGAACCCGACGATGATAGGGCGCCCGATAGCAGCGAGTTGCTCGGCAAAGCCGTCATAGTCCTGCCTGGTCGCCATGACGGTCATCCGCCGGCGCCGGCCGCCTTCCGGTCGCTCGATGAGAACCTCCTGTCGGCTCTTGGACATGTCGATGGCTACCAGCACGGCGCCGGCAGGCGTAGAGGTGAGCTTGGTCATGGTCGGTCGGCCTCCAAAGTGTTGTCTCGACAACCTCACTTTAGATACCTGCTGACCGGCCATGGCTTGCCCTGATGAAGTCTGCGGCCGCTACGCGGCCTTGTCTTCATCAGGGCCATAGCGGCTCCCGAACCAGCGCTTCCCAATGTGCTACGGAACCGAACTGACCAGTCATGCCGTTTTGGCCTGGTGCCAGGACACGGGCGTCGAGTGGCATTACATCGCCCCGGGCAAGCCGCAGCAGAACGGCTTTGTGGAATCGTTCAATGGTCGCTTGCGCGACGAATGCCTGAACGAGCACCTGTTCCCCTCGCTGGCTGCGGCGAGACGGATCATCGAGGCATGGCGGACGGACTACAACACCGTGCGTCCGCACAGCAGCCTCGGCGGCATGGCACCCGCCGAGTTTACCAACCGCCCGCGCCACGGGCACGAGGACACCGAAGCTAACCTATCAGCGGCCTGAAAACGGGGAGCACGTCAAGACTGGCGGAGTTTCAGGGGAGCACGTCAAGTCGGAGATAGAGTGCGTCATAATTGAACTAAAATCTCCCAGCAATCCGAGTGCCCTATAGGGTGGTGCACGGGGCACCATTCCCGGTCAAAACTGGGCACCGACGTGAGCGAGCCGGTTTGGCCCTTATGGGCACCGGCTTCGAGCGCAGCCCTGGACCCGGCTACGATGATCTCGTTATCATTGACGACGACTCCCGACACGAAGATCTTGAGGTAAGCGCGCCGCAGTTCGGTATTGGCGCCGGTGATTTCGGCGCGAAGGCGCTCACCGAATTTCTTGATTGCGGCGTCGTCGATCCGCCCTGCTTTGTGACCGATCTGCTTCGCGAGGCTACGCTCTGTTTCGGACAGCGCGGCGATCGATGCTCGAGCCTCGGCCAGCTTGGCAGCGAACACAGGCTCGCGCGGGCTCATGATCTCCTCGGCGACGAGGTCGAGCAAGCGGCTGAGTCGAGCCTCTGCCGCGATACGCTCACGCCGCACCCGATCGTGATCCGCGCGGCGCCGTTCTTCGGCTTCATTCGACCGGTCGAGCACGTCGGCCAGCAGAACGCGAAGGCGCGCGGGCGCCAGCACGCGCTTTAGCAGCCCATCGAGGACGATCTGGTCGAGCGCCTCCTCGCGGATGGGCTTGCTGGCACACCTTTTGGCGCCAGCGGTCGCCTTGGCATTGCAGGTGTAATAGCGATACGCACCGGCCTTACCGCTGCGAATGACGAGACCCGCACCGCAGCCGGGATGACCGCAGGTCGCGACACCGCCCAACAGGACTGGCGAGTTGGTCGTGCGCGGCGCACGGACACGCGGTGCCGACTTGGCGCGAATGGCCGCGACCTGCGCCATTAGGTCCGGCTCGATGATCTGCGGGCACGATACCAGCACAGGGTCGCTGTCGCCGGTAGGCAAAGCCTGGGCATTGGCCGGGCGATGGAGATAGGCGCCGGTATAATGAGCGCGCTTCAGGATTCCATCGATGTTGCTGTTGTGGAAAGGCCGGCCACGCATGGTGTAGCCGTTCTCGTTCAGATGGGCGGCAATCGCGCGCGTACCCATCGGCTGCCCATGTAGACCCTGATGGGCGAGATCGAAGATCAGTCGGACAACGCGAGCTTCATTTTCGCGGATGAAGAGCTTCTTGCGCTCCTTGCGATCGAACGTGCCGACCGCACGCGATTCATATCCGTAGGGAACCGGTCCGCCGTTCCAATAGCCGCTGATCGCGTTGCCGCGGCGATCCCGCGTGGTGAAGACCGACGCATCGTGCGCGTATTTCTCGTTCATGACGGCGAACATCGATCGCACCATCTTGCCGTTCGAATCGTTGCCAAAGTTCTCGGTCAGACTGAGGAGACTGACACCGGCCTCGGCCAGCTTGTGCTCGGACACGACCTGGGTCAGCAGCCGCCTGGCAAAGCGGCTGAGCGCATAGACGATCACCATCTGTACGGGTCGATCTGGCGCCGTCGCCTGCGCGATCATCCGGTCGAACTGCTTGCGCTGGAGCTTGCGGCCCGAGACGTTCAGTTCCTCGAAGATCGCGACAAGTTCGATGCCTTCACGCTCGGCGTGCGCGCGGATCGCGGCACTTTGGGCGGCGATACTGGCATTCTGGCCGCCCTCTTCATCGACGCTGACACGGACGTAGCCATAGGCGCGGAGCGCGGGTTTCATGGGCTGTTTTCCTTTCTGCCATGGCGACGATCGTCGATCGCCGTCAACCTGACCAGCGCCTATCGATTGCCCTTCAGGATCAACGTCAGGTCCGGGCCGAGGTGCAGCAGGATCAGGGCCGCCTCGTCGGGTAGCACGGGGAAGACGTCGGGCGCGTTCGTCAAGGCAAGAACTCGCCGGGCCGGCGCTCGTTTTGCTTCGGGAATGTCGCGTCCGGTCGCCATGACGTGACAATGGCGAACCGGATCGGCGGCATTGGAGGATAGGAAATCACAGCCTCAGCCGGAACCACAGCCGACCCTGCGCTTCTATGAGGATTCGGCGGTTCTTCTGGCAGCTGGCATTCTTCGCCGCCTTTTCGAAGATTGCATTCCCCTCCTTCGACGCTTCCACCAGGAACCGCGAGCCGTGGTTTTTGTCCTCATGGACCAGGCCCTCGATGACCTTCCCGAAAGTGTACGGCTCCTGCCAGCACGGATCGGTATTGCCGCGTGCGCGCTCACGGGCCGCCGCAGCCACATACTTGCGCGGGATCGCGTCCTCGTCCTGCACCACGTCGATCCGCAGTCGGTGACACAGCAAGCGCGGCAGCTCGGCGGGCAGCGTGAAGCTCCTCGGGAGCAGATCCGCCGGGGGAAAGCCCCGATTGGTGTCCACGACGATCTGTTCGGCCCAGCTGAAATAGGAGACCACGTCGTCGCGCTTGCTCCCGCCCGAGGTGCTATCCCCGATATCCTGGTGGCGGACCGCCGAGTGAACGTGCGCCGCGCGCACCACGCTGTTCCACAGCAGCGGGATGGCCGGGGTCTTCAGCCAGCGGTGAACCTCCTGCAGGCTCCACTGCTTGGTGCGATGGCGTTCGAGCAGCTGGGGCAAATGAGCGGTCGCCGCTTCGCCTTCTTCAAGGAGGATGGCGAGCAGGCCGAGAAGATCCTCATCGCTTGCGTCGAGTCCCAGCCGCAGCTCGAAAGCGCGGCCATGCAGCCCCAAGGCCTCGACCCACGCCGTATCGGTCGCGTCGGCCCGCTTGCCCGACAGCTGGAAGATCCGGCGGGCATAGGTGGCATCGTCCCATGCCTGCTCGAGCTGTTTGGCAAGCGCGCCGTTGCGAGGAACTTTGTTCGACGAAAGGTCCCCGACTTCGAGTTGCAGCGGATCGCGCAGGCGATCCCTGGCATCCAACGCTGCGAGGTGCGCGCTGTCGAGGGCGTGAAACGCGACGACGTTCGCCAGATCGGCGGTTGCTTGAGAATCCTCGGCCAGCACCATGCGGATGCCGGTCCCCAGACGGCCGCTCATCAGTGCTTCGGCAGCACGGGGATGCTCTTTACGGATGATTGCCCATGACGCGGCCATCTCATTCGCATCCGGACCGTGCGCAGCGCTGGCGTCGAGCCCGATCGCAGGGATCGCGACCATATCACACAGGCGTGCCAATCCATCCTCCGACCAGTCGGTATGCGCGGTGTCCCGCAGGATGCCGTCAAAGCGCAGCTGGCCATCGCCAACATCATGGATGATGGTGTCGAAGTCGCGCGCCAGAGTCTCCAGCCAGTACCAGCAGATGTTGGGACCGTTGTGCTCGTCGATCGCGGCTTCGACGTGCTTCATGAACGTGTCGAGCGGATTGACCCTAATGCCGCTGGGCGCCAGCACCGCTCCGGCCGATTGCGACGGCCTAAGTTTGTTCTTTCCTTTGTTTTTCCGTTGCTTTTCGTCGATCTTCTTCGTCATCGGTCTTCTCCTTTGGTCAGGAACGTGGGTCGGACGGGGCGATGGCATCAGCGATGTCGTCGATCGCTGAGAACAGGGTGTGAATCTGCCGGTCGACGTCGGCGATTGCGGCGGCGATCTTTTTGAGAGCAGGCGCGTTTGGGCGCCTGCCGCTGGCAAGGTCATCGAACTTTGCGACTAGAGCTTCGTGCTTTCGAATCGCGCCATTCAGACGATCAGCCAGCGCCGCGATGTCATCGAGGGCCTTCTCGTCTGGGCCAGGCTCGATCCGGGCGGTCACGACGGCACCTCCGGCAGCGCCGGCAGCGCCCAATAGCGGGGATTGCCACCTCCACGGTGGATCCAGTCGAACGCCTCGCCGCGGGTAGCGAACGCCGGCAGATCGATGCCAAGCGCCCGCGCCATTTCATCGGCGAGGAATACCTGCCGCCGCGTTGGCGTTCTGCGCCGCCATGCAGCCTTGGGATCGCGGCCGGCTCCGGTCTCCAGGAACGCCGCGGTTTCCTCTGCGTGGAGGGCGGCGAGCCAGTGTAGGCGCGACCAGCGGCCCCACTCGGCGATCGACGGGCCATGCGAGGACTCGAACAGGATCGCGATCAGCTGGCTGAGCGGCTGGTCAGGATACTGCAGGGCGGTCTGCGCAAGAAGCAACACACCCTGGCTGCCGAGCGCGTCGAGACCGCCCAGCTTGATGTCGTCGAGACGGTGTCCGCCATAAGGCTCCAATGCCGCCCCGGTCCGATAGAGCGCCTTATCCCGATCGTTCCACGCGGCGCGGCGGTGTAGCCAGGTCTCCGCGTCACGGATCAGATCGTCGAGATGCGCCTGACGTGCCTCTCGAGCCGTAACGCTGGCTTGAAGACGGCGTGCGAGCCGCGCCGCCGCCGTTTCAAGGCCGCCTGACCTGTGTCTCGCAGATGTCTCCGGGTCCATTCAGCAGCGTATGCGCCGGGAGGAAATCGCGATTGGAGGATAGTAAAGCGGCTACGGCTGAAAATGGGCCGTATCCGGAATAGCGGCTTCCAATCGGCACGTGTTCAAAAGCTGACATTGCCGACTTCGAAACCTCGCCTTCGACGGTGAAGGGCGCCGTTTTGAGTTTCACAGGCAACGTCGCCGCTCTCGCCCAAATCCCTGCCCCTGACGAGATCATCAAGAACTCGCTTGCCAATTACGCATTCGAGAATTCTGAGATCGCCGTATACACTTCGCTGCTAGCGATCGTTGAGTTGGTGACTTTGGCCGGCGGCAGAGCGCCCTCCAACAGTCGCTCAACGAAGAGCAACGGAAGGCACAGCTCGTTCTCGACAGCATCCCGACGATCACACGAAAGTATGCGGAACTGCGATCCGCAGGCGAGACAACGGGCCCCTGACCCCAGCTTGGGCAAGGAGCGGGAAGGGTTGTTAGCCGAAACGATCAGCGATCGCGTTATTTAAATCTATCGTTCTGCCCTTAATAGGCAATAGAAAAATCTCTCTTGCTTGACCCTTCGGTCGGCACCCTTACCGTCCGCCAGATCGCATCGACGCGCTAGCCTACCTTTGAAACTTGCGTGTCGAGCGATGTCGTGCGGGCGCGCAGCAGCGCTGTCCGCCGCTATCACCGCTTCTTTACCCTTTCCGTGCAAAAACGGTCAGCATGTCGACAGCTGTGCATCAAGTTAGAATGCCCCGTCAAAGCGTGTTCCTATCTGCCACGGCGGAACGCTTTGGGCGGGCCGCGACGACGATGCACAGGGTCCGCAATCTTTCCACGGCGGGCGCATGCATCGACGCCTGCGATACGTTCCGCGTCGGTGAGACGCTCGTTATCGGGATTGGCACGCTCTCGGAAGTGGGTGCGCAAGTCCGCTGGGCAAAGGACGGTCTGATCGGGCTACAATTTGTTGTGCCGATCGAAATCGCCTCCGCGTTGGCACGAACGGCAAAGCCGCCTCAGCCTTAAAATGTCCGCACACGCTATTCCGGCGAAGTCCTAAGGCTTTTTATCGCAACCGGCGGGGTACTTGCCGGTACGCCAGATCGCGCCGACGCACGGGACCATCGTTTGGCGTCGGCCGCGCGAAGGTTGTCGCGCTCGCGCTACCTGTTCTGGCGGTGCATACGCGGGAAGGATGCGAAGGGCTGTCCAATTCGCCCTCAGCCCATGACGCCAAAAAGGGAACTTCCAAAGGGCAATGCCACTCACTCTGCTTGAAAGTTGATAACAACCCCGTGAACAGACTGCTGGCATCAGCAGAGGCCAATAAACGGGTTACTAAAGCCCCGTTGGGCTGCTGCAATTTTTCTTTGGTGGGAAACGGTTGTCGGGAACCGGAGACGTGAAGTCCTTAGACCTCGCGCGGAACATAGAAACCCGAGTGATTGCCGGGTCAAGACTCGCCATGCGAAATGGTAGCATCGAAAACAGTGGTTGGTATTCGTAGCTTATTTGGACATGGAACATTACCTCGTCTAGGTTGAGTGTCCGCCCATTCGGCAAGGTTGCAAGTGCATTTGCCTGATTGCAGCCAACAAGGGGCGCAATCGTCGCATAGCCGCCGTCGAAGCGCTGCCATAGAATCCGATTCTCGACTATTGAGTTGTTGTCGTTATCAGTTCCCTGTACCCCTGTAATTACGATGCGCCCGAAATTGCGTAGATCATAGGGCTTTGCACTAAGATCGAACGCGTTGAACAAATCATAGATTTGCGCCTCGGTGACCCCGATCTCGCCACTGCCGCTTTGCGCCACCAGGTCACTCGACATTGCGGCCAAGCGTTGAACCCGGTTGGTAGCCATGACGAAGTTTCCAAATTCGATCGCGGTCAGCGTGAAGCCTAAAAAGATCGGCAGGATAAGCCCAAATTCCAGGAACGAGACGCCACGGCGGTCGTCGCGTAGTCGTTTCATAATCATGAGTTACGCCTCAGCGTCTCGTTACGCACGACAGTAGTCGCTGACAGTGGGACGACGCCGTCTGTCATGCCGGTGACCACCCCGACGAAACCGAATAATACACGCTTGGGATAAGTGACAGTGTAGCTAACAACGTCTCCCGGCCCGCCTAGCGTTCCTGACTTTGGCACGCTGGCGTCCCAGCGCCCGTTCTTATTACGGTCAACATAGGGCTCCCCCAAGTCATATGTGCCATTCTTGTTGCTATCGGTGTACAGTTCCGGCGTCACTGAAGCAAAATCGGCATAGACCTTCGTCACTATGGAAATCTCGCGCCCAGCCGGCGCGGGAAACTGCTTCATGTCGAGCTTGATCCGTGCGTTCATTAGGGTCAGGACCCATTGATGTGGGAGGCGCGATCTGATTCAGGCTCCGTGAGGAGAGAGTGGATGAGCGACCTGTACTGGCTGACGGATGAGCAGATGGCGCGTCTGCAACCGTTCTTTCCCAAGAGCCATGGCAAGCCTCGGGTCGATGATCGGCGGGTGCTCAGCGGCATCATTTTCGTCAATCGCAACGGGCTACGCTGGTGTGATGCACCGAAGGACTATGGGCCGCACAAGACGCTCTACAATCGCTGGAAGCGGTGGAGCGAGAGGGGTATTTTCCTGCGAATGATGGAAGGTCTCGCGGCAGCGGAGGCCGTGCCGAAGACCGTCATGATCGACGCGACCTACCTGAAGGCACACCGCACGGCATCGAGTCTGCGGGTAAAAAAGGGGATCTCGGCCGTCTGATCGGCCGCACGAAAGGCGGCATGAACACCAAACTGCACGCCGTCAGCGATGCGGACGGGCGGCCCTTGAGCTTCTTCATGACCGCCGGGCAGGTCAGCGACTACACCGGCGCGGCAGCCTTGCTCGACGATCTGCCGAAAGCACAGTGGCTGCTTGGCGACCGTGGTTATGATGCCGATTGGTTCAGAGACGCCCTGGAAGCCAAAGGCATCCAGCCCTGCATCCCGGGCCGCAGATCGCGCAACGAGCCGGTCAGATACGACAAGCGCCGCTACCGGCGCCGCAGCCGCATCGAGATCATGTTCGGCCGTCTGAAGGATTGGCGCCGCGTCGCAACTCGCTACGACCGCTGCCCAACCGTCTTCTTCTCTGCCGTCGCCCTCGCGGCCACCGTCATCTTCTGGCTATGACCAATGAGTCCTGACCCTACCGCAATGCGTTCAGCCTCACTTGATTCAAGAGTTGCCGTCGCCGCGCGCGCGGCCTCCATCACAGACCCTTCAAGCACTTGGCGTGCAAATATCTGGTGGCCGATCTCTACCGCCCCACAGATCAAAAATAACATTATCGGTGACAGAAAGGCGAACTCGACGATTGTCACGCCACGCTCGCACTGAGACAGTGTGGCCATGATTATTTGACCAGGTGCAGGTCGACGAGCTCGGACGCGATGTCGTCAAACGCTGCTTTTAAGGTTGCCGCGTCGGACGTCCGATAAACGTGGCTAGGCGCGCATTTCTCGAACATCGATAGCGTGCCGGCGTCCGTAGTGGTCAGCGCGACGATATAAACTTTCGGCGGGTTAGCCTCAGCCTGCAACGACGCACAGGTTTTAGCAAAGCGCCGCTCCGACTGACTGATTAAGTTACCAGCGTTTGCGCTAATCGGCGCATCCGCATAATTTCCGTAAAAAGTCCAGGTGCGGTCGGTATATCCGTTCTGCGTCGTACCCAGGGCCGTCTCGCCATCTGTCATGAACACTAAGGCACGTTTTGCCCGTTCGTTGACAGGGTTGACCCGCTTGAAAATGTCATCGCGGACCAGCAATCGATATCCCCACAACAAACCTGCGTGGTGCAGTGTGCCGTTGGCGGGATAGATCGCGGCGTTTTTCTGACTTACTACGTTCAGCCAATAGTTCTTCGATCGACCGTAGGTGATCGGCTCGGCCTCTTCCGGACACTGCCAATTGGGGGAGGGTGTTTCAGTCTTGTTCTGACTGGAGTTGTCCGTGGATCCACCGTCGGGATTGATGCGGTAAGCAGTTGGGTCGCGCCAATCCGCGCTTAAACGCGGAATGCGATCGTAATTTACTTTAAATGGCGTTCCGGTGTTCGTTTTGAAATCCCACGTCATGGTGGATGGATCGTAGTAGGCCCCACTCGTTGTCGTGATTACGTCGTCAGCCGCCGTCGTAGCACCGTTATTGAGCCCGAGGTAATATTGATAAAACCAGCGCCGATAGGGATTCGACGCAAAGTTGTCACCAGAAAGGTCCATATTCAGCATAGCGTCGGCGTAGCTCGCATGCAGCCGATAAAGGTTGAACCCAGGCTCTACTGACGAGTATTTGTAGAAATCACCGGTCGAGTTAGATTTTGCTGCCGCATCGGCGGCGCTCGCAGCAATCCGAGGAACGTAGAACGGCGGGATAAAATATGGCTCAATAGACGGATGTCCATTCTCACCTGGTAGCGTGCGGACGATGTCCCAAGCGCCGGGGTCGGCATAACTTACAGTAGAGGTCAGGTCGCGCACGGTCGTGTCGCCGAAGACACATCCCTTCCAAGCCAGCGGCTGTGTGGGCCATATGCCGCCATACGAGTTCATATACTGATCATTGTAGGCTGCCTTTTGCTTCACCATTCCCGACGGCAGCAACTTTCCGACGTTGACGGTGATATCGTACATCACGAAACCGAGCGCCAGGTCGGCGCGCGACTCGGCGCCCTGATAAAGGATGTCGAGAAAGCTGCGCGAGGCGTCCTTGAGGGCCGAAATGCGCGTCTTGATCACCCCGGTTGCATCGGCAGGCAGGTTCGCCCTGAGCGAGCCAGTGTTATCAAGCACCATCATGACCTCAAGCGGGTGCGGCTGTATTTCAGCGGTCGCTATCGCCTCTATCGATTGCTGCGAGAACCCAAACGCGCGCATGAACGTCATTGGCAAATCTATTGTCGCCTTGACCGTCGTTTGATTGCGATTAGCTACAGATTCAAACCGCGGTGTCAGCGATAGGTTTTGAGCACCCATCGTGCCGTTCGGGAAGTTCCCAAAGAAATACGCGTTGACCTGACTTTCGCGGGATGTCGGCAGACTGCCGGATACGTTGTAGGCTCGAGCGCCTGCCAAGGCCGCAGCATCAACCCCGGCCTGTAGCGCCGATTTTGCAACGTAAATCCGCCCCATGTCGATTGCTGACCCGAGAGCAATGATGACAGGGATAAGCCCTATCGCCATCATGGGCAACACTGCCGCACGATGATCATCACGAAAGACACGACTTGCGCTAAACCATCCTGGCATAAACCCGGTCCTTTAAGTGCTCGAATTATTACAGGATGGAGTAAACGGGGGGTTAACGACAAAATTCAATTGCAAGCTACACAACCGCTTACGTTCATCCGTTTCTTGGCGAGAGCGCGATTTCTGCAATGCCGTCGGATGGCTGAAACTTTAGAAAGCGGACGGGCTTATCCGTGAGAGTTATCCGAAGGAAAATCCGAGCGAATCCGCAACGTTTACAGAGGGACGAGTTTCTTCGAACCTCCGTTGTAGGTTGAACCTGTTAGGCAGCTAGCCTCAAGCGATCCCGACCCGCTTTCTTGGCCTCGTAAAGCGCCCGGTCGGCGGCGGCCAGAACCCCTGCGGCTGTGACGGCTCTGTCATACCGAGCCACACCGCCGCTGACGGTAACATGGATGCTGACTCCCGCGACCGAAATCGAGGCCGAGGCAACAGCCACGCGCAACCGATCGCAGATCAACTCGGCCTGTTCGGCTGTCGCACCAGGTAGAATGACCGCGAACTCCTCGCCGCCGAAGCGCGCGACGAAGTCCCTGTCGCACATCCGATCACGCACAAGATCCGCGAAGACGCGAAGAACCGCGTCGCCCGCAGCATGACCATAGCAATCGTTCACCGCCTTAAAATGATCGAGGTCAAACAACGCGACACATCCAAAGCCATCTGGTCCCGCGCGCTCAATTGCGAGATTGAGCTGCGCGTCAAACGCGCCCCGATTCGCAATGCCGGTTAGCTGGTCGGTCATCGCCGCCGCAAGAAGTCGTCTCTCGACTGATTTGCGGTGGTCGACGTCACGGATCGCGCTCACCAATCCGTTTACCCTGCCCGCCTCATCGATGACTGCACGGGTCTGGGTCTCGAACCATCGCGTCTTACCAATCGAATCCCGAGCGCGGAATTCGGCGATGACTGTGCAATTTGGGTCTGAGAT
Organism: Roseomonas aeriglobus; assembly: GCA_016937575.1. NCBI lineage: Bacteria > Pseudomonadati > Pseudomonadota > Alphaproteobacteria > Acetobacterales > Roseomonadaceae > Muricoccus > Muricoccus aeriglobus. Next base: position 3,186,915 of record JAFHKN010000002.1, on the reverse strand, counting down.
AGCTCTTGCATGCGCTCTAATTACCTCGCCCAGGTCTTCCCGGTGGACCATCTGCGAAGCGCGACGGCCGATCACGCCTTTGGGTGTGTACCCGTTAATCTGTTGGATCGATGATGAAGCGAACCGTATGCGGCCGCTCAGATCGAGATTGACGATGATGTCGGTCGAATTCTCGGTGAGGAGCCGATAGCGCGCCTCGCTTTCGTGCAAGCGTCGATAGAGTGCGTTACGGCGCGCGAGTTCCGCGCTGATTGGAAGTATCGTGAGGACTATGCACGCTAAGTAGAATTGAAAGAATTGTACTCGCTCGCCGACTGGCCCGGTCAACAGACCAAGGGGTCCGTGCCCAGCAATTGTAAGCCATCCGCTGATCACAGTTAGCAAGACGATAGACGCGGCCGCGCCTAATCGACCCAGTCGAAAGGTAGCCAAAATTATGGGAAGCATGGGCAGGAACAATAGCGGAAATCCGTCCTGCGCAAACACGAACACACTGGTAAGGGGGACAAGCAGAATTAACGCAGCCGCTTCAATTACTGCCGCCGGCTTCGCCATCATAGCCCAAGCCTTGGCATCGCCGCGCAGGAAATAAACGGCGATCGGGGTGCAGGTCACCGCACCCAAAGCATGGCCCGCGTACCAGTGCGCCCAATTGCCCCAGTAGCTGTCACCGCCAAGCACCGTCGCCACTGCTGCGCCGCCGAACGCACTCAGCGCAGGAGCCGCCCCGCCTGCGGCGAACAAAAACCAAGGGAGGCTTGCCCGAGACCCCGTCTTGCTGGGGCTCGGGCTAACGCGCCGAAGGATTAACGCCGCCGCTACTACCTCAAAAAGGTTCACGCATGCCATCGGGATGGCCGCGACAACCCCGAGGCCGACCCAGGCGGTTGCGACCATCCCAGCGAGTGCGCAGCTCGCCAAATGCGGCATCCAGCGCGGAGGCCGCAGCGTCAGCAATCGGGCAAGGAGCGCGGCGTTTGCCACAGAGATAAAGGCAACCCCGCCTTCGAAGCGGGTCAGCTTAATCGCGGCAGCAGCTAGCGTGAGATAAAGCACGCCGAGGAGCAGTATAGACAGGATTTCTTTGATCGATCGTTTGGGCATATCGTCTGCCTAGGATTCGACTATCGTCACGCGACTTTTGCTGCCTTGCTGGATAGCATTGCGGTAATCTCGTTCGCATCGACAGGACGACTGATGAGATATCCTTGCGCCATGTCGCAGTTGATAGAGGAGAGAAAAGCGAGGCAGGCTTCGTCTTCAACGCCCTCCGCGACGACCTTCAGCCCCAATTCGTGGGCGAGGTCGACGGTCGAGCGGACCAGGATTGCATCGCCACGATTCTGATGGGCATATTGGACGAAGCTCCGGTCGATCTTCACTTCGGTGAGCGGCAAGCGCTTCAAATATGACAGCGTTGACTGGCCCGTGCCATAGTCATCCATCGAGACCGCGACGCCCATTTCCCGGAAACGCGTGAGCGCCGCCTGGGCGGCTTCCGGCTCCACCATCGCGGCGGATTCGGTCACCTCGAAGATCAGTCGTTCGGGCGCGACGCCGGTGCGATGCAAGAGCGCGATAAGATCGGCGTTGAAGCTGTCGGAGCTAAGCAGCTTCGCCGACAGGTTGACCGCGGCGGTCAGCGCGTTCCCATGCGCCGCCCAACCGTTCAGATCGGCAATGGTCTGCTCGATCACGGCCAGCGTCAGCCCCTCGATGCGGTCGTTGCGCTCGGCAAGCGGGATGAACAGGTCGGGGCGCAGGAAGCCTCGCGTCGGATGGTCCCAGCGTACCAGCGCCTCAACGCTGGCAATGCGGCCGGAAGCGATATCGAGCTTAGGCTGATAGTGAACCGTCAGTTCACCCCGCTCGACAGCTTCGGTCAGTTCCCCCAGCAGCGAGAGGTCGCGGTCGACAGCCTCACCCTCCGCGTCCGTATGAAGGTGCCATCCGCTCTGCGCCTCATGCGCCTGCTCGGCGGCAAGAGCGGCATTGGCGATCGTCTGCTCGGAATCTTTGGCGCAGCTATCGGCGATACCGATGGACAGGCTGACATCGATCCGGCGTCCGCCGATCTCGATCGGTGACAGCATCAGGGTGCGGAGGGTCGCGTAACGGTCTGCGGCCTGATCGATGGCGATCGTCGCCGGCCACGCCAACATGCGGTCGTTGATGCGATAGATCTGCGCGTCCTGGCTGACCAGTCGGATGCGGTCGGCGAGACGAAGCATGACCTGTCCGGTGGCGTCGGTCGACAGGCCGCTTGCCAACTTCTCGAAATCGGCGATGCGCGCGACGACGACGCCACCCGTCGCGGTGCCCCGCAGGAGCGCGGCCAGCGCCTGGCGATTGGGCAGCCCGGTCACCGGGTCGTGCAAGCGTCGGGCGTGCCAGGCAAAGATCAAGCGCGACGCGATGGTCGCGACGAGGGTACAGCCGAGCAGCAGCAGCGCGGGGACCAGTGCTACGACAGCGCCAAACGCCGCCTGCACACCAACCGCCAGCAGGAAGAGAATGATGGGGCAGGCCACGCCAACGACGGCAAGGTCGAAACTGCGCCGCGCCCGGACGATCCCCACCGAGAGCAGCAGCGCGATGACGACAGCGACGGGCCAACCGATCCGGTACGGTACGCCGCGCGCGAGCGTTTCCGCGGCAAGCGCTTGCACGATGACGCCGGGAACGACGCCGTAATTTGGGATAGGATAGCGATCCCCCAGTTCGATCGCGGTCGCGCCGACCAGGAATTGCCGGCCCCGAACCGCGGCAGGGTCGAACCGCCCGTCGCGGATGTCGATGAAGCTGTGCCGGGGGATCGTCGTCGGATCGATGGCATAATCGATCGGAAAGGATGCCCCGGCGGCACCGGCCCGCCCCGCCAGCATCGCCGACAGCGACGGCCGCGGCATTCCATCCGTGACGGTTCCGATCGGCGCCTCCCGGATGGCGCCATCGCGATCGGGCAGAACACTGACGGCGGCCAGGGCGGCGTTCTGCCGCAACGCCGGAGCAGGGAGCGCATCGATCTCGGCTGCGTCGCGGCTGTTCGACCGCTGCCGAAACGTCGGAAGGATGACGCGCCCGGCCGCACGATCGATCGCCGCGGCCAGGGCGGCGTCGCCCGTGCGGCTGGAGCGTGAGGAAAAGTCGATGTCGAAGGCGATCACGCTCGCGCCCGCTGCACGCAGCCGATCGACGACCTTCGCATGTTCCGCGTGCGACCATGGCCAATCATCGATCGCGGCGATACTGGCCGCATCGACTTCGACGATGTGCAGATCGCCGCTTGCCGGATGGCTGCGTAGCGCGGCGCTCCAAGCCGAGAGCATTCGCTCTATACCGATGCCACTACCGGTCACCCCGCACAGCACGGCGAGCGCCAAAGACACCGATACGATGCCGACCATCACATGACGCGTGGACAGGCGATTGCGAATTCCGGCGGCAGAGAAGCGAAGGTCCATCGCGGCATCCTGCCGGAGAATGACTAATGTTTTCTCAAGGATAGCACCCGGCTTGAACGATATTGCAGGGCCCTCCGCATTGCGGGGCGAGGTTAGATGCCCACGCCCTTCTTAAGATCCTCGACGGCCTTTTTGGCCTCGTCGGCAGCCTTCTTGGCGGCATCGTCCGCCGCCTTCTTGGCCTCGTCGGCGGCCTTCTTCGCATCCTCTGCAGCCTTCTTGGCGACATCCTCGGCAGCCTTGGTCGCCTCGTCCGCCGCCTTTTTGGCATCCTCCGCAGCTTTCTTGGCCGCGTCGTCTGCAGCCTTTTTGGCGTCCTCGGCAGCTTTCTTCGCGTCTTCTGCGGCCTTTGCGTCGAGTTTGGCCTGCTCCTCGGCAGCCTTCTTCGCATCCTCCGCCGCCTTTGCGTCGAGCTTGGCAGTTTCGTCTGCGGCCTTCTTGGCCTCTTCGGCAGCCTTCTTTTCCGCGTCCGCCGCCTTCTTCGCAGTGTCCGCCGCGTCCTTCGCTGCGTCATCAGCCGCCTTTTTCGCGTCCTCGGCCGCCTTTTTTGCAGCGTCGGCGGCCGACTTGTCCAGCGCGTCCTGCGCCTTTTTCGCTTCCTCAGCCGCCTTCTTGGCCTCGTCAGCAGCCTTCTTATCAGCCTCGACCGATTTTTTCGCCGCATCCTCAGCGGCCTTGCGCGCCTCGTCGGCGGCTTTCTTGGCGTCGTCCGCGGCCTTTTTTGCAGCGTCGGCCGCTGCCTTGTCTAGCGCATCCTGTGCCTTCTTCGCGTCCTCGGCAGCCTTTTTCGCGGCATCGGCAGCGGCCTTGTCGACAGCATCCTGCGCCTTCCTCGCCTCGTCGGCTGCCTTCTTGGCTTCGTCGGCGGCCTTCTTGTCGGCCTCGGTCGCATTCTTGGCCGCGTCATCGGCGGCCTTGCGCGCGTCATCAGCGGCTTTCTTGGCGTCGTCCGCGGCCTTTTTTGCAGCATCGGCCGCCGCCTTGTCGAGCGCGTCCTGCGCCTTTCTGACCTCGTCGGCTGCCTTCTTGGCCTCGTCGGCGGCCTTCTTGTCGGCCTCGGTCGCATTCTTGGCCGCGTCATCGGCGGCCTTGCGCGCGTCATCAGCGGCTTTCTTGGCGTCGTCCGCGGCCTTTTTTGCAGCATCGGCCGCCGCCTTGTCGAGCGCGTCCTGCGCCTTTCTGACCTCGTCGGCTGCCTTCTTGGCCTCGTCGGCGGCCTTCTTGTCCGCCTCGGCCGCATTCTTGGCCGCGTCATCGGCGGCCTTGCGCGCGTCATCAGCGGCTTTCTTGGCGTCGTCCGCAGCCTTTTTTGCAGCATCGGCCGCCGCCTTGTCGAGCGCGTCTTGCGCCTTTCTGGCCTCGTCGGCTGCCTTCTTGGCCTCGTCGGCGGCCTTCTTGTCCGCCTCGGCCGCATTCTTGGCCGCGTCATCGGCCGCCTTGTGCGCATCATCGGCGGCTTTCTTGGCGTCGTCCGCGGCCTTTTTTGCAGCGTCGGCCGCTGCCTTGTCGAGCGCGTCCTGCGCCTTTCTGGCCTCGTCGGCTGCCTTCTTGGCTTCGTCGGCGGCCTTCTTGTCGGCCTCGGCCGCATTCTTGGCTGCGTCATCGGCAGCCTTCTTTGCATCGTCCGCCGCGCTTGCGTCGTGCTTCGCCTTGTCGTCGGCCGTCTTGGCGTCGTTCCTGGCACTTTGTTCGGCGGCCCTTTGTGCCGCTTCGGCGGCCTGCCGGGCATCGTCTACAGCCTTTGCTTCGTCACGCGCACGAGCTTCTGCAACACGTGCCTGTTCCGCAGCCTCGGCGCGAGCGGCACGGTCCGCTGCTTCGGCAGCACGCTGCTCCGCCTCGACCTTCTCCCGTGCGGCTTGTGCTGCAGCTTCCGCGGCGACGTCAGCCTGTCGTTGCGCTTCTGCGGCACGCGCCTGCGCGTCACGGGTAGCCGCCTCCGACGCCTCGCGTTCGGCACGCGCCCTCGCTTCGGCATCAGCGGCGGGCAAGGGACGCACATCAACCGTGGTCGTCGCCGGCGAGACCGCGATCGACGCAAGCTGGACGGGAGCGGGACCGGTGATCATGCCGTTGGTCACCTTGCCCAAATCCACCGGCTTCTCGACGATCACGGTCGAGACGACGTCGTTCGCCGGAACGTCGGTCGATGGTGCCGGTGCGGGTGATCCATTGCTGGTGCCAGGCGGCGGCGTATCCGACGGCGGCGTGGGTGTCGGCGGGGTATCCACCGCGGGCTGCGCCGCCGGCGGTGCCGATCGCGCGGGGGAATCGACGCTGTGCGCGTTGTCCCCTTGGACCGTCAATCGGTATCGATCCGCCGCCGTGACCATCGCCAGCGAACCCGGTCGGATGAGTTCACGTGCGCCGCCATCGTCGGTCGAAACTTCGACCGCGCCCTCGACGACCTGCATCGACGCCCCTTCGCGGGAAACGGTAACCGAAAAAGTCGTGCCCTTCACGACTGCGGCCAGATACGGCGTCTTCACACCGAAATGCGGGTTCGGCTGCTTGTCGATTCGGAACAGCGCCGTTCCCCACTCCTGTAGGATCTGGATCAGGCCGGTCTGCTGTGCCGCCTCTGGCACGCGAATGCGGCTGTTAGCCGAGACGGTCACGAACTCGGGTCCGCGCACCATTACCGCACGACTGCCGGGAGCTGTCTGGACCGTGGCCCCCGGCGCGATCGTCATGCCACGCTCGGCCGGCCGCGTTCCGCGAGCGTCGGTTACCGTTACCCGACCGCTCGCTTCGCTCAGCTGCCAGACCCGCGCCTGCGCCAGCGCCGATGTGCTCGACAGCAGGCATAGCACTGCAACGCCGGCGCGAAAGATCGTGGACATCAATGGATCCCCTTTTGACTCATCGTGGCCAATAGGACCCAGAGATTTCCACGCTCTTCTGACTCTTGGTTAAATTCCGTAAATTTGAGCATTTTGTAACACTTTGGCTGCTACTGCTTGGACTTCGTGAATACTGCAGGCCGTAAAATTGATGCACATCAGAGTCTGGACAAGTGCTTGCGCCATCGCGATGGCGCCGCCCGCGCTTGCCCAGACAGCAATCGATCGGGTCGATCCGGCGCGGATCGAGCGCGACAATCTTCCCAAGCCCGCAAAGGTTCGCGAACCGACACCCGTCGTCGAGGCGACCGGACCTGCGACGGCAGTGCCGGCAAGTGGCGCGATCGATGTCGGCGCCATTACGTTCGATGGCTTGCAGGGCCTGACGGAACGCGACTTTTCCGACATCGTCGCGCGCTACATCGGGCGGTCGCTCGGCGCCGACGACCTGATCCGGCTGACAGAGGAGATCGGCAGCCGCGCGCGCGGTCGCGGCTATGTCTTTGCTTCCGCGTCGATCGTGCCACAACGCCTTGCCGCCGGTGTTCTCAAAATTCGCTATGATCCGGGCGTGCTGGAGGCGGTGCGCATCGACGGCGATGACAACTCCGCCGTCCGCGCAGCGCTCGCGCCGTTGATCGGGAAACCGGCGCGCATGAACGAGGTCGAGCGTCGCCTGCTGGTCGCCGGCGATATCGACGGCGTCACCATCCTGCGCAGCGCCTTCGTCCGCGAGGACGGGCGCGGGACGCTGGTCGTAAAGACCCACGCGACCCAATCGCGCATCCGTGCCGTGCTGGAGAACGACAGTACGGCGCCGATCGGTCCCGAACAGCTGCGTCTCGATGCCGACATCAACGGCGTCTTCGCATCCGACGACGCATTCACGGTCACGTATGTGACTACACCGTTCGAACCCGACGAGCTGCAATATGTGCGTACCGGATACAGCAAGCGCGTCAGCCGCGACGGTACCGAAGTCGCGGTTGCTGTCGCTGCGTCGTCGACGCGCCCGGGCGCCTATCTCGATGCGTTCGACATTGCCGGCGACAGCGTGTCGGCGACCCTTTCCCTACTTCACCCTCTTCACCGTCGTCGCAACGCCAGCCTATGGTTTGGTGGCAGCCTGAGCGTGCGCGACGTCGAACAGTTCCGCGCGGGCGAGCGGCGCCGGCGTGACCGCATCGTCGCGGTCCGGGTTAGTGTGAACGGTAACATGCAGGCCGCCCGCGGTGTTCTTCGCGGGACGCTCACGCTTTCGCGCGGGTTGGACGGCCTGGGCGCCACGCGGGCCGGGGATCTGATGGCGTCGCGTGATGATGCCGACGGCACGTTCACGACGCTACTCGGCTGGGCGGACTGGACCCGGCCGCTGGGCGGCGGGGTCAGCCTGCGTCTCGCCACCCAGGCACAGATCTCGAGCGCCCCCCTACTCGTCGCCGAGGAGATCGGCATCGGCGGCAGCGCCTTCCTGCGTGGCTACGACTATAGCGAACGGTCTGGTGACCAGGGCTATATGGGCCTCGCCGAGCTGCGCTACGACTGGCGCAACCCCCTGGGCCTGGGCCGCAAGGCGCAACTTTACAGTTTCGTTGATGGCGGGCGGGTGACGAACCTTGCCGGGGGGTTCGGTGGTGGCGGACTCGTGTCCGGCGGCGGTGGTGTCAGGGCCGACGTCAGTTCATCGATCGATGCCAATGTCGAAGTCGCGGTGCCGCTGTCCGGCCCACGCTACGAGACCGATAGTCACGACCCCCGCCTAAACCTCCGCTTGCTGAAGGTGTTCTGATGCCGACCTCCGCCACTGAGCGCCGCGACGCTGTCCGAACCAAAGTGTTTGAGGTGTCGATCATCACTTCGAACGGCAACGAATATCGCGCGCATCTGCTGGACGTCAGCGACACTGGCGCACGCGCGCATTGCACGCACGCGTTCGAGGTGGGCCAGCAAATTGCCGTACGCTGGGACAGAGCAGATCGGCCTGCGCTGGTATGCTGGACGCAAGCAGATGGTAAGTTAGGGTTGCGGTACGTCGGGACCTGAACCGGATCGCCAACCTGCTCATATGAGTAGCCTCTAACGTTTCAAGGCACGGGCGATGCTGACGTCCCGGGGTCGGGTCCGCGGGCATGGAATTGCAGGGGTCCTCACGTAGTTTGATGGCATGGGATTCGTTGACGATTACTCCGAACTGCCGGAACAACCCGTTCGACGACGATGGCGCGATATCAAGGTCACGGACTTTGTCCGCAAGTTGGATCGGTAGTCGTTAGGTGGATCAGACTTCACGGCGGATCCTTGCCGTCATACCTATGCTCTGTCCTCTGCCAACCCGACTTGTCCGGTTCAAGCGACGGACGCAGGACGAACGGCAGCGATCGCCACCCGAAAGCGTACTCGCAGTCTTGCCCGGACAAACTGGCTTGAACGAACGGCAACTTTCGGGATCGATCGAGCGGAACCAGAATGGCGGAGATGGGGCGCTGAGCCGCCGAAGTCGCAAGCAAGGACGGCGACGCAGCTAACGATAGCGCTTAATTTTGAGAAACCACCTATCGCGGTCCTGCTGTGTAACCCTAGAGTTCGCGCATGGCGCAAGCGCTTCCGCATCAAACCTTTCGGCGCGACCGGCCAGGGCTGTGGCGATGGCGCGGCATGGCGTTTCGGACATCGCTAGCGTGATCCCGAATGCGATTCTGCACGAGCCGGCGCTACAGCTTCCCGGCCCAGGCGCGCCATTGATCGCCGCCCATCCGGGGCCGGTCAGCGACGTCCTAAACGACCGCGCCGGACGCTTCTTTCGGGACGTGTTCATGCGTCGATTGTTTCGACGCTCATGGGTACGGGCATCGCCGGGGTCGAGGGTGCGGCGTGGCAACGGCAACGCCGCGCGGCGCCACCGGCGTTTCGTCCTGCGGCGGTCGAACAGCGCGGCCTCGCCTTCGCAGCGATCAGCAAACATGCCGCCACCGCCTAGCCGACGGGCAAGAGCGTCGACCTGGCGCGGCACAATGCACGCATCATCGCCGAAGTCGTCTTTTCCGTGCTGGTCGATTGCACCGTCATCGTCGATCCGTCGGCGGTAGCTGTCGATATGCCTGCCTAATATCGCGCGTATCGCCGGGTTCGGGATGCGCGACCTGCTGCCGCTATCCGTATCCATTTCCCTCCGACGCGCGGAATTGTCCGGCCAATTCGCGAAGCCGGCGCTTCAGTCGCGTGCGCAGCGCGGCGAGCGCGCGATGATCGATTTCGAGCGCCTGTTCCAGGCGCTGACCAATCAGTCCGTCGCAAAGGGCCTCCACGAGGTCCAGAAGCGCGCGGTCGCCGGCAAGGGCGGCGCGTACCTGTGCAAGCAATCGGCCATTGTCGACGGTAGATATCGTAATCGATTCAGGTCCGAGATCGTCGCTGGCGAACAACGCTAGGAACTCCGGCGGCACGATAAGTGGCCGCAGGACGCCTTCGCGCTTCTCGATCTCGTTGGAGGCGATGCTCTTCATTGCGCCGATCATCGTCCAGATGGCATCGCGACCGCGATCGATCTTTCGCGATCCGCGCAGCACACGGTAGCAGGCCTCTTGCAACAGGTCTTCCGGATCCATGTTGGCCCGCTGACCCATCCGGCGAGCTGCCAGCTTTAATCGCTGCCATTCGGAAGCTTCAAAATGCCGAATGAGAGCCGCGACCTCGTCTGCGGCCAGCGGCTCGACATGGATGTCAGCGGCTTTGGGGCGTTCGAGCACGCAGCTTCCAATCCATACAGCGGCCGCCGAAGAAAATTCCGACACGCCTGTCGGAATTTCTTTTGCCGACCGCTTGTTAGGATGAGGTTACCGCGACACTCGTGATTTGCGCTGGCCTAGTTCGGGCAAGGCAGGCTGGGGCGCTTAACCTCGGTCAGCTTTCCACCGACCAAGCGGTAGCAGGGCAGGCGCTCGTCGCTGGCCATGAACACGCCGTCCTGCCCGGGAAGCACCGCAAGCACATAGCCGTAGTTGAGCACGAGCCGGCGATTACGGCGTGTGGCGATTCCGAAGGTCATGGGCACGGATAGGTCCGGTCCGACTTCGGCGATGATCCAGCCGGTGACGTTCGTCCCTGCCGTGTACTTCTTGATCATGGCCAGATCGACCGGCGTGAGATCGGGCGAGGCCGTGACGAAGGTATCGCCGACCGAGACCAGTACCATGCTGTGATGGACTGCCTCCCCCCGGTCGAACGCAGCGACCACTCCAGGCCGCTGACTGGCGGCCATGGGCACCACGCGGTGCAGCGCGTCGTTGACGGATTCGGTAGTCTCGTTGGCGAAGATGGTCATGGGATGAGTTCCGAGCTGGGGTCCGTCCATCCGATCCTGGTTTTCTCTCCAGTCCCGTGGACACCCAACTATTCCCGCCACCCTTTCGAAGTCGGGGCCGGCTGTGATCCCCAGCCAGCCCCTCGGTGTCATGCACCGATCTTTTCGAGTGCGTCGCGCAATCTGTGCCAGTCGGCTTCGAACGCGCGGTGCATGTCGGCCGGCGTGTCCTCGAACACGGCATGCACTTCACCGAACCCGGACAGGCGGTGCGTCCGGCAGAGGGTCAGGACATGCAGATGCGGTGTCCGGATCGACCGCGCATCCCCCGGCATGTGCTGGACGATGATGCTGCTCAGGCGTTTCGGCTGGAGGCACATAGCGGTGTACATGTACGCCATGTGCATCATGGTGTGACGCGGCAGGTCGGCATTGAAGCGCAGCGTCTGCACGACCGCGAGCAGGTTCTGCCCGGCATCGGCTGCGTCATAGCTCATGACCAGGTCGCGAGCGCTCATGTCCGGTACGCCCCGTGCGAGCACCACGCGGTGATCATGGGCAGTCGTCGCCCAGCCGGCGGTAACCGGCACCGGCGACGCTGCTGTCGGCTTGCACGGTTGGAGCTTTGCGCATGCCAGATCCGCAGCGCAGTGCTTGCCGCCCGCACCGTCGGTCGCCCACAAGATGGCGAAACCGAAGTCACTGTCAGAACTGGTGTGCGCAGGATTGTCGAACACCATGTCCATCGCTGCGCCGGGGCTGATCCATTTCGCCATGCTCAGCCCTCCAGCGCCTGATCGACGAGCGCGCGTGCGTCGGCAAGGCCGCGGACGCGCGCATCATTGTCGGCGTAAGGCACTGCCACCGCCTCGAGGCGACCCGCGCCGAGCAGAAACGACGGCGCGTGCTTGGCCGAGCTGACTTCAGGGACGAGCCACAAAACGCCCTTGTCACTGAGCCACGGCAAGAACGGCCCGAACCAGACCACGCCGCGCGACGACCATACCGCCAGATTGGCGGTGGTCTGGCGTTCGCCTGCACGGCCCTTGCGGATCGAGATCATGAGCGCATCGCTGCGCGCTTCGCGCACCGCGCGGGTGACCGGAAAACGCGCGCCTTCGCTGACATCGATGCTGGGTACGAGGAGCAGTTCAGGAACCGGCAGATAGAGGTAGTTCCAGAAGTCGGGCGACAACGACACCTGGGCGTTCTCGTGGATGGCCCAGCCGGCGTGCTTCACGAGCGTTAGGCTCGCGCCGATCACTTCGGCTTCTGATACGCGGCGGGCGTAATTCTCATTCATCAATCTGGTCTTCTTGCTGGCCCGGTCGCTGTCGGCTGCAGACGCGACGAGGGCAGGGGGATTTCACCTTTTCGGCACAGCCGCAGGCGTGATCCCAACTTCTCTCGATCATCGATCGTGGCGCGCGCCGCGTGCCGGTACCGTTCAGCGGTCGGGGCCGCCCCGACCGGTTTCGGGCAATTGCAGGGGTTGCGGGCGCAACCCCTGGTCGTCCGGGTCAATTCCTTCTGGCGCAGACCTCGGGATAGCCGCAGATGCTACCATCTCGGCGTCGCGACGTTCGCGGGCACGTCGCTCGATCCAGTATTTGCGCGCGCGTTCGAGCATGGCGGCAAAGTCGGCATCTTCGCGCATCAGGAGCACAGCGCGTTGCAGATGCTCATCCTGGGCCCCGAAATCCTTCAGGGTCAGATTCCGACCAGGATCGAACGGTTTTGGACGTAGTGTCGTAATCTCAGCCTCTGCGGCGTGGATCGACCTTTGGCGCGAGCGGTCGAAAGCCGCCTGGATCTGGTCGTCATCTTCGAACGGTGCGACGGCGGCGAACAAAGGCTCGCGTCGATCGTAGTGATCGACGGATTCCAGCCGGTAGTAGGGACGTGACTGGCCATCGGCAGCAGACGCCTTGATCAGGGGCAGATGACGCTGTTCATCGAGGTGTCTCACCAGGTCGGCGATCATGCGGACACGTGCAGGATCGTGTCGATAGTCGGGTACGGGCGTTGCGGTTCGGGACGGGGCGCCTTTTGGGGCGGGGCGAGGACCCTTGGCGATACTCGCTACCGCGCGAACTGACGTCTTCCCAGCAGATCGGTGCTGCGCGATGCGCTGACGGGCTTCGGCCGCAAAATCGCGAACCGGCCAGGCGGCGACCTGCTTCGAGAGCTCAAGCAATTTTTGAAGGATGGGCTGAACCCTGTCGTTGAAACCCTGCTCGGCCTTCATCGACGCCAGATCACGCTCCTTGCGCTCGATGGCCTTCTTGCCCGGCGAGGACTTGCCGTCCGACTTCGACATAGCCGGTAACCCGCGCTGCGCGTTGCTCAGGGGCGTAAAGCGCCGCGCGTGCCCGGCCCGCTCCATGGCCCGATTGAAGATGTGTGCGATCTGCCCGCGCATCTCGGTGATGAAACTGTCATCGTTCAGGTCGCTGTGTTTCTCGGCCGAAAACGCGAACACGTTCATGCCGAGCGTCTCGACTGGTCGCATCGAGAAGAGCAGGTGTGCGTGGAAGTTGCGCTGGTCACCCTGTGCGTCGGGCGCGTGAAGCACGCCGACATAAGGGAGGTCGTGATGGCCGAGGATGGCGCAGATCTCGCGCAGCACCTGTTCTCGCTCGGCCGACGTCAGTTCATGTGGCAGGCTGATGACCGCCGACATATAGACCATCGCGTTCGCGCGATCGTTGCGCTCGAAATCCTCGAGCGACTGGAAGAACCCTGCCAGGATTTCCGGATCGTCGCTGATGTTGCTGACGATCCCGCCGCCTGAGATTTCGCGAGCGTCGGCGCGAATGATGTACCGCAGGCAACTCACGGTTTCGCCGCTGCGGAAGAAATGGGCGCGGTTCTGGCGACGTTCGCCGAATCCGCGCGAACGGACCTTGAAGTGGAAGCTGCTGAATCCGTCGCCACGCTTTACCGATGCGCGCGTGAAGGTCAGCGCCAGCATCGCTTCGAACTGGCGGTCACGCTTCGTGACTTCGCGATGCGGACGAGGTTCCACGATTGCGCGGACCGTCTTGCGATACTGACGTTCCTGTTCGCGAACCGCGCGCCGGATCGCGACGCCTAGCGCGCGATGGTCGGCGTCGGCCTTGAGGCGTGCCTGCATCTGTTCGCGCAAGACTTTGGCGCGCTTTTTCTTCTCCGCGCGCTTCTCATCCAGTGCGAAGGAGATGTCGGCGGATGACGCTCTTCGGTTCTGAATGTACCAGCGCGTATTGGCCATGTCGCAGCTTCCTGTTGCTGGCGAAGCTGGAAAGTGTGGGCCCCAAGCATTTGAGATCGGCAACGCAGCATCACAAATACGTTATCGCGCGGCCCACACTTAAACCCACTCCTCCCGCTTCCTCTTTCTGGTTTCGGATGTTTCGTGCCGCAGCGGCACGGCAGGGGGTTGCGCCCGCAACCCCCTGGGCGGCGCGTCAGTTGACGAAGAGGCGCACCAGCGCCGTGGTGATTGCCGCGCCGACCTGGTCGACCGGATACTGATCGACGGCATCGACCGTTACGATGAGCGCGCCCGACCTGGTCCGCTTGGCCTCGCCGATGACCTGATCTTCGTCTTCGAGAACGATCTCGACGACGCGAACGCCTCCTTCGAGTGCGCGCTCCACCCGCGCGGCACGATTGGCGTCGTTGCGATCCTCGGCCGACGACGTGTCGAAATCGTCGTGAACGACGTCGGCATTATCGCCGTCATCTCCGGCTTCAGCTCGCTGTTCGCGGACCACCGAGTGCAGATGCGCAAGCGAAGCGTTTACAGCTTCCGCGGTGTCGCTGGCGACGACCTCGCCGTTGTCTGACGCGTCTTCCACTGCGAGGGCGAGCGCTTCGCTGCAGCTCGCGAACAGGACGTGTGCATCGATCCTCTCGCCGACAATCAGCAACTCGGCGAGGTGGCGCGCGAGGATCAGCTTTTGCTCCGGCGTCGCCCAGGCGACGTTGAAGCGGCGAGCCGATTCCGCCTCAATTTCATGCTTGTTCGCAACGAGGAGGAGGAACGGTTCGGGCAGGGCGGTGACGTTACGGGTCCGACCAACCGTGCTTTTTGCGAGGTCGAGCTGGCGGGCAATCTCGCCATTGGACATGTCGGCCGCAAGACGATCGAACAGCTCGGCACGTTCCCACTGGCTCCAGTCGCGGGTACTCGTCTGTTCGGCTGCAATCATCAGCGCGCCAAGGTCCAGATCGCCGTCGATGGTAATCACTGACAGGTGGATGTCGTGTCCCTCGGCGCGCAGCTGGCGGATCGCTTCGGCGCGGCAGGCACCGAAGACCGTGTACATCTCGTCACGGACCGCCAAAACCGTGGCCGGTACGAGCTGGCCGGATTGGACGATGGAAGCCTTAAGCTTGTCGATGTGTTCGGCGGCGTTTACGAGATCGCGGCGGTTTGCGGGGTGCGGTGCGCACTGCGCCGGGTCGATCTGAATGATCTGCGCTTCGGTAAAGCGGCTGCGGGAAACGTCGTTCATGTGATCCTCCGGGTTGAGGATCACCGCAGTAAGCAGAGGGCTAGCGGGGATTGGAGGATAGCAAGCGCCATTTGACCGGCGCTTGCTATCCAGTCTTCACAACATTTTCTGACCGAACCTAAGCCGCAACTTGCGGATAGCCTTCTTTCGCTCCGCTGCGTCGACAGCGGCCGGCATAGCATCGCTCAAGTCGCGGATGGCCTCGGGCCGGTCATCTTCATTCTGCTGTATTGTATCGGGCATGGTTGATCTCCTTCGTGGAGCAACCAGTCTCGATGATCCGCCGAACACCGTTGGAGCATAGCAAATCAATAAGGAGATTATCATGACGAAGCGAGGTACGCACCCACCCATGCTGTTTGAGCTTCAGCGACGGATGGGGACAATCGACCGCTTTGCGCACAGCCATCAGCAGAAGCTGCAGCAAAGCCAGCTCAATCAGTCAAAGAGTTTTCGAGATAAATTTAAGAAGCGCTAATCCAAAAATCAGTTTGGTACCGCTTGGATCGAGCCGGGCCCGCTAGGGTCAGGACTCATTGGTCATAGCCAGAAGATGACGGTGGCCGCGAGGGCGACGGCAGAGAAGAAGACGGTTGGGCAGCGGTCGTAGCGAGTTGCGACGCGGCGCCAATCCTTCAGACGGCCGAACATGATCTCGATGCGGCTGCGGCGCCGGTAGCGGCGCTTGTCGTATCTGACCGGCTCGTTGCGCGATCTGCGGCCCGGGATGCAGGGCTGGATGCCTTTGGCTTCCAGGGCGTCTCTGAACCAATCGGCATCATAACCACGGTCGCCAAGCAGCCACTGTGCTTTCGGCAGATCGTCGAGCAAGGCTGCCGCGCCGGTGTAGTCGCTGACCTGCCCGGCGGTCATGAAGAAGCTCAAGGGCCGCCCGTCCGCATCGCTGACGGCGTGCAGTTTGGTGTTCATGCCGCCTTTCGTGCGGCCGATCAGACGGCCGAGATCCCCTTTTTTACCCGCAGACTCGATGCCGTGCGGTGTGCCTTCAGGTAGGTCGCGTCGATCATGACGGTCTTCGGCACGGCCTCCGCTGCCGCGAGACCTTCCATCATTCGCAGGAAAATACCCCTCTCGCTCCACCGCTTCCAGCGATTGTAGAGCGTCTTGTGCGGCCCATAGTCCTTCGGTGCATCACACCAGCGTAGCCCGTTGCGATTGACGAAAATGATGCCGCTGAGCACCCGCCGATCATCGACCCGAGGCTTGCCATGGCTCTTGGGAAAGAACGGTTGCAGACGCGCCATCTGCTCATCCGTCAGCCAGTACAGGTCGCTCATCCACTCTCTCCTCACGGAGCCTGAATCAGATCGCGCCTCCCACATCAATGGGTCCTGACCCTAGCGCAGGTACTTCCCCCGACATTACAGGGCGTGGTCGCCAACACCGGCCAAAGCTGCATCGCGCCCACTCGCCTTCTTGTTCACACGAGCCAGCTTGCCGAGGCGACCAGCCTCGTGACTAAGATCATGGAGGCCGTCGAAGAGGGGGACCCCGCTGAGATGGGGCACCACATCGGCCCGGTAGTCAATAAGGCGCAATATGACAGGATTCAGGATCTGATCCAATCCGCGATCGACGAGGGTGCCACGCTGCTAACCGGTGGCCTGGGGCGCCCTAATGAACGGCACACGGGCTATTATGTCCGACCAACGGTTTTCGCCGACGTTACACCCGAAATGCGGATCTGGCGTGAAGAGACGTTTGGCCCCGTAGCGACGATCACTGCCTACGAAGACGAGGCCGAAGCAGTGAGACTTGCCAATGACACGCGGTTCGGCCTTTCTGCCACCATCTCGGGCGATCCGGTGGAGGGCGCCCGGGTCGCGCGGCAGCTACGGGCGGGTATGGTGACAATCAACAGTTGGTCGGGCGGCATCGGCGGGCCGTTTGGCGGCTACAAGCAGAGCGGCAATGGTCGCGAAGGCGGCAAGTTCGGCCTAGCCGACTTCATGGAGATCAAGTCGATATCCGGTGCATCTGCCTAACGTCGATTGGTCCGCTGCGCGGACGGTTAGCGAACTGGATGAAGACGAAGATACTGCAGACAGGTGCCCGTGCAAATAGACTTGCTTTCGTGCGCGCCCTTGGATGATATCCGCATCCATTTCCTAGCTTCGGCGTTGGGCAGGAATAATCGTTCGGCTTTGCATAAAGTGCTTTACATTACTCTGGGATTGATCTGCGGCATGCTACATCCGGATGCGGAGATCGACTCGTTACTTAAAGTCGGTCTTTCCACGTGACGCCGGAGGCGACCACTTTGGGCTTGGATATGTCGCGTAAGACTAACGTCAGCCGGCGACGGGACTGCTAGCTCGGCAATCTATCGGCTACCCGCTCATCGTTCCTATGCGAGCGAACGGGTCGTTTCTGTAAACATACGCCGTGATCGGAGCAGCGATTCGGCGCCCTGCGACAAGCATGAAGCCGACCGCAAGGCGCCGAACTTTCGATCAGGCAGCGAACTGATTCATCGTATTGTGGGCGCCGCCTGCCTTCAGCGCAGCCTCGCCGGCGAAATATTCCTTGTGATCGTCGCCGATGTCCGAGCCGGACATGTTCTGATGTTTGACGCATGCTATGCCCTGGCGAATTTCCTCGCGCTGCACGCCCTTGACGTAACCGAGCATCCCCGCCTCGCCGAAATACTCCTTTGCCAGATTGTCGGTCGACAGTGCGGCGGTGTGGTAGGTCGGCAGCGTGATGAGATGGTGGAAGATGCCGGCGCGCGCCGCGGCGTCCTTCTGGAAGGTCCGGATGCGCTCGTCGGCCTCCAGCGCCAGCGCGGTTTCGTCATAGTCGACGCTCATCAGTCGCGCACGATCGTAATCGCCGACATCGCGCCCCTCTTCGACCCAGCGGTCGTAGACCTGCTGACGAAAGTTGAGCGTCCAGTTGAAACTGGGCGAGTTATTGTAGACGAGCTTCGCGTTCGGAACCACCTCGCGGATCCGGTCGACCATTCCAGCGATCTGCTCGATGTGCGGCTTCTCGGTTTCGATCCACAGCAGGTCCGCGCCGCTCTGCAGGCTGGTGATGCAGTCGAGAACGCAGCGGTCCGCGCCCGTGCCCTCGCGGAACTGGAACAGGTTGCTCGGCAGCCGCTTCGGACGGACGAGCTTTCCGTCGCGCTCGATTACCACGTCGCCGCGCAGGTTCGCTAGGTCGGTCACTTCCTCGCAATCGAGGAAGGCGTTGTACTGGTCACCGATGTCGCCCGGCTCCCTCGAGAAGGCGATTTGCTTCGTGAGGCCAGCGCCGAGCGAGTCAGTGCGCGTCACTATGATGCCGTCGTCGACGCCCAGTTCGAGAAAGGCGTAGCGGCAGGCGTGGACCTTTGCGAGGAAGTCCTCATGCGGCACGGTGACCTTGCCATCCTGATGCCCGCACTGTTTCTCGTCGCTGACCTGATTCTCGATCTGCAGCGCGCAGGCGCCGGCCTCGATCATCTTCTTCGCGAGCAGGTACGTCGCCTCGGCATTGCCGAAGCCCGCATCGATATCGGCGATGATCGGCACGACATGCGTCTCATAAGTGTCGATGGCGTGAATCAGACGATGCGCCTCGATCTCGTTGCGGCTTTCGCGCGCCCGGTCGAGTTCGCGAAACATCATTCCCAATTCCCGCGCGTCAGCCTGCTTGAGGAAGGTGTAGAGCTCTTCGATCAACGCGGGCACGCTCGTCTTCTCGTGCATCGACTGGTCGGGAAGGGGGCCGAAGTCGGAGCGCAGCGCTGCGACCATCCAGCCGGAAAGATAAAGATAGCGCCCCTTGGTCGTGCCGAAGTGCTTCTTGATGCTGATGAGCTTCTGCTGCCCGATAAAACCGTGCCAGCAGCCCAGCGACTGCGTGTAGGCGGCCGGATCGGCATCATAGGCCGCCATGTCGCGACGCATGACGCCGGCGGTGTACTTGGCGATGTCGAGACCCGTGTTGAAGCGGTTCTGCAGCCGCATGCGCGCGACCGCCTCTGCGTCGATGCCGTCCCAGGTGCCGTTATGGCCGGCGATCAGTTGAGCGGTGGATGCGATATTGTCGTGGTAGGTCACGGGCGACGATCCTTAATGACGAAGACGGGTTTGGGCGGCACGGGGATTCCACCCCGTAACCCCTAATTTCGAGGTGCCGAGATCAGCCGAGCCGGCCAAGCCGATGATAGAGGTTGGAGAACTTCGACGAACGCGGATCGTCGGCGATCTGACGGACGTAGTTGGCGACCGCCTCTTTCATGAGACTGAAGTCTTCAGTCGAGAAGACGGCCCGGCTGCGCTGCGGTTCGTTTGTCATATTCCATACTCCTGCACGAGCAATTGTTGATGCGTGGACATCAAGGTGCAGGGGTCGATCGCTTTTTAAAAGCAGCGGCGGTGCCGTCAGAGGGTCGTGATGTCGGCGACAATGCGCCGTCCTTGAGTCGCGCTGTAAAGACTTTACAACCGAACTAAGAGGCTTGTTTTTGCGCCTATCAAAGAATGTCTGGGGCGCCTTGCATCAGGACCAGTCAAAAATCAGCTGTAGACAGGCTGCGATCTCGGTGATCGAGAAGATTTCACTCGATCGATTGTCGCGCTGATACAAATCGGGCGTAGGCAATCGCGCCGTATATCAGCGTCAGAACGAGAAGGTTCGCAATCTCAAGGTGCATCTGGCGCAGGGAGGCGCCCATCTGGTTGATGCCAACCATCAAATGAATTCCCGCGGTCGTCGGCAGGAGTCGCGCAACATAGGCGAGCCACGCCGGGGTCGCCTCGGCAGGCCAGGAAAGTCCGGACAAAAAGAAGATCGGCAATGACGTCACGATCCAGAGCTGAACAGGACGCTCGCGGGTCTTGAAGAAACTAGCGAGTGCAAGCGCGCCAGCGATGGTGGCTGAGACGAAGGTGATCGCGGCGATGGTCAGGGTAATCGGGCTGGCTTGGGCCCGGGGATAATCCTGAAACCAGAAGACGAACCCCGTGTAATAGGCAACATCGCATAGCCCGATGACAAGGAAGGCAAGTGCGATCCCGAGCAGTTCACCAGGGTTGAATCGTCGGCGTCCGTGCTGCTCCCTTATCGTTCCCGCGAGCAAGGCTAGCCCCATCAGCAGCGTCTGGTGAATGATCAGGAACGTGACCCCGGGGACAACCGTGCTGCCATAGCCTTCACGCGTGTTGAAAAGTGGTCGCTGGACGAGCGCAAGGGGCGCCGGCGCCGGTGCACCCGCCGCCACCGCCTGATCCAGCCCGGCTTCGCGCCCGACGACGGCGATCGCGGAAGCAATGCTACCGAGCGATGTGCTGCTGCGAAGGAGGTAGGCCCCGTTTCCGTAGAGCGCGATCGTTCCCTGCCCTCCGCGGAGGATATGGCGTTCGTAGCCTTCGGGGATGACGATGGCCGCGTCCGCGCGGCGCTCCTTGATCCACTCAAACGCTTCCTGCGGGGAGCCGAGACCTCCGACGAGCGCGGCTTGTTGAAGCGATGGCAACTTACCGAGCAGCGAACGGCTTGACCCCGTATGGTCGAGATCAACGACGACGATCGGCAACCTCGTGACTACCTCGCCCGAATAGGCTGCGGGGTAAAAGAACGAATAGAGAATCGCCGAGCCGACCAGCAACAGCAGGGCCGCGCGATCAGCAGCAATGGCGCGGAACACCCCGACGAACCCGTCCCTAATCATCGCCGACCCCATGTGGCCGGCCGCTTAGCTGCGGCGACGTAACGTGGGAGCCCCACCGCGATCCCGACGACCAAGAAGATCAGCATGATCAACACCTGACGCATCGACTGTCCGGCGGCCGAACCCATCACCCATTGTTCGGACAGTAATTTGGCAAAGGATGTGTAAGGTAGCAGGGCGCTCCAGACGCGGGCAAAAGCGGACGCCGATTCGACCGGGAAGACCGCCCCCGCGAACGCGAATGACGCACCGGCATAAAGACCGGCCGCAGATAATGCGGTGCCCATCGTTAGCGTCAGACCTACGAACAGGACAGCGACGCCGATGTAGGCGAGATACATCGCGGCGTAGCCGACGAAGATAAGCAACGGGCTTCCTGCAATTGGCCAGCCTCTCAATCCCGCGATGTACGCTGTCGCGGCTACGCCCCACGCCATGAAGACGCAAAAATAGGGCAGCAATTTCCCAAAAACGGCCCAAGCTGCAAACCCGGCGGGACGCTCCCCAATCCACGACCCGATCGACCCGTCGCGAAGCTCGCGCCCTAAGGCGCCGGTGATCGCGTTCATGAAGATAAGATGCAGAACCGCGGGTTGAATCAGCGCGACCAGCTGCAGTTCGTAGCTTCCTTGCGGATTGAATAGGATCGTCGAGCGGATCGACAGGGGAGGCCTTCGAACGCGTGCTGGGCCGAGTATGGCGGCGCTTTCTTCCAAACCGAGAACGGCGCCATAGCTCTGGACCACGCTACCAACATCTCGAAGCACAGAACCCGCCGGTGTCGAATAGCTGGCGTTATACAGGGCGACGACCTGGGCAGTTCCGCCTTGCAGAACGGTCTTGGTCGTGTCGCGATCAATCAGAACGATCGCGAAGGCTTTGCGTGACCGCACGCCGTCTTCTGCGATTGTCATGCTCGGGGCCTCTTCGGCAACCGACAAGCCGGGTGCAGCATCCAGCCGACGGGTGAGTTCGCGAGCAATTATTCCACCGTCGCGATCAATTACGATGATCGGAAGGTCGCGCATGACACCCGCAGACATCTGTATGGCAACCGTGCCAAGAAGGACCAGCGGGATCCACGTGATGAGTGATAGATCCCAAAAGCTACCGCGAAGGAATGTTAGTTCCCGACGTAGACCATCGAGCAACGCGGACACCATCATTGGGGCCAGTCGAACAGGACCGTCATTCCGGGACGGAGCCCGTCGACGCGCTGTGTCGGCATCACGCGCACCTCAAAGCTCTTCACGTCGAACCCGCTCGACTGCCGGGTTGCCCGCCACGTCGCGAACTCGCCCGCGGGTGCCATGTACGTGACCCGAAACGTCACGCGCCGTTCACCAAGTGCCGGCACCATGCCAACCAGTTGTCGTCCCCGCCGCAGGCCGTTCAACTGATCCTCTCGGACGTTGAGCGTCACCCACGCGTTCGCGACGTCCGTCAGCATGAAGACGGGAAAACCCTGCGGAACGAGTTCGCCGGGCTGCGCCAGGCGCTTCCCAATCTCGCCCGCGGCGGGTGCGACAATCCGCGTTTCCGCGGCCGCCGCCTGTACTTCCGCGACGGCACCGCGGGCCTGCCGTACTTGGCCGCCCGCCGCGGCTCTGTCCTGCGGTCGCGCGCCGGCAAGCGCCTGATCATATTGCGCGCGCGCCGCCTTTGCGGCTTCGGTCGACGCGACGGCATTGGTCCTGGCTTCATCCGCTTTCTGACCGGCGACCACGCCCTGTGCGTAAAGTCGCTGCGTTCGCGCGCTGGTGTCCTGCGCCAAATTTGCAGCGGCCTGCGCGCGCCGCCATTGTGCTTCCGCTGCCCGGATGTCTTCCGGGCGCGCACCGGCGTCCGCCTTGTCCTGCGTCGCCTGTGCAGCCTCGAGGACGCCGCCAACCTGCTGCTGCTTGGCTGCGACTTCGGGGCTGGAGATCGTGTAGAGAAGCTGACCAGCCTGAACGGCCTGTCCCTCCTCGACGTTGAAGGCGGCGACGCGACCCGTAACCTTGCTGGTAATTCGTATCTCCCGCGCGTCGACCATCCCCTGGATCAAGCCGGGTGCCGGACGGTAGCTGAGCCACAGTCCCGCACCGATCGCGATGGCAACTGCGAGAAGTATCAGGCCCGGCATCACCTTTCGGCGGGTGCGGGGCGGGGTCTCCGCCGGATCGTCGTCGACAATAGCGTTGGTCATGGAATCACCTTGTCGGCTTGAGCGACATACCGCGGCATATCGCCGATCTGTCCACTGATGTTCAGGAGCTGTGCGAGTGCTTGGACATATTCGTTCGCTGCTTGCGCGCGCTGGACGCGCACGCGTCCAAGAGACAGCTGTGCGTCGATCACGTCGAGAGAGGTCGACTGTTGCTCGCGATAGGAGAGCGTCTGCAACCGCAAATTTTCAGCAGATGAAGTGAGAGAGGTATCGAGGAGAAGATACCGCTTCCGCGCGGCCTCGACGTCGTTCCACGCTTTCATCACGCCGATTTCGATTTGCGTCCGCCCTTCCCGAACACCGGCGCGCGCCTGCTCCTGCGTGGCGCGGGCGGCCTCAACTGCCTGGCGACGGCCGAGACCGCCCGCGAGCTTGTACCGCAAGCCGACACCGATCGCCCAGTCGGGGTCAGTGAGCAGCGTGTTGCGCCGATCGAAGTTATATTGGCCAAAACCGTAGACGGTCGGACGCTGCTTTGCCTGCTGCAGCGTAACACCGGCCTGAGCTTGCGCCTCGAGTGCGCTCAGTCGGGCCAGTTGTGGATGATTCGCCATTGCAGCGGACTGGAAAGTCCCGACCGCCGGTAAGGGCCGTGAAATCACAAATAGCGGGGTGATCGGTCGCACCCCTGAGGACTCGCGCAGTAATCCGGCAAGTGCCGCGTTCGCCGTTTCAAGGTCGGCTATTGCCTTTTCATATTCCGCGCGTGCCTCATCTCGCGCAACCTCGGCCTGCAGGCGCTGTGCGCGGCTGATGAATCGCGCTTGCTCGAGCTTGATCGCATCCGCGACGTGACGCTCGAGCCCATCTAGAACATCGCGCCGCACGGCGAGAGCGCGCTCGGCAAGCTGTTGGCCGAAGTAATAGCGAACGAGCTGCACGAGCTGATCGTTCACCGTGATGTTTCGGTCAGCTTCCGCCTGCGCCATCTGTGCGCGTGCGCCATCCTCCGTACCGCGGATTTGTCCGCCGGTGTAGATCGGCAGGGTCGCGGACGCGATCGGGCGCGTGCTTCTGCGCTGAACCTGAAATCGCAAGGGATCGCTGATGCCAAACCGCTCCGCGACCGGCGCGAGCGAGCCGAGCGGCAGGTAAAGCGTCTTCTGATATTCCAGAAGTTGAGCCTCGAAATCGACGTCCGGCCGATGAAGCGTGCGTGTCGCTCCTTCTTGCGCCGCCTTGCTCCGGACATTTGCGTCAGATGCCACGATCGCGTCCGACCGGTCGAGCAATTGCGTTTGCGCTTGGGCAAAATCCAGGTTTACCGGATCGGCCGGGTTCGCTGATTGGCCCACTGCCGCAGTGGAAACGATGCCGCAGGCGACGGCCGCGACAAGGTGCCGGCTCAGCGAAAGTCGCGAACGGATCATGCTTGCTCCGTAATGCTCTGGCGAAGCGCCTTTTTGTCGATTTTGCCGACGCTCGTCTTCGGCAACGCCGGGCAGAAATGAACAACGTCCGGGACGGCATAGCGCGAGATTGCGCCGGTTTGCGCATGGGCAGTGACGTGCTCTCGCAAGCTGTCTGACGTGATATCGGAGCCGGGCACGCAGACGACAAAGGCGATCGGCCGTTCGCCCCAGCGTGCATCGGGAACACCGACGACTGCCGCCTCGGCAACGCCCACGGCGTCCATGAGAAGCGATTCGACCTCCAACGACGAAACCCACTCCCCGCCGGTCTTGATAACGTCCTTCAACCGATCGACGATGCGAACACCGCCGTCTGGATCGATCTCGGCGATGTCCCCGGTGTGCAGCCGTCCGCCCTCCCAAAGCGCGTCGGACGCCTCCTGTCTTGAATAGCCTTGCGTCAGCCAGGGTGCTCGAAGCGTCAATTCACCTGCACGCTCACGATCGACAGCAACATCGACCAATGGGAGCGGTATACCGGCTCGGCAGCGAACGGCGACCGGATCTTCAGGCAGACTTCGCGCAAGCGTCACGACGGGGCCGGTTTCAGACATGCCATATCCGGCAAGTGCCATGATGCCGACCTGCTCCGCCTCTTCCGCCAGCGCTTCGGGCAGAGCCGAACCACCGATCATCATGGTCCACGGGCCGAGATAAACGTCGGCGGCACGCGCTGCGTCGATCAGCATGCGCAGAATCGTCGGAACACAATGCGAGTAGGTCACCTTCTCGGCGTTCTTCAACGCGATGAGTACGCCAGGATCATATCGGCCGGGATAGACCTGCTTCATCCCGAGCATTGTCGCGACAAACGGCATACCCCACGCGTGAACGTGAAACATGGGCGTGATCGGCATGTAGACGTCGCTACGAACAACATTCTGCCCAGGGGGCTGGTTGGCGATCGTCGTGGCGGCAGCCAGCGTGTGCAGCACGAGTTGGCGGTGTGAGAAGAAGACCTGCTTCGGATCGCCGGTGGTACCGGTCGTGTGGAAGGTGGTCGCGATAGCGTTCTCGTCGAAATCCTCGAACGCGAAATCCGGATCGCTGCTTTCGATCAATGCTTCGAACTCGTCGGACGTCGCCGCGTCACCGAAGGTCACAACGCGTGGGATATTCAACGCTTGAAGCAGCGAATCCACCAACGGCTGGAAATCGCGGTGATTGAGGAGAGTGGTGGCCCCGCTCTGTCGCAGCGTGAAAGCGATCGTATCAGGCGCCAATCGCACGTTTACGGTCTGCAGGATCGCCCCCAGCATAGGTATCGCGAAATAGCATTCCAGATAGCGGTGGCTATCCCAATCCATCACCGCGACCGTGTCGCCGGCGCGAACGCCAATCTGGTGCAGACCTGACGCAAGACGATGCACGCGGACGATGAACTCAGGGTAAGAGAACCGGCGTCCATCGCTGACGATCTCGTGTCCGGTTGACGCCGGCTGAGGAAGAAGTCGCCGGATCAGAAGCGGATAGGAATAGGCTTCAGCAGCAACCGTATCGAGTAATCGTGGACTGCCCATTGGAGCCCTCTCCTTTTATAATTTCGATAATTCGGGTTTCTGTCTGATATAAAGAAATCAGCGGGATGATTTCGAGAAGCGCTTTGACCGCTGCGCTGCCAGATTGACGGCGACCCTCTCCCGCGTGTGGCTAGATCCGAGATCGAGCGCTTTGAGAAGGTCAGCGCCGATCAACGCAGAACTGAGCGCGGCCGTCACGACGTTTTCGATGATGACCGGAAGTTCGGCTTCCATAAAAGCCGAGCCTTCCACCTGATCTCCAGCTATCTCCGCGGAAAGCCGGCCGAAGCGTTCGAACATCGGCTGCAGCAGCGGGCTGTCGTAGGCGGCGAGCCACCCAATCAACCTCCCGACGCCTGTCTCCTCAAATACGTCGAAAACAAGATCGACCAGGTCGGCCTCGTCGATCGTGCCCGTCTTCAGAGCACACGCGCCACTTCTTACCCCTGCCAGCAGTTGCCCAATTAGCTCGTCGGCGACTGCGGCCTGAAGGTTCGCGGCCGTTCCAAAGTGATGCGTGATACTGCCGTGCGCCATTCCAAGCGCGGCGGCTACGCTTTGAAGCGTAATAGATGCAGGTCCATCCTTAAGTAATATTTCTCGCGCCGCCCCTATAGCCTCGCTACGCAGTTCGTCTGGCTGCCGACGTCGACGCTTCGACCCAAAATCTACTAAAGTCATACCTAAAATCTCAAATGCCCGAGCTCAATCCAGAATCCGGAAAGCTTTTCACCGGGAGACAGAGAAGCAGCCTAAGGAATTAGTTTGTGCCGTCCGGACGCAGGCGGCAGTCGGTGCGGGGAAAATAGCTGGCCGCCCGCCGGCGAATGCGTCGTCCACGCTAAGTAGAAGCGATGACCCGGCGCTCCACGCCTGCCGATGGAAAGAGGCGTTCCCTTAGTTCCTTGGCGAGACGGATAGGTCGTAACGAGGTCGCGTCGATGCTGCACCACACGCTTCGGACTTCGGCCAGTATCGTTTCACCGCGTCGAATAGTCGCCGCAAAATGACCCTTCGCGCCGACCACACACTCTGGCTCCGTCACGACTTCGACGCGCTGATCGAGAAATGCGGGGCAGCGGTACGTTATCTCGTGCTTAACGGCGACCCAGGCCGTGGCGCGCACGACGTCCGCCGGCGCAACCTGCTGCCAGAACGCGATCACCGCCTCCTGAACCCAGCGCAGGTAAACCGTATTGTTGACGTGGCCCATGTGATCGATGTCGGATGCCACAACCTCGAAGGCGCACGAGTGGCTTCTGCTGTCTTCGGACATTCGGTCGCTCCGATGAGATCGGGTCAGTCCCAGCCTCAATAGCCGCTATTATCATCGATGACAATAGCGGTTGGTCGTTGAGACTTGTATCGCTCGGCCCGCTGGATATCACGGCATGTGACAACAGCACGCTGGTTAGGGTCAGGACCCATTGATGTGGGAGGCGCGATCTGATTCAGGCTCCGTGAGGAGAGAGTGGATGAGCGACCTGTACTGGCTGACGGATGAGCAGATGGCGCGTCTGCAACCGTTCTTTCCCAAGAGCCATGGCAAGCCTCGGGTCGATGATCGGCGGGTGCTCAGCGGCATCATTTTCGTCAATCGCAACGGGCTACGCTGGTGTGATGCACCGAAGGACTATGGGCCGCACAAGACGCTCTACAATCGCTGGAAGCGGTGGAGCGAGAGGGGTATTTTCCTGCGAATGATGGAAGGTCTCGCGGCAGCGGAGGCCGTGCCGAAGACCGTCATGATCGACGCGACCTACCTGAAGGCACACCGCACGGCATCGAGTCTGCGGGTAAAAAAGGGGATCTCGGCCGTCTGATCGGCCGCACGAAAGGCGGCATGAACACCAAACTGCACGCCGTCAGCGATGCGGACGGGCGGCCCTTGAGCTTCTTCATGACCGCCGGGCAGGTCAGCGACTACACCGGCGCGGCAGCCTTGCTCGACGATCTGCCGAAAGCACAGTGGCTGCTTGGCGACCGTGGTTATGATGCCGATTGGTTCAGAGACGCCCTGGAAGCCAAAGGCATCCAGCCCTGCATCCCGGGCCGCAGATCGCGCAACGAGCCGGTCAGATACGACAAGCGCCGCTACCGGCGCCGCAGCCGCATCGAGATCATGTTCGGCCGTCTGAAGGATTGGCGCCGCGTCGCAACTCGCTACGACCGCTGCCCAACCGTCTTCTTCTCTGCCGTCGCCCTCGCGGCCACCGTCATCTTCTGGCTATGACCAATGAGTCCTGACCCTAGGGGGAGGATCATCTCGGCGGGACGTCATTCGGCCGCTTCGATCAGATGTGTCTTCGCTGTATCGACGTCCCCGTGAAGCAGGCCGGCCGCTGGTAGTTGGTTCGTCCAGTAAGCCACCAGTAGCAACCGATCTTCTCGAGCTCTCCCCATAGACCCCGCCGTTTCAAGATAAGATAGAAGGGCATCCATTTGCTCTCTAAGCAACATTAATAGATGTCTGAAGTCGGTGGGCGGATATGTCGCACCTGACGACGCAGACTGGGTCGTCGCCAAGGTAAGGAGGGGACGGGTAAGCGGCCGGCGGTAACGCTGAACGAGCGGCAGGTTTCGAGTGCCGCTTCGTAATGTTTAAACGACTGAATCTAAGTCTGATTAAACATTGGTAAGTTCTACCAGCCCTAGCTCATCGTCAAAATTTAAGCCGAGTATGAATGATATTGTTGACCTTCGCATAGCAAGTTCGATGTGCGCGGCTGAATAGTTGCTTGTCGCTTTGACGCGATCGATACCTGATTTTCAGAAGAAAATGCGTTCCTTAATGCTGAAGCGGAAGGCCGTTACAGCCACCGCTGATATGCGGATGCATCAGAATGCGATGGATAGCCGCATCCACGCTGCTGCGTTGGTTGTGCCGCGCTGGTTGCCGGCGTTCGCGCCGTAGGCAGCGCCTACCGCCACCCGTGTTTGGTGCACGTCTTTGGCCCAGCCCAGCTCCAGGTCGAGCTCGTGCGCGTTCGGGGCGAGGTCGAATTGGCGAACTACGTCGGTGAGTGCGAGCGTCGACAGATCGAAGCCACTTGGGGCGGTGAACGACACGGGAGCGCGATCGACACGCAAAGGCGCCGTGAGGCCTAACGAGGTAAATCCAGCCAGCAGCCGGTGATCGGCTTGCAACCGGAAACCGGTCGAGAGGATAGGCTCAAATGCGAGCCGAGCAATGCGGGCATCGACGATCGTGCGTCCGGCAATCGCTTCTGCGGTCAGCCGGAACCCGGCGAGCTTGCCGTTCCAGCTCACCGACGCGAATGTGCTGTCCGCTCCACGGATCGCGTAGTCCCCAATACCGGTAAACCCAAGCGCCGACCCGTTTTCGCGGGCGATCGTGACGCCCAGCGCCACGCCGATGGGAGTCGTGAGCACCGCGCGTTGTGTACGAGAAATTGCACCGCGGCGTTGTTGTGCCGCGTGGGAGGTAGCCAGCGTCCAACGACCTGATTGGATGGCGAAGGTCGATCCGTACGTAGCGATGCCGAGCGGTCGGAGCAGCGATCCCGTAACCAGTCCGCTCGTCTCAATGGCGCCGCCGACCTGACCGCTGACGACCACATGCTCCGATGCCCTGAAGCCGAAAGCTCGCGGCCCGGTCACGGCGTCGGCGTATGGACCGACGTTGCGATCGCTCCATGTCATTACTCCTGCTTGATTAAGCGGGACGGGTGCCCACGCCGTTGTTGGCGCGGCCAACTTGCCATAGAGCGAGAAGGCTTGCGCCGGACGAGCATGGCCCGCAGCGCCGATATCGACGGCAAAGTCGCGGCCGTATTGGTCGATCGCCACAGTCTGCCCCGCGAACCCGGCCCAGCGCGCCGCGCCGTCGCTGGACCCGAAAGCACCGGAGAAAATCAGGGATCGGGCAGCGGTCGAGGCGGCGGCGTACGCGGCATCTGGGACCGAGGCGGTCTTGGGCTTCAAGGCGTTTTCCAGATCGAGCAGGCCGACGCCGTAAATCTGATCGACGCCGGGCGCGCCCAGATCCTTCGCGGTATCGAGCAGGATGCGGCTGATCTCCTTGCCGCCTAGGGTCAGGACTCATTGGTCATAGCCAGAAGATGACGGTGGCCGCGAGGGCGACGGCAGAGAAGAAGACGGTTGGGCAGCGGTCGTAGCGAGTTGCGACGCGGCGCCAATCCTTCAGACGGCCGAACATGATCTCGATGCGGCTGCGGCGCCGGTAGCGGCGCTTGTCGTATCTGACCGGCTCGTTGCGCGATCTGCGGCCCGGGATGCAGGGCTGGATGCCTTTGGCTTCCAGGGCGTCTCTGAACCAATCGGCATCATAACCACGGTCGCCAAGCAGCCACTGTGCTTTCGGCAGATCGTCGAGCAAGGCTGCCGCGCCGGTGTAGTCGCTGACCTGCCCGGCGGTCATGAAGAAGCTCAAGGGCCGCCCGTCCGCATCGCTGACGGCGTGCAGTTTGGTGTTCATGCCGCCTTTCGTGCGGCCGATCAGACGGCCGAGATCCCCTTTTTTACCCGCAGACTCGATGCCGTGCGGTGTGCCTTCAGGTAGGTCGCGTCGATCATGACGGTCTTCGGCACGGCCTCCGCTGCCGCGAGACCTTCCATCATTCGCAGGAAAATACCCCTCTCGCTCCACCGCTTCCAGCGATTGTAGAGCGTCTTGTGCGGCCCATAGTCCTTCGGTGCATCACACCAGCGTAGCCCGTTGCGATTGACGAAAATGATGCCGCTGAGCACCCGCCGATCATCGACCCGAGGCTTGCCATGGCTCTTGGGAAAGAACGGTTGCAGACGCGCCATCTGCTCATCCGTCAGCCAGTACAGGTCGCTCATCCACTCTCTCCTCACGGAGCCTGAATCAGATCGCGCCTCCCACATCAATGGGTCCTGACCCTAGCTGCGGCCAGTATTCCTTGAGGAGCGCGGCTGCGCCCGCTATTGCCGGCGCAGCGAGGCTGTTGCCGGTCACCATTTCTGTGCCACCGCCGATCCTGGTCACTTCTACGCCGTCCGCGACGACGGCGAGGGTGCGGTCTGCGA
Organism: Roseomonas aeriglobus; assembly: GCA_016937575.1. Lineage (NCBI taxonomy): Bacteria > Pseudomonadati > Pseudomonadota > Alphaproteobacteria > Acetobacterales > Roseomonadaceae > Muricoccus > Muricoccus aeriglobus. Next base: position 3,155,948 of record JAFHKN010000002.1, on the reverse strand, counting down.
GAGCGCCGGGGCTGCCGTTGTCGGGATGAGCCTGAAGGTTCGAACTGACGCGGATCCCGAAAAGGAACCAGTCCTTGTTGGCGAGATTTGTGCCGACGAGGCTTTCGCTGATCTGGCCCGAATGACTGTCGCCGCTGAAGTTGCGGACGGATTCGACAACCAGCATGTTGCTGGTCCTAACTCGGTCCATCGCGTTTCGGGCTTCGGTCGCAGCGCCAGGAGCCAGGCTGCCATTGATCGACATGGTGACGACGAAAGCATCCTTGTCGACACCATGGTTCAGGGCGGCTGGAATGGCGCTCCCGTTCAAACCGCCCTCGGTGAGTGTCGATGTCGGCGTGACTGCGTCGAGGTTCGGACCCGCGACTTTCAGCGCAAGGATGGTGGCGCCTGGCGCGACGCCCTGAATACCAGAGCCGTTTGCGGCGGCCGCGGCCACCGACGCCGTTCCCGTGCCATGGCCCTGAACGTCCTGCAGCCCGAAGGAGATCGTCTCGGGCGCACATGTGGCACAGCGGGCATAGGTCGCGTCGAACGACTTGCTATCGGCGGAGATGCGGCCCGCGAACTCGGGGTTGGTCAGATCGATGCCGCTGTCGATGACGGCGATGGTCACGCCTTTGCCGGTCAGGCCCTTACCATAGGCCGCCTGCGCCTTCATGCCGACGAGCGGCTTCGAAGCCGTGTATTCGGCGGTCGGCGTGTAGCCGGGCGATGGCGCAGTGGCTGGTGCCGGAGAAGGACTTGGCGTGGGGGCGGGCGCTGCGACCGGGGGAGCCGTCGAACCGTTCGACGCGACGCCGCCACCGCCACCACACGCGGCAAGCATGGTGGCGGTGGCGATGGCGGTCGCTGTCCTGAGATTGATGGTCGTCTTCACGTTTTGCCCCCCCGTTGCAGGACGGCGATCTTCCGCAGACGTAAAGGCCCCAGCACTTTGGCGCCGGACGACGACCGGCGTGCCAGCAGGCGCGCCGTTCTTTACCATCGGCGGGGTTTCGACGCCCCGGTCCACCGGACGATGGACCCCGCCAAGCTACCTCACCAAAAGTTAAAGTTCTGATGCCGCGTGTAGCCAGCCGACGACCTGATTTGGCTTGGCTTCACGGAAAGCCCGTCCTACCGTCGTCATGCCCACCAGCAGGTGGGCCGAGGCGTCGAAACCTCGCCGATGGATCGGTCGCAAGACCGCCGGTCTCCTTGAGACCGGGTGGCACGGACGCATGTCCAGGCCTCCCGGCTAAAGGTCCGTGCGCTCGTCCACGGCGAGTTTCGAACATCCGGTCACCAAGGCCGGCGTCGCCTCGATCAACGAAGCGACGCCGCCGGTGCGGCGCCCGCGAACGGGGAGGCTGGATCCGATGGTGATGCACGTTTTGATGGCGCTGACCGCGGCGGCGACAAGTCCGGTGCAGGCGTCGGCCGCTATGGAGCGACCAGATCTGCCACGGACGGGCCCAGCGACGATGGACGTCGCCGGGGTGAAGTTGGGTATGTCCGCTGCAGAGGCGCGGTCGGCATTGGCTCGTGCTGGATATGTGATCGAACGCACCGACGAGACACAGGATTTCGAGCAGGAGGTGGCATCGGAGGTCAACGTTCGTCTGAAGGGCGCCGGTCTCCTGCGAATCAAGCCCAGGGGCGTGTCGAAGATCGTGGCTCATGGCCCGGGCCGCGAGTATCTGACGATCGACTTCGCGCAATGGCCGGCGGGTTCGCTGGCCGCGGTAGTCTATCTAAGTGTGCCGCAGGAAGGACAGCCGGCCGAAGCGTTTCGCGCCCAAGTCGTCGCTAAATATGGCAAGGCCACTCTTCAGCCGGCGGGGCATGAGCCGCGGTGGTGCACGGCTGGCGATGTTGAGTGTACGATCATGTCGTCTGCATCGTTGCCGAACCTGTCCGTGTCCTATCCGACGCAGTCGCTTTGGCTGCGATATGGCGAAGGCGTCGATCGGCAGCGGCGGCAGACGGTGAGGGCGGTCGTCGATGCGAAGGCGCCACCTGCTCGACGCTCGGCATTCTGACCGGCGGAGGCAGTGTGATGCCCCTGTTGGTGGGCTTCTTCATCGGCAACGCTGCGGGCAGGGTGATGCTTTCCCGATTGGTGATGGTCATGGCCGTCTGGATCGCCATTCCGCTGATCGCCGGCCGTCTGGCGGCCGCGAACATATCCCAGTCGGCGGGGACAACCGCCACGGCCGCAGCCCCGGTCGTCGTGCTCGTCTGGGCGCTCATCCGCCCGGCCCGGTCCGGGATAAAATTGACCCTGCTCGATGGCCTCTTCGCCTGGAGCCGGATCGTTGCGATCGTGTGCGCCGGACGGCTGGTCTTCAAAGTCTTCGAGACGGGGTTCGTGCTGTCACCGCTGGTGCGGGAAGGCTGGACAGTGGCGTTGTTCGTCGTTGCGATGACTATCAGTTTCGCATTGCAATGGTGGATCGAGCGGGACGAGCGAAAGGCCGCGATGGAGGCTTTACGATGAAGGTCGGGTTGAGGCTTTTAATCGCGTGCTGTGCGGGCGGCATGTTGGCGACCACGGCGCCGATGGCCCGCACTACGACCCGGTCGGCTCATCCGCCATCCGAACAGGCCATCCGGGCTTTCTTCGGCGAGCGCCGCCAGCCGATCTACTTCGACGACACGCTGGCGCGGCAGTTCGCGCTCGGGATCAGCGGCGGTGTCGAGGAGGAGCGAATACTACCCGGTGGCGACCGCTTCATCGCGACCTGTCGCCCGCATAACTGCGAGGACAAGGCTGCTATGGTCCACACACGCGATGGCGGCATCGTTGGTGCTGGCATGATCGGAACCCGCTGCCGCAACCGCGGCGCTGGCGTGCCGCCGTGCGACGAGCGCCCCAGTGCTTTCGTGTTCGTGAAGCGGGTGACTAGTGCGAGGGCGCGAAGCGGATTGCGGGCGTGGGCCAGCGCACGGCTGGCTGATCCGACGGTCGAAGCCGATCACGTGAAGCACAATTACGAAGCGACCGTTGTTGAATTAAACTGATACCTTTTGTCACTGATTTCGACGCGATCGGGATGGTGCGCAAGATTGAGCGGCGTCGTCGTCGAGGCGGCATAAACTTCTACTGCCCGCCGCCTTCTAGGCTTAAGACTTGTTGATCATCGCTAGAAAATACCCAAAGCGGCGAGTCAGGGCATGCTGATTTTCAGGCACGCGCAACAGAAATTTCCCAATGATTCGAGTGCCCAGCTTTGTCTCCTGTGGGGCACCATTTTCCCGACGCGGTATCTCCCACAGACGGAAGGTCCGGCACCCGCCGCTGACGCGGCTCTCGGTGCGGGCGGTTCGCTGCGCAACCGTCGCGGGATCGGCGCTCCGTCGAGAGAACTACCGACAGGGTTGGAAAACGGGCGGCGTTTCTGGATAGATGCGGAGATGACGCCGGATCTGACATCGCTAATCGCCCATTATGAAAAATGTCTGGCGAGGTTTGGTGCCGATCATCGCGGGGTGGATTGGCCCAACGCAGCCGACCTCGCCGTCCGATTCGACGTCATGCTGTCGATCATCGACGTGCCGCCGTCCGGCCCGGCGGTGCCGAGCGTCCTCGATCTCGGTTGCGGGCCGGGGCTGATCCTCGACCATATCGCCCGCACGCCCGGTCGTCCCACCATCGACTATCACGGTATCGACCTTTCGGAGCATATGGTCGATGCCGCCCGAAACCGCTGGCCCGATGCGCGGTTCGACGTGCGGGACGTCATCGCCGATCCGCTGCCCCCGCTCAGCGTGGATTACGTCATCATCAACGGCGTCCTGACGCTGAAGACCACGTTATCGCGCGATGCGATGATCGACTTCGCCAAGAAACTTATTCGCGCCGCCTTCGCCGCCGCGCGCATCGGCGTCGTGTTCAACGTCATGAGCCGTCACGTCGATTGGGAACGTGACGACCTGTTCCACTGGAGCTTCGACGAGGTCGCCTCGTTCCTGACGGCGGACGTCACGCGACACATCGCTTTCCGCTCCGACTATGGCCTGTATGAACTGTCCGCCTTCGCCTATCGCGCGCCGCGACGCGGCGCCGCGTGACGATCGAGGAACGGGATCGGATCGCGCACCGGAGCGGCGGCAGCGCCGCGGCAGGGCCTGTGGTCGCGATCATGCAGCCCTATTTCATTCCCTATGCCGGCTATTTCCGGCTGCTGGCCGCAGCCGATACGTTCGTCATCTATGATTCGGTGCAGTTTCCACGCGAAGGCTATGTCCACCGCAACCGGCTGCCCGATGCGAACGGCGATCTTCGCTGGATCCGCATGCCCCTGGCGAAGGCCGGGTTGCACACGCCGATCGACCAGCTGGCGTTCCTGCCCGATGCGCGCGAACGCCTGATCGCGCAGTTCGCAGCCTTTCCGCAGTTGCGCGATCGATCGTCCGATCCGGCCGGGCTGATCGATGCGCTGCTGGACACGACACAGCGGCCGAGCCTCTATATCGAGGAGCTCCTGCGCCGCGCCGCCACTGCGCTGGGGCTGCCGTGGCGGGTCGAGCGACTGTCGGCAATGGACCTGCCCCCGCATCTGACCGGCGAGGATCGCGTGATCGCGGTTGCCCGAGCGCTCGGCGCGCGCACCTATGTCAATTCGCCGGGCGGGCGATCGCTCTATGATGCGCGGCGATTTGCGGAGGCCGGGATGGACTTGCGCTTTCTGCCCGACCATCGGGGCGCATCCGCCTCCATCCTGTCGCGGCTGCTGGGCGAACCCGCCGACACGGTGGCGGCTGAGATTCACCACAACACGCAGCTGCTGCCCTGACGGATTCGGGCGCAGGTGAGGACCCGATCGCCGGCCCGGACTGCGCCCTTGGCGTGAGGCGGGATATCGGCGACAAGCGTCGCACCCATGTTTCTCCCTGTCGCACGCCCCCGCCTGCCCACCGCCGACGCGGTGCTGCCCTATCTGCAGCGGATTGACGACAGCCGGACCTATTCCAATTTCGGCCCGCTCGTCACCGAACTCGAGGCGCGGTTGGCGCAGCGGCTGCACGTTGCACCGGACACCGTCGTGACGGTAACCAACGCTACGCTGGGCCTGACGCTGGCACTGCAGACGGTGGTGAGTGAGGCAGCGGGCTATTGCCTGATGCCGGCGTGGACGTTCGTGGCGACCGCGCATGCCGTCAGCGCCGCGGGACTGACGCCGTTTCTGGTCGATGTCGACGACGCATCCTGGGCGCTGACGCCGGAGATCGCGCGCGATGCTCTGGCGCGGATCGACGGCCGGGTCGTCGCGGTGATGCCGGTCGCACCGTTCGGGTCACCGATCGACACCGCGGCATGGGACCGCTTCACCGCCGAAACGGGGATCCCTGTCGTCATCGACGCCGCCGCCGGCCATGACGGCGTACGCGTCGGTGACGCCCCGGTCGTCGTGAGCCTTCACGCCACAAAGATTCTGGGCGCAGGTGAGGGCGGCTATGTCGCCTGTCGCCGCGTCGAGACGATCTTCGCGATCAAGCGGCGAAGCAATTTCGGCTTCCACGGAAACCGCGATGCGCAAAGCACCGCAACCAATGCCAAGATGAGCGAATATCATGCCGCCGTCGGGTTGGCGGCGATGGACCGCTATCCGCTCGATATCGCCGCCTTCGCCGCGGTCGCGGCACAGTATCGGCAGCAGCTGCCGCGACGCGTGCGGATCGACCTTCAGCCCGGTTTCGGGACGCACTGGCGGGGCAGCGTATGCGTCGCGCGGTTCTTTGGAATGGACCGCGATCGGATCGCCGACCGCCTGGACGACATGGGCATCGGCACCCGTGCCTGGTGGGGCGGCGGCGTCCACACGCAGACCGCTTTCAAGGACCTGCCACGCCTGCCGCTGCCGGTGACCGAGCGGCTGGCGCAAGAGACGCTGGGGCTGCCCTATTCGGTCGACCTGGCGGAATCGGACGTGGCGCGGGTCTGCGCCGCGATCGAGAATGCCCTATAGCGCCTCGACAAGCTGCACGAACAAGGCCGTGCCCATCACGAAACAGCAGTCGATCTTCGTGCCATGCTCGGCCAAAAATTCGTCACCCGCGCGTTTGGGCCCGTCACCCCAGGGCCAGACATAATCGTCGATGATGATCCAGCCGCCCGCCAGGACGCGCGGCGTCCAGTCGAGGATGTCGGCCTTCACCAGGTCATAGGCATGGTTGCCGTCGATATGCAGCGCCGCGATCCGGCCGGTGTAGGCAGTCGACCCGAATTCGGCCGTCTCGATCACGGGCGCCGTGCCGAACGCGCCGATCGCCTGGTGCGCGGGCATGCGCAGATAATTGATGTCGCCCTTCGCATAGGGCAGCAGGTTGAGCGTGAAGATCTGGTGCGCTTCGTCGGGATCGATCGTCGCCACCAGCTGGTCGACCAGTCCGCTACTGTCGTGCTGGATCGAATTCTCGCGTGTCCACGGATCGATGCACAGCAAAGAGCCGATGGCGTGAAGCTGGGCTAGGCGGAGCAGGATGAAGGCGGATTTCCCCCACCAGCTGCCGATTTCGACCACATCGCCGACGGGTAGGCTGCGAAAGATTTCGATCAGCGCGCGCGTCTTGTCGGTGTCGCACATCCCCGCGATGCGCTCGGTGTGGCAGAGAAGCGCGGCCGTCTCCATCGCCGGCAAGGGCGCGCGAGCGGACGACAGGGGAAGCGGCAAGGGCGGCAGATCGCTGGCTGCGAGCGCGTGACGATAGGGTTCGGCGTCGCTTTCGGCCGGCAGCGGCAACAGCGCCGCCGCCAGCGCACCGGCGGCCGCCCGATCCTGCAGGTGCCGCCACACGATCGGATGGGGCGTGAAGATCTGCGTGACGCCGTGATCGGCGACGACCTGGTCGAACGCGGCATCGAACGCCGGCGCGGTCAGGAAGGGCAGGGTGGTCCATTCGCGGTATTGCGCGCCATTGGGATCATAGGCGAGCGAGGACGCGCCAACCACCGACTGGCCGGTCGAACGGCATAGTGCCGCATGCGCAAGCGCGCCGGGCATGCCGCCCGGGAAGATCAAGGTTTTGCCTGCCATACGCCTCTTCGCACCCTGCCCATCCGTAGTAGCCGCCGCTGCCGCTGCACGGGCTTTACGACAGCCGGGCCGCAACATGGTAGCATTGCCGGATGGGGCGGCATATCAGGGCGCACTTCCAGGCAAGCGCGCAGACGGGGCAAGGGGCGTGGCGGCGACCGACGAGATGGCAAATTTCGACTCCACGGCGTACGGGCGCACGGTGCTGCGGTACGAGGCGGATGCCCTTCACGGCCTGGCCGAGGCGCTCGGACAGGATTTCGCGCGCGCGGCGGACGCGATGCTGGCGGCATCGGGCAAGATCGTCGTCTGCGGCATGGGCAAGTCGGGCCATGTCGGGCGAAAGATCGCCGCGTCGCTGGCGTCGACCGGGTCCCCTGCCTTCTTCGTCCACCCGGCAGAGGCGGCGCACGGCGATCTGGGCATGATCGGGCGCGGCGACGTCGTGCTGATGTTGTCGAATTCGGGTGAGTCGGTGGAACTGCTGCACGTCGCCGCCCACGCCCGGCGGCTGGGACTGACGACGATCGCCATCACTGCGGCGGCTGGATCGCGGCTGGGCCGGGCGGCCGACATCGTCGTGCCGTTGCTCGACGTCGCGGAAGCGTGCCCGTTCAATATCGCACCGTCCGCCTCCACCACGATGGCGATCGCATTGGGCGACGCCTTGGCACTGACCGTCATGCAGCGCCGCGGGTTCCAGCGCCAGGATTTCGCAATGCTCCACCCCGGCGGGAAGATCGGGCTGCGCCTGACGAAAGTGCGCGAACTGATGGTCACGGGCGACGCCATGCCGCTGGTCGGCCGGACGGCCGACAGCCATGTGACGATCGTCGAGATGACCAGCAAGCGACTGGGCACCACCGGCGTCGTCGACGACGCGGGACAATTGGTCGGGATCATCACCGACGGCGACCTTCGCCGCAGTTTCGAACGCCCGCCGGGCTGGCGCGCGGAAGATATCATGACCGCATCACCCGTGACCGTCGCCGGCGACATCGCCGCGGACGAAGCGCTGGCGATCATGCATGCCCGCCGCATCTCGACATTGTTCGTCGTGACGGACGCGGCGCAGCGCCCGGCGGGTATCGTCCATATGCATCAATTCATCGGCCTGGGGCTTGCCTGAATGATCGACGACCAGATCATCATCGTCATTCCGGCGCGCTTCGCGTCGACCCGGTTTCCCGGAAAACCGCTCTATGCGCTGAAGGGGCCGACGGGCGAGGCAAAGCCGCTGATCCGGTGGACGTGGGAAACCGCCTGCGCCGTTCCCGGCGTCGACGCCGTCTATGTCGCGACCGACAGCGACGAGATCGCGCGGGCCGCCGAGGGCTTCGGCGCACAGGTCGTCATGACGTCGGCCGACTGTCGCAACGGGACCGAACGGTGCGCCGATGCCGTCCGGCGGCTCGGCGGGCGGCCGCGGTTGGTCGTCAATGTCCAGGGCGATGCGCCGCTGACGCCGGGCTATGTCGTTGCCGCCTTGATCGAGCGCGCTGCGGCGGGCGGCGATGCCATGGTGCATACCCCGGCGTTGCGCTGTTCGCTCGAGCAGTTCGAGCGGCTGGAGGCCGACGCGCGTCGCGGAATCGTCGGTGCGACGACCGTTGCCTGCACCGAACATGGCCGGGCCCTCTATTTCTCGAAACAGATGATTCCGTACCAGCCGGCCGACCGGCGGCAGAGCGGCGTCAGCACGCTGCTGCACATGGGCATCTATGCCTATACGCCCGCGGCACTCGATGCCTATGTCGCGCATCCCGAAACCGAGCTCGAACGGCTGGAGGGGCTCGAGCAGCTGCGCTTTCTGGAATTCGGCGCGCCGGTCGCGGTCGTGCCGGTCGATCCCCCGGCCTGGGACATCTGGGAACTGAACAACGCGTCCGACGTGGGCGTCGTCGAGGCGGGGCTGGCACGGATGCTGCGTCCGTGATCGAAAGCCTCGACGCATTGCCCGAGCGCTACCGCGTCGTCTTCTGCGACCTTTGGGGGTGCGTGCACAATGGTGTCGCGATCCTGCCGGGCGTCGTCGACCGGCTCGACCGATGGCAGGACGAGGGGCGGCGCGTGCTCTTCCTGACCAACGCGCCGCGGCCGTCTTCGGCGGTGGTCGAACAGCTTGCCGGACTGGGCCTGCCCGATCGCCTGAACGGCCAGGTCGTCAGTTCGGGAGACGCCGCGCTGGCGTGGCTGGCGGGGGACGGCCGCGACGGTGCCTGCGCCTTCATCGGCAGCCGCGCCGACGAAGCGCGCCTGATAGCAGCGGGCCTGACGTTCGTGTCCGAAGACGCGGCGGACAGGGTGATCTGCACCGGCTTCGACGAGCGCGGCTTCGACCTCGCCCATCACGCCGATCAGCTGCGCCGCTTCGCCGAGCGCGGGGTCGGGATGCTGTGCCTCAACCCCGACCGGCTGGTCCACCGCGGCGGGGTGGCGGAGCCTTGCGCGGGGGCAATCGCCGATGCCTATAAGGCGTTGGGCGGAACGGTGCGCCATTTCGGCAAGCCGCATCCGCAGATCTACGACCATGCCGTCGCCTGTGCCGGCAATCCCGACCGTAACGCCATCCTGGCGATCGGCGACAGTATCGCGACCGACGTCGCTGGCGCCGCCATGGCCGGGATCGACGTCGTCTTCGTATCGGGGGGTATCGACGCCGCCGCCTATGCGGCCGATGGCGACCGCCTATTCACGCACGCGCGCCCGGTTGCCGTCGTGCCGGGCCTGGGGAGATAACCGTCATGAAACTGATCGACCGCGCGGTCGGCCTCGACCAGCCGCTGTTCCTGATCTCCGGGCCCTGCGCGATCGAAGGGCGCGACTTTTCGCTGCGCGTCGCCGAAACATTGCGCGACCTGTGCGCGCCGCACGGCATCCTGTTCATCTTCAAAAGTTCGTTCGACAAGGCGAACCGCAGCTCCGGCACCGCCTATCGCGGGCCCGGCATGGAGGAGGGGCTGCGCATTCTGGAAGACGTCCGGCGGGAGGTCGGCGTGCCCGTGCTGACCGACGTGCACGAACCGTCGCAGGTGGCCGCGGTGGCCTCGGTCGTCGACGTGCTGCAGACCCCGGCCTTCCTCGCGCGTCAGACCGATTTCATCTCGGCGGTCGCGGCGTCGGGCAAGCCGGTCAATATCAAGAAGGCGCAGTTCATGGCGCCGCACGACATGGTCAACGTGGTCGACAAGGCGCGCGCGGCAGCACTGGCGGCGGGCGTGTCGCCCGACACCATCCTGGTGTGTGAACGCGGCGCGAGTTTTGGCTATAATAATCTGGTGTCCGACATGCGCAGCCTTGCCATCATGCGCGAAACCGGCTGCCCGGTCGTCTTTGACGCGACGCATTCGGTGCAGCTGCCGGGCGGGCAAGGCACGTCGTCGGGCGGGCAGCGCGAGTTCGTGCCGGTCCTCGCCCGCGCGGCGGTCGCGGTTGGAGTCGCGGGGGTATTCATGGAAACCCACCCCGATCCCGCCCAGGCACTGTCGGATGGCCCCAATGCCTGGCCGCTTGACCAGATGGGGCCGCTGCTCGCCTCGCTGCTCCGGCTCGATGCGGTTGCGAAGGGGCTGGGCTAGGCGTCAAGCCGCGGCGCGCAGAGCCTCGTTCTCGCGCTGCAGATCCCGCGCCCAGTTGCTGAGCCCGAAGCGGCGGACATCGACCGTGCGCCAGAAGGTCCCTGGATCGCGCGACCACAGGGGCAGGTTGGCGACCGCGTTCGCGCATTGCGATCCCATGTCGAGCACTTCGGCCAATTCGGTGAGGTAGAAGGGCACCGGGCGCTCCGGATCGCCGAGCGCATCGAGGTGCGATGCCTGTGCGGCGGCCAGCGCCGTCGCGACGCCCCGCTGGAAACAGGCCTTGGCCGCAGGCAGATCGCCGTCGCTCAAGTGCAGCCGCCCTTCGAAGAAGGCCGCGCCGATCGACTTGGTGGCGATCAGCGGCGAGAAGGCGGACCAGTCGGCGGTCGATGTCGCATGATACCAGTCGACCGCGTCGGCGCGGGCCTCGGCCAACTCGCACAGGCGGCCGGCGAGAAACATCAGCGAGATGCGCCAGCGCAGGACGTGCGGCTCGTTGCCTGTCGCGTGATCGAGAAATTCGCGGATCGCACCGACCAAGACGGGGACCAGCGGCGCCCGCCGTTGCTCGAGAATGCGATAGCCGAGCACGCTGATCGCGGACCCCTGGTCGGCGGATCCGGCGCGGGCGTTCAGGATGACATGTTCCGCCAGATCGCCCAGCCGCCCCTCGTCGTCCAGCCGCTCGCCCATCTGGATCATCGCGCGGTAGAGGTAGGGGTTGTCGTAGCTTCCCGCGAAATCGACGACGACCGGCAGCGCACCATCGGTGGTCCGCGGAGGATAGGCGGGATGGGTGAAGTGCGCGGAGTCGTCGGCGCCGCGCAGCGGATTGGCCGACGCGATCAGGATCATCCAATCAGATTCGTAGGGACGATCGACGTCGGTCTTGGCGAGGACCGGCCGTCCGCCCTGGGTCTGCTGGACGATCCGCGCCTCGGGCAGGAAGCGGTCGCCGGCTTCTGCGACTAGCTCGGCCCAGGTGGCCGGCGCCGCGGTCCCGGCGTCGCAACCGGTCGGCCAGCCGATGATCAGCCGTCCGTCATGCCGCAGCACCCGCGCATAGTCGCGAAGCCGCGCCTGCCAGCTGCCGGGTATCGCAGGCTCCAGCGCGACGATGACGCCGACCGAACCGTCCGCGAGGGTGGAGAGGTCGCTCGGCGCGGTTGCGGCAGGCATCGCCAGTGCGGCGAGTGCCGCATTGTCATGATCGCCGACCAGCGTCACCGCACCGGCGTGCGACATCGCGCCGAGCAGGACCGCGGCATCGAGGCCGCCGGCGCCGTCGATCAGCGCATGATCGCCCCGGCGGATGAACGGGAGGAGCTGGGTATAGCGCGCGATGAAGAGGTCGGCATCGGCGCCGCTGCGCCGCAGCGCGTCCAGCCCGTCGGCCCCGGCCACCGATTTCTGATAGAAGGTCACGTTCGGCAGGGCGGCGTCGGAGAAGGCGGTATATTCCCCCGGTGCCATGCCCGAACCGTGCCGCTGCCAGCCATGGGCGAACAGACAGGTGTCGATCGTCGGCCGCGCACCGGCGCCCGACAGCACGATCAGCACGTCCATCGACGCCAGATCGGCCAGGGCTTTCGCGCCCGCCGCCGCGTCCGTCCAGGACAGCAGACCGACGCGGCGCACGTCGGCCCCTCGCCGGTCCGTCGCCACATCCGTCAAGTCGGATACGGCGCAGCCCTGCATCACCAGTTCCTGGACCAGTCCCGCATTACGCGCCCGGTCGAGGAACACATGGCTCGGACCGAGTCGCGATACGAGCGCGCTGGCGTAGCCGATGGACATGAGTGGCTTCCTCTTCGAGACGAGCTGCGATTGTCGTGAACGAGGAGTGACGCAGAATGGTTAGCGGAGCGTTAAGCCGGGCGCGACTCTGGCGCCGTCGCTGACTTCGCCCGCGCGCGCTGCCACACCGTGGCCAGATGCCCGTCGACCTGTTTCGCCTCGTCGCTCATGTCCCCGGCGCGCTCGGCGATTTCCAGAGCCGTCGGGCGGGCGGCGGCGCGCGCGGACGGATCGGCGAGCGCGATTGCCAGATCGACGAACTGGCGGGCGTTGGTCGCCCTGAGCAGCGGGTCTCGATACTCGGCGATGATCGCCGGCAGGTCATCGGTGTCCATCCAGACCACCGGAACGCCGCGCGCCTCCGCCTCCACGCAGGACAACCCGCCGGGGAAGGGGAAAGTGTCGAGGAACACGTCGATGCATTCGGACACGACATGCCCGTCGACGAAGCCGTTGATCAGGACGATGCGGTCCCCCACCCGCGAGCTGCGTTTGGCCTCCTCGACGACCGTGCACACGCCCGTGCCGCCGGCGAAGAAGATCGCCTTTGGATCGTGCGCCAGGATCGTCTGGACTTGCGCCATATAGTCGGCGGTAACCTTCGCCATCCGACCGTAGAAGGCGTAGACGACGCTCGGCTGCGCAACGCCCGACGCTGTCCGCAGATACGCGCGCATCGCGTCGATCTCGGCTGGCGGGCGCGGTGCCTTCTGCATGGCGGATGCCGTGTTGCGTGGCGTACGGACCATGGTGACATGGTCGGCAAACAGACGGTCACACGGCCGGGTGATCCCGAGGAAGACGAGGTCCAGTTCGGGGATCGCCCAAGGTGCGAAGCCGTTTTCGTGGAACGCCTGCACCGGGACGGGCCGGTGGTGCATCACCAGCGTCGCGACCGCGCAATTGCTGTCGGCGATTAGGATGTCGATGTCGTCCTGCTCGAGCTGGTCGAGAACGGTCGCCGCCGTCTGCGACGGGGTCGCTGCCGCGACGTTGCGCACGATCAGGTCATGGTCCGCGGCAAAGGCGCGCAGGTCGGCTCCAGGCGGGTTCAGGCAATACAGAATCGGCCTGTCCGCAGCGGCGCGCAGGGCGTTCTGCCCCAACATCAGCGACACCGTGACTCGGGCGACGGCATTCGATCCGAACAGGTCGCTGGTTTCGGACAGATAGGCGATACGCGGCAGGTCCCGGATTGCGGGCCGCGGCGGTGACTTCGCGAAGGTGCGCTCCAGATAGGCGTTGAACGGGCGCACCACATCGTCGTTGAACACCATCAGCTCGTTCAGCCGCTGGGTCCGCCGCCACAGCATGATGTGCAACAGCGTATAGAGATTGGCGGCGCGATCGACGTCGGCGACGTCCGCCATCAATCGCGGGTAGATCGACACGAAATCCCGGTACAGCCGCTCGAGCAGGTCGAAGCCGCCATCGTGCACCGCCGCCCAGCCGAGCTGCAGCAGGATCGTGGTGAGCGTCTCCCGCACCGGTTCCGACCAATCGCCTTCGGGCAGCACGCCCTGCAGCCACGGGAAGGCCTGTGCGGGTCGGTCGATCGCGACCGGCGGCAACCCGGGCGGCGCGGGATGGTCTATGGCGGCATGCTGGTCAGATCGCATTCGCCGAGACCTAGGGTGTCATGGTTAATTCGAGTTTAAGTACGTTGCGTTGTGGGCCGGTCCGGCCTGTGCCCGTGCGTCAGCTCGATGCGCGCGTCACCAGGCGTGGTGGCAGGGTTTCGCCGGTCACGTCGCGTCCGCCGAGCTGCGCGATCAGCGTGTCGACCAGCACTTCGCCCGCGTGGCCGTAATCCTGCGCGATCGTCGTCAGCGGCGGGTTGGCGCTGGCGGCGGCGGGCAGGTTGTCGAAGCCGACGACGGCCACGTCGCGTGGCACGGACAGGCCGGCGTCGGCCAGCGCGCGCATCGCGCCGATCGCGATCAGGTCGGACGCTGCGAAGATCGCGTCGAAGGGAATGCCGCGGCCGATCAGTCGGCGGGCGGCGTCTTCGCCCGCATCCTCGAACGCGACGACATCGACCTGCAGGCCCGGATCAACCGGCAGGCCGGCCGCGCGCAGGGCCCCGGCATAGCCGCGGTAGCGGTCGGCGAATTCGGGATAATGTTCGGACGCGTCGCCCAGGAACGCGATGCGCGTCCGCTTGCGATCGATCAGATGTTGGGCCGCCAGCCGCCCGCCCTCGACATTGTCGCAGCCGATCGTCGTTCCCGGCTGGCCTGGCCGCACCGATCCCCAGCGCACGAAATGCGTGCCCTGCGCGACCAGCTGGTCGAGCCGGACGCGGTAGGCGGAATAATCGCCATAGCCGAGCAGGATGATCCCGTCGGCCTTGCGACTGTCCTCGTAATCGACGTGCCAATTGGCCGAGAGTTGCTGGATCGACACGAGCAGGTCGAAGCCGCGCTTGGCGCAGGTCCGGGTGATCGATCCCAGCATCGACAGGAAAAACGGATTGATCAGCGAATCGTCGAGCGCGGGATCTTCGAAGAACAGAAGCGCCAGCGTGTTGGTCATGCCGCGGCGGAGCGAGGAGGCGTTCTTGTCGACCTTGTAATTCAGCTGGCGCGCGATCGCTTCGATCCGGATGCGCGTCGCTTCGCTGACCGTCTTGTCGCCACGCAGCGCCCGGCTGACGGTCGGTTGCGACACGCCCGCCAGTTGCGCGATGTCGAACGAAGTCGGCTTGTCCTGCGACATACTCTCCCTGTCCGCCCACCGTAGCGCCCGGGCGACGGACGTAAAGGGATAGGGTTGAATACGTATGTCGTCCGCTTCCCCAAAACCGCCGGTTGTTCCACATCGCGGGACGAGGCCGTCCGTGGGGACGGTGCCCGACAAGCGTGCAGCAAAGATGCGACGCGGGCGACAGGAGGGGACTTCCATGCGGTATTCCAGCACCATTTCAACGCGCCGCCGCGCCGGGCTCGTCCTGGGCGCGAGCGCCATCGCCCTCGGCATCGCCATGCCGGCTCTCGCCCAGGTGGCCGAGAATGCACCGGTCCAGAATCCGGCGAGCGGCCCTGTGGCCCCCGGCACGACCGAGGACGAGGCCGGCACCGAAATCACCGTTACCGGCATCCGCGGTGCACTCGAGGCATCGGCCCGGACCAAGCGCAATGCGACGATGATCGTCGATTCGGTGTCCGCCGAAGACGTCGGCAAGCTGCCTGACGTGTCGATCGCCGACTCGCTTGCCCGCATCCCCGGCGTCACCGCCCAGCGTCTCGAAGGTCGCGACCAGCGCCTGTCGATCCGCGGCCTCGGCCCCGACTTCTCGACGACGTTGCTCAACGGGCGCGAGCAGGTGACGGTTGGCGACAATCGCGGCGTCGAATACGACCAGTATCCGTCGGAATTCTTCCAGAACGTCAACGTCTACAAGGGCGCCGACCCGGCGCTGATCGCGGCGGGCATCTCGGGCACGGTCGACCTGCGCATGCTGCGCCCTCTCGACCAGGGCAAGCAGACCGTCGTCCTCTCGGCGCGCGGACAGATGAACGACAAGAAGGCGCTGAATCCCGACGGCAGCCGGTACGGCTATCGGGCGTCGGCGACCTATGTCGACCAGTTCGCGAACGATACGCTGGGCATCGCGATCGGCGCTTCGGCGACGCAGACCCCGACCCAGATCGAACGCTATGCCGCCTGGGGGTTCCCCAATGCGTCGCAGGCCGGCGGCAACCTCATCCTGGGTGGCGCCAAGCCCTACGTTCAGTCGAACCTGCTGAAGCGCTACGGCGGCGTCGCGACGATCGAATGGCGTCCCTCGGACCGCTTCCATTCGACGTTCGACGCGCTCTATTCGAACTTCGAGGAAACGCAGCGCCTGCGCGGCATCGAATTCCCGATCAATCCCGACTGGTCGGGAACGGCCGCCAACGGGACGACGATCATCGCGCCGGGCTATACCGTCACCAACGGCCTCGTGACCGCAGCGACGATCAGCAACGTCGTCGCTGTCCAGCGCAACGACTATAACCGCCGGACCGCCGAGAACCTGTCGCTCGGCTGGAACAACGACTTCGCGATCACCGAGACGACCCACCTGAAGGTCGATGCCAGCTGGAGCCGTGCGACCCGCACCGACTTCCTGCTCGAAACCTATTCGGGCACCGGCTACAATGCGACCGGCGCCAAGGACACGATCCGCATCACTCAGAACGGGGATGGCACTTACGACATCGTACCGACGCTCGATTATTCGAACACCAACATCATCCGCCTGACCGATCCGCGGGGCTGGGGCTATAACGGCACCGCCGCCGTGGTGCAGGCGGGCTTCCTCAACCGGCCCGACTTCACCGACGACCTGAAGTCGCTGCGCGCCAGCCTGGACGGCGAGTTCGGCAATCTGGGTGTGATCAAGGGCTGGGAAATCGGCGGTAATTTCAGCCGTCGTCAGAAAGAAAGCCGGTACACCTCCTTCTTCCTCTGCCCGAAGGGCGGCGGGACCAACTGCACCGTATCGAGCGGAACGCCGACCAGCGTGGCGGTGCCGAACGACGTGCTGCTCGATCGCAAGGTCAGCCTGGATTACCTGGGCGTCCCGCAGATGCTCACCTATGACCCGCTGAAGGTCTATGCGCTGCTGAACCCGGTATTCGACAATCGTCCGTCGTCGCTGGTGCGCGACAATGTCGTGACCGAGAATGTGTGGACCGGCTACGGCAAGATCGTCATCGACGGCTTGGCCGGCGGCAAGCCGCTGAAGGGGACGCTGGGCGTCCAGGTGGTGCATACCGAGCAGAGCTCGGACGGCCAGATCGCCAGCCTGCTGAACGGCGTCGTCACGACCTCGCCGGTCAGCGGCAAGGCGACCTACACCAACGTCCTCCCGTCGGCGACGATGTCGGTCGAACTGGTGCCGAACTTCTACGTCAAGCTGAACGCCGCGCAGACGATGGTCCGCCCGCGTCTGGACCAGGAGCGCATCACGCAGGACGTCGGCATCAACACCGCGAACATCGGTCGTGGCAGCCTGCCGCAGAACAGCCCGTTCAGCTCGAACGGCGGCAACATCAACCTGCGCCCGTACAAGTCGACCAACGTCGATATCAGCCTGGAAAAATACTTCGACCAGGGCGGCTATGTCGCGCTGACCGGCTTCTACAAGCACCTGACCGATTTCGTCGATCCGTCGAGCTCGACGCTGTTCGACTTCTCCGGGCTGCTGCCGGCGCTGACCCCGGCGCAGCAGGCGGTCATCCGCGGCCAGAATGCGCAGTTCGGTCTCGTCTCGCAGCCGACCAACTCGGGCGGCGGCGACGTGATGGGCGTCGAGGCGACGGCATCGCTGCCGTTCAAGATGTTCACAAACGCGCTCGACGGGTTCGGCGTGTTCCTGACCGGCACGTACGTGGACAGTGCGATCAAATACGGGTCGAATCCGACCGTGGCGATCACGCTGCCGGGCCAGTCGAAGTGGGTCGGCACCGGCACCGCCTATTTCGAAAAGGGCGGCTTCCAGGCGCGCGCGACCTATCGCTACCGCTCGAGCTTCCTCGCCGAACTGGCGGGCCTGTCGGCCAATCCCGAATTTCGCCAGGGCAAGGCCGAAGGCGTGCTCGATGCGCAGATCGGGTACGAGTTCAAGTCCGGGCCGCTGACGGGGCTCTCGATCCTGCTGCAGGGTAAGAACCTGACCGACGAGCCGTTCGTCACCAGCGAAGCGAGCGATCCCCGCCTGGTGCGCGAGTATCAGCGGTACACGCGCGACTATTATCTGGGCGTGACGTACAAGTTCTAAGCGTCCCCCTACCGTTCGTGCTGAGCTAGTCGAAGCACCGTACGTCGTGCCGCAAAGTCATCGCGGGTGTATCACGGTACGGCCCTTCGACCAGGGTCCCGTCGAAGTAGCATTTCGATGGGTGCCCGGCAGGCTCAGGGCGAACGGGTGAGGGGTAACATCCTTCCCAATTGCCAGATCGGAGCGCGGACATGACGACCAACCCACCGATCCGCATCGTGATCGCCGGCGGCGGATCAGCGGGATGGATGTGCGCGGCGGCGCTCGGGCGGTTCCTGGGCCCGGGCTTCAGCGTGACGCTCGTCGAATCCGACGAGATCGGCATCGTCGGTGTCGGTGAAGCGACGATCCCGCAGATCCGGCTGTTCAACCAGGCGCTTGGGATCGACGAGGACGATTTCGTCCGCGCGACCGGCGCGACGTTCAAGCTGGGGATCGAATTCGTCGGCTGGGGCGCGGCCGGCGACCGCTACATGCACGCGTTCGGCGACATCGGGCGCGACAGCGGCCTGGCGCCGTTCCATCACCTGTGGTTGCGCGGGCAGCGCGATGGTCTGGCGCGGCCACTGGCGGTATATTCCCTCAACAATCAGGCAGCGCTCGCCGGGCGGATGCAACGCGGGCCGGCGCGGACGGCATCGGTGCTGCCCGACATGCCCTATGCCTTTCATTTCGATGCGAGCCTCTACGCCGCCTACCTCCGCCGCTTCGCCGAAGCGCGCGGCGTCACGCGGGTCGAGGGGCGGATCGTCGAGGTCGTGCGCGATGGCCAGAGCGGCGACGTTGCCGCGCTGCTGCTCGACCGCGACAGGCGGATCGAAGGCGACCTGTTCCTCGATTGCACCGGTTTCCGCGCGCTGTTGATCGAAGGCGTGCTGGGGACGGGGTATGAGGACTGGACGCATTGGCTGCCCTGCGATCGCGCAATGGCGGTGCCCTCGGCGCGGGCGGACGATTTCACGCCCTACACCCGCGCGACCGCGCACGGTGCGGGGTGGCAATGGCGCATCCCGCTGCAGCATCGCACCGGCAACGGCGTCGTCTACAGCTCGGCGCATCTGAGCGACGAGGCGGCGCGCGACCGTCTGTTGGCCAACCTCGACAGCGAGCCCCTCGCCGATCCGCGGCCGCTGCGCTTCACGACCGGGCGACGCCGCGCGCTGTGGAAGGCCAACGTCATCGCGGTCGGGCTGGCGTCGGGCTTCCTCGAGCCACTCGAATCGACCAGCATCCATATGATTCAGTCGGCGATCGAACGCGTGCTGAAACTGCTTCCCGGTCGCCGCATCGCCCCGGCGCTGCGCGACGAATATAATCGCCAGGCGGTGTTCGAATACGAACGCATCCGCGACTTCATCCTGCTGCATTACGTTGCCAACCGCCGCCATGAGCCGTTCTGGCAGGACCGGCGCGAGACGGCACTGCCGGACACGCTCCGCGCGAAGCTCGACCTGTGGAAGGCGTCGGCGCAGATCACCCGCGAGCGCGAGGAACTGTTTACCGAGGTCGGCTGGCTGCAGGTGCTTGTCGGGCAGGGTGTGATGCCCGACGCCTGGCATCCACTGGCCGATACGATGCCGGCGGCGCAGGTCGCGGAGTTCCTCGACATCCTGCCCAAACTCAACGCGCGCGAGGTGGCCCAGATGCCCGGACATGCCGATTTCATCGCACGGAATTGCGCTGCACCGCGGGGGTTGGCGGCGTGAGCCTGCTGCTTGCCCTGGTTGCTGCGGCTAACCCTCTGACCGTTCGTGGTGAGCTTGTCGGAGCATTGCCTGTTTCTTTGGCGGCAAGTTTGCAGCACGAAGAAAGACAGCCCTTCGACAAGCTCAGGGCGAACGGTGTGGGAAGGGCGTCCGGGGCAAGTAACACGGACGATTTCCGCACTCGCCCGCCCGAGGACGAGATCATCTATTTCGTCCTGCCCGATCGCTTCGACAACGCCGACCCGGCCAACGACCGCGGTGGATTGAAAGGCGGGCCACTTCAGACCGGGTTCGATCCAACCGCCAAGGGCTTCTACCACGGCGGCGACCTGAAGGGGCTGATCCGGCGGCTCGACTATATCCAGGCGCTCGGCGCGACGGCACTGTGGGTCGGGCCGATCTTCAAGAACAAGGCCGTGCAGGGCGCGCCGGGCCGGGAGAGCGCCGGCTACCACGGTTACTGGATTACCGATTTCACGACCGTCGACCCGCATCTGGGTACTGATGCCGATTTCCGCGCGCTGGTCGATGCCGCCCATGCGCGTGGAATGAAGGTCTATATGGACATCATCGTCAACCATACGGCGGACGTGATCCAGATGCGGGAATGTGCGGGCAAGGGCGAATGCCTCTACCGCAGCCGCGCGGACTATCCCTATCAGCGGCGCGGCGGGGTGACCGGCCCGGCGATCAATCCAGGGTTTGCCGGCGACGAGGTCCGAACGGCGGAGAATTTCGCGAAACTGACCGATCCGACCTATGCCTATACCCCGGTCGTCCCGGCGACGGAGAAGGGCATAAAGGTGCCGGCGTGGCTCAACGACGTGACGCTCTACCATAATCGGGGCGATACGACGTACCGCAACGAAAGCTCGACGATGGGCGATTTCGTCGGGCTCGACGATTTGATGACCGAAAATCCGCGCGTCATCGCCGGCATGATCGATATCTTCGGTGGCTGGATCGACCGCTACGGCATCGATGGTTTCCGCATCGACACCGCCAAGCATGTGAACCCCGAATTCTGGCAGGTGTTCGTCCCTGCGATGGAGGCGCGCGCCACGGCCAGGGGAATCGCCAATTTCCATATCTTCGGCGAAGTGTCCGAACACGACATCCGCCCGGCCGCGCTGGCGCAGTGGACGCGGACCGCGGCATTGCCCGCAGTGCTCGACTTCGCGTTCAAGGAGGCGGTGGCGGCGACCGTCGCGGGCACCGGCGGCACCATCCTGTTCGAACATCTCTTCGATGGCGACGCGATCTACGCGAAAGGCGCCGACACCGCGCGCATCCTGCCGACCTTCACCGGCAATCATGACGACGGCCGCGTCGCAACGTCGATCCGCAAGGCTTTCCCGACCGCGTCGGAAGCCGAAATCCTCGATCGGGTGAAGCTGACGAACGCGCTGCTGCTGAGCTTACGTGGCGTGCCGACGATCTATTCGGGTGACGAACAGGGCTTCGCCGGAGATGGCGGCGACCAGGACGCGCGCGAGGACATGTTCGCGAGCCGGGTCGCCAGTTACAACGACAACCGGCTGGTCGGCACGACGCGCACCACCGCGACCGACAATTTCGGCACCGACGGTCCGCTGTTCCGCCAGATCGCCGAACTCGCCCGCATTCGCCGCGCCGAACCCGCGCTGCGGCGCGGGTCGACCGCCATCCGCTACCGCCAGGACACGCCCGGCCTGCTCGCCGTTTCGCGGATCGATCCCGAAACCGGGCGCGAAGTGCTGCTCGCTTTCAACACCTCCACCGCGCCGGTGCGGGCGCAGGTGCAGGTCGAAGTCGGCTCGCGCAACTTTTCCGCTCTTGCCGGCCCCTGCGCCGCCACCGCTGTCGCGCCGGGCAGCGTCACCGTCACGCTGCCGCCGCTCGGCTATGCCATCTGTGCTTCGGACCCGACATGACCATCCTGACCCGTACCGACACCAACACTGCGACCGCCGCCGACTGGTGGCGTGGCGCAGCGATCTACCAGATCTATCCACGTAGCTTTGCCGACGCGAACGGCGACGGGGTGGGAGACCTCGCCGGCATCACTTCGCATCTCGATTATGTTGCGTCGCTCGGCGTCGATGCGATCTGGCTGTCGCCTTTCTACACCTCGCCCATGGCCGATTTCGGCTATGACATCGCCGATTACTGCGACGTCGATCCGATCTTCGGTACGCTCGCCGATTTCGACGCCCTGGTCGCCCGCGCGCATGCGCTGGGGCTGAAGGTCATCGTCGATCAGGTCTACGCCCACACGTCGGACCGGCACGCCTGGTTCGCGCAGAGCCGCGCGAGCCGGCACAATCCGCGCGCCGATTGGTATGTCTGGGCCGATGCCAAGCCCGATGGCGCGCCGCCCAACAATTGGCAGTCCGTCTTCGGCGGCCCGGCCTGGACCTGGGACGCCCGGCGCGGCCAATATTACATGCATAATTTCCTGAGCAGCCAGCCGCAGCTCAACGGGCATAATCCGGACGTCCAGGACGCACTGCTCGACGTCGCGCGCTTCTGGCTCGATCGCGGGGTCGACGGCTTCCGCGTCGATGCGATCAACTTTTCGATGCACGACCCATCGCTCACCGACAATCCGCCCGCACCGACCGGCAACGGCGTCCGCACGCGGCCGTTCGATTTCCAGCTGCACGTCCACAACCAGTCGCATCCCGACATTCCGCTGTTCCTCGAGCGGCTGCGCGGCGTCCTCGACGATTATGGCGCGACCTTCACGGTGGCCGAGGTCGGCGGCGACGACAGCGAGCGCGAACGCAAGGCGTTCACCGCGCCCGGGCGGCTCGACAGTTCCTATGGCTTCGACTTCCTCTATGCGAGCGCGCTTACCCCGCGGGTGGTGGCGGAGGCGGTGCAGGCGTGGCCCGACGCGCCCGATACCGGCTGGCCGAGCTGGGCATTCGAGAATCACGATGCGCCGCGGGCGGTGTCGCGCTGGGCAGGGACGCGCGATCCTCAAGCCTTCGCCGCGATGAAGATGCTGCTGCTCGCCTGCCTGCGCGGGACCATCATCCTCTATTACGGCGAGGAACTGGGGCTGACCCAGGTCGATGTGCCGTTCGATCGGTTACAGGACCCCGAAGCCATCGCCAACTGGCCGCTGACCCTGTCGCGCGACGGCGCGCGGACGCCGATGCCCTGGGCGGGCGACGCGGCGGGCCTGGGCTTTTCGAGCGCAGACCCGTGGCTGCCGACCGGCCCCGATCATGGGCCCCTTGCGGTCGATCGGCAGGAGGCGGATGCCGGCTCGCTGTTGCACCTCACGCGCCGCCTGCTCCGGATGCGCCACACCAGCGCCGCGCTGATGCGGGGCGACATGATCGTGCTGACCGCGACCGACGACGTGCTCGTCTTCGAGCGCCGCAGCGAGGGGGAGCGGCTGCGCTGCGCTTTCAATTTCGGCACCGCGCCGGTTGATCTGACGCCCGACCAGGCGGATGGATGGCAGATCATCGAACAGGTCGGCGTGGCCGACAAATGGATTTTGACCGGCCCCGCGGGGCTGATCGCAAGGGAGATTGCATGATGACCCGGATGTTCGTGAGCCTGCTGGCGCTGGTCACCGCGCAGCCTGCCCTGGCCGAGGTCGTTGCCAAGGCGGATTCGCCCGACAAGTCGATAACCGTCTCGGTCTCGATCGATAATGATGGCCGCGCGTCCTATGCGGTCACGCGCAAGCGCAAGCCGATCATCGCCAACAGCGCGCTTGGCTTCCTGTTCACCGATGCGCCGAAACTCGACCGGTATTTCGCGTTGGTCGACGCCAAGACGTCGAAAAGCGATACCAGCTGGACCCAGCCGTTCGGCGAATGGCAGACGATCCGCGACAATCACACCGATCTGGTCGTGCGCCTTAAGGAAAAGGTCCGCGACCAGCGCGAGATGCAGGTCACCTTCCGCATCTTCGACGACGGCGTCGGCTTCCGCTACACGCTGCCCGACCAGCCGAACCTGCACCACGTCAACATCGCCGACGAACTGACGGAATTCGCCATCGCCGAGGACGGTGTCGCCTGGTGGAAGCCGGCGTACGGCTGGAACCGCGAGGAATATCTCTACAACGCGACGCCCATTTCCAGCGTCGGTACCGCGCAGACCGTCGCCACCTTCAAGCTCGCCAGCGGTACGCACATCGCGATTCACGAAGCGGCGCTGGTCGACTATTCGGCGATGAACCTTCAGCGCTTCGAAGGCACCAAGCTCAAGGCGAACCTGACGCCGGGATCGGGCGCGCCCAAGGTCAGCCGCGATGCGGGCTTCTCGACCCCCTGGCGGACGATCGCGATCGCCGATGATGCGCCGGGGCTGTATTACGCCAGTCGGATGACGCTGAACCTCAACGAGCCCAACAAGCTCGGCGACGTGTCGTGGATCGAGCCGGGCAAGTTCGCCGGGGTCTGGTGGAACATGATCAAGGGCGTGTGGAGCTGGGCGCGCGGCCCCATCCACGGCGCGACCAACGCCCATGTCCGCCAGTACATCGACTTCGCCGCGGCCAACGGCATCAAGAACGTGCTGGTCGAGGGCTGGAATGTCGGCTGGGACGGCGACTGGTTCGGCAACGGCAACGACATGAACTTCAGCCAGCCGACCGAGGATTTCGACATCAAGGCGCTGTCGGAATATGCGCGCGGCAAGGGCGTCCGCCTGATCGGCCACCACGAAACCGGTGGGTCGGTCAGCCACTATGACAAGCAGCTCGACACCGCATTCAAATTTGCCGCCGACCACGGCGAGCGCTTCGTGAAGACCGGCTATGTCACCGACGCCGGCCAGATCGAGCGGGTCGATCCCGATGGCTCGAAGCATCGTGAATGGCATGAGGGCCAGTGGATGGTGAACCACCATCTGCGCGTCGTGCAGACCGCCGCCAAGTACAAGGTGTCGGTCGACGCGCACGAGCCGGTGAAGGACACCGGGCTGCGCCGCACCTACCCGAACTGGGTCGCGCGCGAAGGCGGGCGGGGCATGGAATATATGAGCTGGGCCGGCAAGAACCCGCCCGAGCATGAAGCCAATATGGTCTTCACCCAGCTGCTCGGCGGCCCGATGGATTTCACGCCCGGCATCGTGAGCTTGAAGGGCAGCGAGAACAGCGACATCCCCTCGACGCTGGCCAAGCAGCTGGCGAATTATGTCGTCATCTACTCGCCGGTCGTGATGGTCGCCGACACGCCGGAGGCCTATGCGCAATATCCGGGCGCCTTCCAGTTCATCAAGGATGTCCCCACCGACTGGACCGACACCCGCGTGCTGAACGGCGAGGTCGGCGACTATGTCACGATCGCGCGCAAGGCGAAGGGCTCGAACGACTGGTTCCTGGGGTCGGTCGGCGATGAACAGCCGCGGACGACGACGATCGGCCTCGACTTCCTCGACCCGGGCAAGACCTACACCGCGCAAATCTACCGCGACGGGCCGAACGCCGATTACCGCACGCCCAACCGCCATGCGATCACGATCGAGAGCAAGCCGGTCAAGCGCGGCGATACGCTGACGCTGGCGCTGGCTCCGGGGGGCGGCCAGGCGATTCGTTTCGTGGCGCCGGGCGCGGCGAGGGGCAAGCGCCGGCGGTAAGGACGGGGCATATGTTCTCCCCTCCCTGGACAAGGGGAGGGGCTGGGGGTGGGTTGGCCACCCCCAGCGGACCTGCCCGGCCTCATGCCGACCCACCCCCCGCCCCCCTTATCCGGGGAGGGAAGTTTTGACTCTGGAAAGGCGACGATGACCGAAACAGCAAACCGCCGCCCGCGCCAGGGCTTTGCCGGGCTGTGGAACATCAGCTTCGGCTTCTTCGGCATCCAGATCGGCTTCGCGCTGCAGAATGCGAACATGAGCCGCATTTTCCAGTCGCTGGGCGAGAGCCTGGACGATCTGGCCTTCCTGTGGATCGCGGCGCCCCTGACCGGGCTGATCGTCCAGCCGATCATCGGCCATTATTCCGATCGCACCTGGGGGCGGTTCGGGCGGCGGCGGCCGTATTTCTTTGGCGGTGCGATCTTCGCCGCGCTCGCGCTCTTCGGCATGCCCAATGCCCCCGCGCTGTGGGCGGCGGCGGTGCTGCTGTGGATGCTCGATGCGTCCCTGAACGTCTCGATGGAGCCGTTCCGCGCCTTCGTCGGCGATATGCTCGACAAGGATCAGCATACCGCCGGCTATGCGATCCAGACCGCCTTCATCGGTGCAGGCGCCGTCGTCGGGTCGGTGACGCCCTATGTCCTCGATCACCTGGGCGTCGCCAATGTGGCAAGCGGGGGCGGGGTGCCCGATACGGTACGCTACAGCTTCTACGCGGGCGGCGCGGCGCTGTTCCTGGCGGTGCTGTGGACGGTGCTGACGACGCGCGAATATTCGCCCGAGCAGATCGCCGCCTTCGACGGGGCTGCCGCTCCCGCGACACCCGCGCCGCCGCAATCGACCGCGGGGGGCCTTGCCTGGATCGCGAGCGGCGTCGTCATCGGTGCGCTCGTCTTCACGGCCGGCCTGGAGAAGGAGCTGTACGTCCTCGCCGGCCTGCTCGCCGCCTACGGCTCGGCCCGGATCGTCGCGGCGCAGCGCCACGCGAGCGGGCGCAGCGACAATCTGCTGACGCACATCGTCGGCGATTTCGCCGGCATGCCGCCGATCATGAAGCGGCTCGCACTCGTCCAGTTCTTCACCTGGTCGGCGCTGTTCATCATGTGGATCTACACCACGCCCGTCGTCGCCCAATATGTGTTCGGATCGTCCGACCCGGCTAGCGCCGCCTACAATGCCGGTGGCAATTGGGTCGGTATCCTCTTTGCTGCGTACAATGCGGTCGCGGCGCTGGCGGCGCTGTTTCTGTTGCGCCCGCTCGCCCGTGCGATCGGCAAGGTGCGGGCGCATGCGCTGTGCCTGGCCATCGGTGCGCTCGGCTATCTTTCCTTCCTGTTCGTCCGCGACGCGAACCTGCTGCTGCTGAGCGAAGTCGCGATCGGAATTGCCTGGGCGTCGATCCTCGCGATGCCCTATGCGATCCTCGCCTCCAGCCTGCCGCAGGCTAAGCTCGGCATCTATATGGGGCTGTTCAACGTCTTCATCGTCGTGCCCCAGCTGCTGGTGGCGACCGTCATGGGCACGATCGTCCGCCATCTGTTTCCGACCGAGCCCGTCTGGACGATGGCCTTCGCCGCCGGGGTAATGGGCCTCGCCGCGTTGGCCACGCTGCGGGTTGGGGACGATCGAGCGGGCTAGTCCGGGCGAAATTC
This sequence comes from Roseomonas aeriglobus, assembly GCA_016937575.1. Taxonomy (NCBI): domain Bacteria; kingdom Pseudomonadati; phylum Pseudomonadota; class Alphaproteobacteria; order Acetobacterales; family Roseomonadaceae; genus Muricoccus; species Muricoccus aeriglobus. Next base: position 3,128,837 of record JAFHKN010000002.1, on the reverse strand, counting down.
ACGGTGAGCGGGCCTCGCGTCCCGCGCGCCGACGGGTAAGCTGGCGTCACGCGTACCGTGTGTCCAGCACCGGAAAGGAAGACAGCATGTCTGCCATCGTCATGTCGTTTCGCGGACTCTCGATCGTCTCCTTGTCGGATCGCGACCAGCTGGAGCCGCCGGCGGGCCTGCTCGATCTTCTGGGCGCATCGTCGATCCGGCACATCGCGGTGAAGGCGCAGACGCCAACCCAGCGCAACCAGACCGCCGCCCATATCGACCGCGCGATCCTCGATGCGGACCGTGCCGTGCTGATGGTGGCCCAGGGGGTGGGTTGCGCCGCCGCTGCCTGGTGGGCGCGCTTGTCGCCGCTCTCCTATGTCGAACGCGTGGCCGGCGCGTTGCTGGTCGCGCCCGAAGCCGATCCCAGGCCTTTTGCCTCGCCACGCTCTGCCTTACCGTTCCCGTCGCTCGTACTCGGTGCGACCGATGCGGCGCAGCGCTTGTCGAGCGAGTGGGGCGGGCGTCTGATCGACGGGCCGCTTCCGGCACCCGAACGCAAGGCGACGCGGCGGCTCCAGTCCCTGATCCTGCGATTCACCGGCGCGATCGTCGAGCGTGACCGACAGCATGCGCTGCGCCTGCTCGATCAGATCGGCGATCTTTGATCGCAAGGTGTTCGGCGCCGGGAGGCCAGTGCGGCACCAGCATGACAGAGCGGACCCGCGGGGTCACAGGGCAATATCCCTGCCGCCGATCGGCTGATGTCTGGTTGGCGGCGATCACCATCTTCGGGCTGACCGGCGAATTCGAACAAAGGCCGTCTCTTGCGCAGCAAGCGAAGGCTGATATGCTTGCTGCGTGAAGTTCGTCACTCTCAATCGCGCGGCCGCGTTTCCGCTGATCTAAGCGGATCGTTCCGGCTTCCTGCACGGCGCGACCACGGTCGCCGCCGCGGCATCACGTGACATTGAGAGAATCCACTATGCGACCTGAAGATGGGCGAGCGCTGAGCGCCGCAGACATAAACTCGTTCATTCGCGACGGCTTCGTTCGTCTCGACCATGCGTTCGACAAACGGACAGCCGAAGACGCGCGAGCCATTTTGTGGAAGGAGACGGGCTGCGACCCCGCTGACCGATCGACATGGACCAGACCGGTGATCCGCTTGGGCCATTATGCGCAACCTCCTTTCCGGGAGGCAGCGAGCACACCCACCCTGCGCAGGGCGTTTGATCAGCTCGTCGGACCGGGACGCTGGTTGCCGGTTGGCGCTCTCGGCACCTTCCCCATCCGCTTCCCGTGCTCCGAGAAACCAGAGGATGACGGCTGGCACATCGATGTGAGCTTCGGCGACAGTCCGGACTTCATGGAATGGCGCGCCAACGTCAGCAGCAAGGGGCGTGCATTGCTCATGCTGTTCCTGTTCTCGGATACCGGCCCCGATGACGCGCCCACCCGCATCAGGGTGGGGTCGCATATCGATAGTGCCCGGCAGCTGGCGCCTGCCGGTGAGGCCGGGCTGAGCCTCCGCCAATTGGCGGCCGACGACTTTGCGGGCTCGGCAAGCCGGCCCGAGATATCGGCGGTCGGCGAGGCTGGCACGGTCTACTTGTGCCATCCTTTCCTGGTGCACGCAGCGCAACGCCATAGGGGAACGGCACCGCGCTTCCTGGCGCAACCTCCGCTGCTTCCCCGCGAGCCTCTTTGCCTCGACAGGGAAGACGGCGACTATTCACCGGTCGAACAGGCCATCCGGATGGCGATCGGGCGCTGAGGCAGGGACGCTCTGTCCGCTTTCTCCCATATGGGAGAGGGCGGGCCGGCGGTCCCCGGCCGCATCCGATGTTTCCGACGCCTGTCGCTATCCTGTCAGCGTCGAGTCGCAAACGCCCGAAGGCCGCCATGCCAGGAATGGCGCACCCGACAGGATTCGAACCTGTGGCCTCTGCCTTCGGAGGGCAGCGCTCTATCCAGCTGAGCTACGGGTGCCGGTGCGTGGGGAGAGTGCCTAGCAGCGGCAGGACGGCGACGCCAGCCCCCACGTCGTCGATCGGCAGACGGATTCCGCTCGGCGGCCCTCTCGGCACGCGCGAGGCCTCTTGAAATTTTATTACAAGGCTCGCAAAGCTTGTTTCGGGCGCTGCCACCATGCGCCGCCCGAGGAGAGACCATGTCCGACGCGTCCCGTCGATCGAATCTGCCGCCGCTCGCGCTGCATGTGCCTGAGCCGAAGTTCCGCCCCGGCGACACGGTGGATTTCACCGAAGTTGCGGTGCCGCCGGTCGATGCGTCCCGCCGGCCCGACACCGCCGACGCGGCCAACGGCTTTCACGATCTCGCCTTCGGCCTGGTGCGCGTGCTCGACATGGACGGGACCGCCGGTGGCCAGTGGGATCCGCGTATCTCGCCCGATCTGAAGCGCCAGATGCTGCGCAACATGGCGCTGACCCGCGCCTTCGACGAGCGCATGTTCCGCGCGCAGCGCCAGGGCAAGACGAGCTTCTACATGAAGTCGCTGGGCGAGGAGGCGGTGTCGGTGGGCGCCGCTGCGGCGCTGGCATCGGACGACATGGTGTTCCCATCCTATCGCCAGCAGGGCATCCTCATCTCGCGTGGCTGCCCGCTGGTCGACATGATGAACCAGATCTATTCGAACCGCGGCGACAAGCTGCAGGGCAAGCAGCTGCCGATCATGTATTCGGAGAAGCGTTTCGGCTTCTTCTCGATCTCCGGCAATCTGACGACCCAATATCCGCAGGCGGTCGGCTGGGCGATGGCGAGCGCGGCGAAGGGCGATACGCGAATCGCTGCGACCTGGTGCGGCGAAGGATCGACCGCGGAAGGCGACTTCCACTCCGCCTGCACCTTCGCCAGCGTCTACCGTGCGCCGGTCATTTTCAACGTCGTCAACAACCAGTGGGCGATCTCGAGCTTCTCGGGCTTTGCCGGCGCCGAGGCGACCACCTTTGCCGCGCGCGCGATCGGCTATGGCATCGCCGGCATCCGGGTCGACGGGAACGACGTGCTGGCGGTCTATGCCGCGACGCTCTGGGCCGCCGAGCGCGCGCGGACCAATGCGGGCCCCACGCTGATCGAGCATTTCACCTACCGCGCCGAGGGCCATTCGACGTCGGACGATCCGGGCCAGTATCGCTCGGAGGGCGAGCCCAATGCGTGGCCGCTGGGTGACCCGATTAAGCGGCTGAAGGCGCATCTGATCGCGATCGGCGAGTGGGACGAGGAACGGCACGACGCGATGGACCGCGAGGTCGCCGAGCAGGTCAAGGCCGCGCAGAAGGAGGCCGAGAAGAACGGCATCCTCGGCCACGGGCTGCACCAGCCGCTCGATTCGCTGTTCGATGGCGTGTTCGAGGAGATGCCGTGGCACCTGCGTGAGCAGCAGGCGCAGATGATCGCCGAGGAAGAGGCCTCCGGCCGGCCGTGGGCGCGCAAGTGATCGACCGGCGCACCCTGATCGCTGGCGCAGGCGGCGTGGCGGTAGCTGCCTGTCAGCCGAAATGGCTTGCGTATACCCCCGCCCCGCCCCCGCTTCCGAAGGTCGAACGACTGGTTGTGTCGGCTTCACGGTCGACTGACCTAACGATCTGGGAGTCGAATAGTCGTAAGGGAGTGGCGCTGCTGTCGACCGGACATGGTTCGTGGCCAGACCGATACAGCTTTCTCGCTGCCATTTTGGCTGCCCGCGGCTATACGACGCTGGCCCCCCTGCATGTCGATTCGATGCGCCATCCCGACCGTGCCAAATTCACGATGCAGGCAAGCTTCGGCGAGCGGATCGCGGACATGGGTGCGGCGGCGGCGATCGCGGCGAAGGACTATCCGGGCCTGCCGGTCATTGCGGTCGGCCACAGCTTCGGCACGCTGACCGCGCTCTGCCTCGGGGGTGCGCTGTCGTACATCGCGCCGTTCCGGGTGCCGGCAGTCAGGGCGGTGCTGGGCTTCTCGACACCGGGCAAGATTCCGGGCCTGATCCAGCCGAGCGCCTACGCCTCGCTCGCCGTGCCTGCGATGATCGTCACCGGTACGGCGGACACCGTTCCCGGCTTCGTCGCCGATCCGGCCGATCACCTCTTCGTCGGGCAGACCGCGGGTCAAGCGGCTTACACGCTGATCGAAAGGGACGGCGGGCATGAACTGGTCGCCGACAGTGTGGCGATGGCGCGCGCCTTGCCGGCGGTGGACCTGTTCATCGCAGGCCATGGCCAGGGCGACACCGCCGCCGCGGCGAAACTCAAGACTTGGACGGCGCCCGACGGCGACCGCTTCGTGGTGAAGGCAGCATGACCGACGTGATCGATACCCCCGCGGGCGAGGCCGCCGACACCGGCGCCACCACCCGCATGAACATGATCCAGGCAATCAACAGCGCCATGGACGTGATGATGGACCGCGACGGCGACATCGTCGTGATGGGCGAAGACGTGGGCTATTTCGGCGGCGTGTTCCGCGCGACTGCGGGGCTGCAGGCGAAATATGGCAAGACCCGCGTGTTCGACACGCCGATCACCGAAATCGGGATCATCGGCGTCGCGATCGGCATGGGGGCGTACGGCCTGCGCCCGGTCCCCGAAATCCAGTTCGCCGATTACATCTACCCCGCGCTCGACCAGCTGGTCAGCGAGGCGGCGCGGCTGCGCTACCGCTCGGCCGGCGAGTTCACCGCGCCGATCACGGTACGCAGCCCCTATGGCGGCGGCATCTTCGGCGGGCAGACCCACTCGCAGTCGCCCGAGGGTATCTTCACCCATGTCTCGGGCATCAAGACGGTCATCCCATCGACGCCGTACGATGCGAAGGGCCTGCTGATCGCCGCGATCGAGGACAACGACCCCGTCCTCTTCCTCGAACCCAAGCGCATCTACAACGGCCCGTTCAACGGCCATTGGGATCGGCCAGCGTCGAACTGGTCTACGCATCCTGCAGGCGAGGTGCCGACCGGCTATTACCGTGTCGATCTGGGCAAGGCGAACATCGTGCGCCCCGGCAACGACCTGACGATCCTCGCCTATGGCACGATGGTGCACGTCGTGATGGCGAGCGTCGAGGAAGCCGGCGTCGATGCCGAAGTCATCGACCTGCGCACGCTGGTGCCGCTCGACATCGAGACGATCGAGGCGTCGGTGAAGAAGACCGGCCGCTGCATGATCGTCCATGAAGCGACCCGCACCGGCGGCTTCGGCGCGGAACTGTCGGCGCTGGTTCAGGAGCGCTGCTTCCACCATCTGGAGGCGCCGATCGAGCGTGTCACCGGCTTCGACACGCCCTACCCGCACAGCCTGGAATGGGCATATTTCCCCGGGCCCGTCCGCATTGGACAGGCGCTCGCCAAGATCATGAAGGACTAGGGGGAGTGTCCTTGCTGCTGACAGACGCCGTGATCGTCCTGCGGACGACCGCTGCGCGGCAGGCCAGCTTCCGGCACGGGCGGGCGTCCCGCGTCGGTCACGATGGTGTCCCATCGCTCCCTCCTTGCTCCTACGCCCGTACCAAAATCTGGCCTGTCACGGCCCTGCCAGCAACAAGGACACTCCCCTGATGGCCCGCTTCGAATTCCGCCTGCCCGACATCGGCGAAGGCATCGCCGAGGCCGAGATCGTCGCCTGGCACGTCAAGGTCGGCGACCGTGTCGAAGAGGACCAGGGCCTCGCCGACATGATGACCGACAAGGCGACCGTCGAGATGGAGTCGCCGGTGTCGGGCGTGGTGCTCGAACTGGCGGGCGAGGTCGGCGATCAGGTGCCGATCGGGTCGACCTTGGTGGTGATCGAGACCGAGGGCGAGGCGAGCGCCGAGCCTGCAGCGGCGGCCCCGGTGTCGGCAGAGGTCGAAGAGCAGATCGAGGCCGAGAACCCGGGCGTCGAAGAGGTGGTGGAAACGCCGGCTCCGCAGCCCGTCAGTGCCCCGGCGAAGGCCGGGGCCCCGTCGCGGGACGCTGATGACGGCGCGACGGCCTCTCCAACAGGGGACAGTGGTACTGGACCCCGGCCTTCGCCGGGGAACGGGAGTGGCGCCCATCATGCTCCGGTTCTCGCCTCGCCCGCGGTCCGCGCGCGCGCCAAGGACCTCGGCGTCGACCTGTCGCAGGTCCAGCATGACGGGCAGCACATCCGCCATGCCGACTTGGACGCGTACCTGCGCTACTCCGGCGGCCAGGGCTATCACGCCCCCCATGCCTCCCGGGCGCGCGAGGATCAGCCGGTCAAGGTCATCGGCATGCGCCGCCGCATCGCCGAGAACATGGCCGCGTCGAAGCGCCAGATCCCGCACTTCACCTACGTCGACGAAATCGACGTGACCGCGCTCGAAGACATGCGCGCGGACCTGAACGCCAACCGCGGCAACCGGCCGAAGCTGACGATGCTGCCGTTCCTGATCGTCGCGATCTGCCGCACGCTGCCCGACTTCCCGATGCTCAATGCCCGCTACGACGACGAGGCGGGCGTGGTGACGCGCCACGGCCGCGTACATCTGGGCATGGCGACGCAGACCGATGCGGGGCTGATGGTCCCGGTCATCCGCGACGCGCAGGACAAGAACGTCTGGCAGCTGGCGAGCGAGATCGGGCGCCTGGCCGAGGCGGCGCGGACCGGCAAGGCGAAGTCGGAGGAACTGTCGGGCTCGACGCTGACCGTCACCTCGCTGGGGCCGCTCGGCGGTATCGCGACGACGCCGGTCATCAACCGCCCCGAAGTCGCGATCATCGGCCCGAACAAGATCGTCGAACGCCCCGTCTTCCGCGGCGACGACATCGTGCGCGCCAAGCTGATGAACCTGTCGATCAGCTGCGACCACCGCGTTGTCGACGGCTGGGATGCGGCAAGCTACGTCCAAGCGGTGCGCAAGCTGCTCGAGACGCCGGTCCTGCTGTTCGCGGACTAAGTCTCTCAGATCGCTTCCCTCGTCGCCCGCGCCGTGCCACGGTCCGGGTGACGATTTGGGAGAGCGACGATGGGCAAGGCGGTTTCGTGGGTATTGGTGTCGGCCGTGCCTGTGTTGTCGGCGGCGGCACCCGTGCAGACGCAGACCCAGGACGCCGCGCTGCTCGCCTTCCTCGACCGCGCCTATGACGAACAGGTCGCGCTCAGTCCGGAAACCCAGACCGACTTGGGGCTGAAGACGAACTACGACCGGCTCGACGACTATACCGATGCCGCCGCGGTCCGCATGCGTGCGCTGGTCGCCGCGCAGACAAAGGCGATGCAGTTGCGCTTCAAGCCCGATCGGCTGAGCGAGAATGCGCGGATCAGCTATCGCCTGTTTGAATATGAAAATGCGCGCGCCGCCGACAGCTTCCGCTTCCGCAAGCTGCGCTTTCCGGTGTCGACCAACGGCAGTCCGGCGGGCGCCATCCCCGTCCTGCTGATCAACAACCACAAGGTCGACACCGTCGCCGACGCCCAGGCCTATATCGCCCGCCTGCGCGATACCAACCGCGTGATGCGTGAAGTCGCCGCGACGATGCGTGCGCAGGCCGCCGCCGGCATCGTACCGAACAAGGTCAATTTCGCGCCCGCGCGCAACGATGCGAAGAAGGTGCTGGTCGGCGCGCCGTTCGACGGCGGTCCCGATTCGACGCTGATGGCCGATTTCCGCAAGAAGGTGACCGCGCTGAATGCGCCCGCCGCGACCAAGGAGCGCCTGCTGGCCGACGCGCGCACCGCGCTGACCGGGCCGTTCAAGCAGGGCTACGACACGCTGATCGCGGCGATCGATGCGGTCGAGCCGCTGTCGAAGGGCAATTTCGGCGTGTGGGCGCTGCCGGATGGCGCGGCCTATTATGCCGATCGGCTGAAGCAGTCGACGACGACCAATCTGACCGCCGACCAGATCCACGCCCTCGGCCTGCGCCAGGTCGCCGCGATCCGGCAGGAGATGGAGGCGATCAAGCGCCAAGTCGGCTTCACCGGCACGCTCGAACAGTTCTTCGACAGGATTCGTACCGACCCGACGCTCAAATATCCGAACACCGAAGCGGGACGTGAGCAGTATCTGGCCGACGCGCGCGGCGTGATCGCAGCGGTGATGGCCAAGGCACCGCAATATTTCCGCGTGCTGCCCAAGGCGAAGCTGGAAGTGCGCGCGGTCGAGAAATGGCGCGAAGCCACCGCATCGACCGCCTTCTACAACTCCCCGTCGGCGGACGGATCGCGGTCGGGCATCTACTATGTCAACCTGGTCGACATGAACCAGACGCAGAAGGTGCAGGTCGCCGGCATCGCCGCGCACGAAGGGGCGCCCGGCCACCACTTCCAGATCGCGCGCCAGCAGGAGCTGACCGGCATCCCGAAGTTCCGTCGCTTCGGCGGCTATAGCGCCTATGCCGAGGGCTGGGGGCTGTATTCGGAGCGGCTGGCGGACGAGATGGGCATCTATAAGACGCCCTATGACCGGTTCGGCATGCTCTCGCTCCAGGTCTGGCGGGCGATCCGTCTGGTGCTCGACACCGGCATCCATTCCAAGCGCTGGACCCGCGATCAGGCGATCGCGTACTTCAAGGCGAACAGCTCGGTATCCGACACCGACATCGCGCGCGAGGTTGATCGCTATTTCAACTGGCCGGGGCAGGCGACGAGCTACATGGTCGGCCAGCTGAAGATCGCCGAGTTGCGCGCGAAGGCCGAGCGCGAGCTGGGGCCGAAATTCGACATCCGCGATTTCCATGAAACGGTGCTGCGCCAGGGATCGCTGCCGCTGGACGTGCTGGAAGAGCAGGTGAACCGCTACATTGCCGAGCAGCGGCGCTGAGGAGCGCCGCCTGTCCAGGGTTTCATATCTGGTGCACCGTGAACCACCCGAAAGGGCACTCAGAAGACTGGACAATTTTCATCCAACCGTTCTGAATGCGCCAGATCAGGTTCAAATCGGGGACAGGATTTCACCGCTGCAGAACGCGCTTCCTACTTTGAGGGTCGTCTGTTGTTTATCCGTCATCGCCGCTGCACGGTGCCCTTATTGGATCGGCAGTGGTGCCCCACAGCGGACAAAGCTGGGCACTCAGGTTATTGGAGAACTTGCGTCAGCCGTTGCTAGGTTGCCCTCAAGCAATAGCGACACCGGCACTCGGCTATGGCAATCGTATGCGATACACCTGATCAAGACAACTGGATGGGCATCTCATTTGATCGCGACCAACGGATCGCAGGCTACCGAGCGTCGACCATCAAGAACGCCCTTGCGGGCTATCTTTGAACAGTAAGCCCTTCCAGTCTGATCGATCTCAAAACGCGTTTCCTCACCGTAGAGACAGCGCAATTGTTTATGAGGAAAGCGTAGATCGTGATTTGATCGATCGCGCCACCGGAAAGATCGCTGAGGCCGGACTGACCCTAGTCCGATCTAAGGTAAGGTGGTCCCTCAAACCCCGCTGAAAAAGGCGAAGGCGGCAGCCTTACGACAGCGCGTCGAACTGGCTAAAATGCGACGGTGCACAAGGTCTGACAGCACCCGTCACGGCGCTTGCAACCAGATTGAGCGTCGGCAAGCGCTGCGTACTCGGCCCTAGGCGATCCTCTGCATAACTCCACGCCTCGTCAACGAAGCCGTCACTCCTCCGGCGCCACCTCGACTCGCAGTCCGTCGAGCGCTTCGGAAAGGCGGATCTGACATGCCAATCTTGATCGGCCGTTGCGGGCCGCCGCGCTGTCGAGCAAGTTGTCCTCGTCATCGGAGATCGGCGGTATCCGGTCAGCGAAGTCAGGATCGATGTAGACATGGCACGTGGCGCAGCTGCAGCAGCCCCCGCACATCGCCAGAAGCTCGTCGATGCCCGCGTCTCGTATCGCTTCCATGACGCTCCAGCCGGTGCGTCCATCAATCCGGCAGTCCTCGCCGTCGCGTGTGGTGACAATGATGCAGGGCATAGCTTCAGCCTCCGTTCGCAAGGCGTGACGGCATAGTGTCGAGGAGAAGGGTCTTGGTTTCGAGGAATGGCAACAGGCCCTCCACACCGCCTTCGCGTCCCACCCCCGATTGCTTGAAGCCCCCAAAAGCGATTCCGAAATCAATTCGCGGCGCATTGTGGCTGATCGTGCCCGTCCGCATCCGGCGCATCACGGCGTAAGCCCGGTCGACATCATTGGTGTAGACCGCGCCGGCCAACCCAAAATCGCTGTCATTGGCGATGGCGACGGCATCTTCCTCATCGTCGGCAGGAATCACGGCGAGAACGGGTCCGAACACTTCCTCGCGCGCCAGCCGTGACGTGTTATCGACTTTGCCGAAAACTGTCGGCTCGATGAAATAGCCGCGATCGAGATGGGTCGGCCGCTTCCCGCCGGTCGCGAGCATGGCACCGTCGGATACGGCACCGGCAATATAGCCCTCCACCCTGTCGCGCTGGCGCGCCGTCGCGAGCGGCCCCATGTCGCTCTGTGCGTCGAAAGGGTCGCCGACGCTGATCCGGCCCATGTGCGCGCTTAGCGCCTCAACCATCTGATCGTGTCGATTTCGCGGCACGACGATCCGTGAGATCGCGGCGCAGACCTGCCCCGTCAACAGGCACGATCGCTGTGCGATCGTCGCTGCCGCCGCATCGATGTCATAGTCGTCCAGCACCACCGCAGCAGATTTTCCGCCGAGTTCCAGCGTATAGCGCGCCACCCGCTCGCCGAGAATCGACGCGATCCGCTTTCCCGCAACCGTCGAACCCGTGAAGGTGATCTTGTCGATTCCGGGATGCCGTACGAGAGCTTCCGACGCGTCGCGATCCGCCGTCAGCACATTGAGTACGCCCGCCGGCAAGCCGATCTGCTCTGCGATTTCAGCCATCAGCAGCGCGTGACCGGGAGCTTCAGGCGATGCCTTGATAACCACGGTACAGCCGGCGAGGAGTGCCGGAGCAAGCTTCCATGCAATGAGCGAGATCGGGCCGTTCCAAGGGATAATCGCGCCGACGACGCCGACGGGCTCGCGGACCAGCAGCCCCGCTCCATTACCAGTCAGCGGCGTGTGAATGTCCTCGAACGAGAAATTTTCCGCCAGTCCGGCATAATAGCGGTATACGCTGCCGACCGCTCCGGCGAAGGTCTGCGCCGTCCGGTGGACGATTCCCATCTCGTTCGGCCAGATCGCGGCGACATCGCCTGCGCGCGCGTCCAGCGCGTCGCCGATGGCCGTCAGATAGGTAGCACGTTCGAGCGGGCTCATCCGCGGCCAGGGCCCCAGATCGAAAGCCCGTCGCGCCGCATCGACCGCGGCATCGACATCGGCCTCCAGCGCTTCCGCGACGCGCATATAGGGTTGCTCCGTCGCCGGAGAGACGACCGTGATCGTCGCGTCCGACGACGGACGACGCCATACGCCATCGATGTAAAATTTGTCGGGGTGTCGCAGCGGCGTAATGGCTTGATTCACGGCATTGTCCTACCGGTCTCGCATTTCGAAAATTTGCGAATACCATTCTTGATATCGAATGATCGTCATGCAAAGCCTGCTCGTCAAGGGCATTCGCGGCCGTTCGTGTGGAGAGGGATAGAAGTATCGTGGGCGACTTGGACGTGTTCTTTCAGCCGCGATCGATCGCTTTCGTGGGCGCATCGGACGATCCGCAACGAATTGGCGGCAGGCCCCTCGCTTATTCCCTGCGAGACGGGTTCGAAGGTGCGATGTTTCCCATCAATCCTGGTAGAAAAACCGTTCAAGGGCTGTCCGCGTGGCCAAGCTTAGACGCGGTTCCGGAAACCATCGACCTGACCGTCCTGGCGATACCTGCGGCCGAGGTGCCCGCGGCCGTCCGCGCTGCCGGCGCGCGCGGCGCGCGCGGCGCCGTGATCTTGTCCTCCGGCTTCGCGGAAATCGGCGCGGAAGGCGCCGAGCTGCAAGCCGCCATGCTCGATGCGGCGCGTGAGAATGGGATGAGGGTGATCGGCCCCAACAGCCTGGGCTTGATCGCGAACGGTCGTGGCGTCTGCGCGACGTTCAGCAGCGTTATCGAGACTGGCGCGATGCTGCCCGGAAAGCTGGCCATCGTATCGCAATCGGGAGCGTATGGCGCACATCTGGCGATGCTCGCGCTTGCCCGCGGGATCGGAATCTCGCGCTTCGTCACCACCGGAAACGAGGCCGACGTGACGTTGGCGGATTGCATCGCGCATATGGCCGACGATCCGGCCGTTGACGTAATCGGCTGCTACTCGGAAGGCATCGACGACGGTCGTGCTTTCCTGACGGCGGTCGAGCGGGCGCGCCGTGCCGGCAAGCCGATCGTCATGATGAAGGTGGGCCGGAGCGCCGACGGGCGGGCGGCGGCGCAGTCGCACACCGCTTCCGTCGCCGGTGACGACGCAGTCTTCAGTGCCGCGGCGGCGTCGGCCGGAATCGTTCGCGTCGACACGACGCAGGAATTTGTCGATCTGCTCTACACGCTCGACCGGCGGCCCCCGGTCGGGGGCAGCGGCCTCGGGATCATTACAGTATCGGGGGGCGCGGGCGTGCTGATGGCCGATGCGGCCGCGCACTACGGCTTTCGCCTGCCACCGCTGGGGGCAGCGGCGCAGTCAAAGCTGAAGGCCGCAATTCCGTTCGGATCAGCGACCAATCCGGTCGATACCACGGCACAGGCGATGAACGACCTATCACTGGTCGGCAATGCAATTCGGACGATGATCGACGATGCGCAATATGATGCGGTCGTGGGGTTCTTCATGAACTGGCCAGACAGCCCGGCGCTGGGGCCACGGCTACGCGCGGCAATCGCCGATGCCCTGGACGGCCGCGCCGGTCGCACCGTCGCCGTGGCGATGAACGCCGGTCCGGAAACGATCGAGGCGTTCGACCGCGCAGGGATGCTGGTGTTTGACGACCCCAGCCATGCGATCCGGGCGCTCGCCGGATCGCGATGGATTGGAGAAGCTTTGGCGGCGGAACCTGCACCGGAACCCCGGCTCACGGCGGCGGTGACGCTCCCGACCGGTGCTCTCGATGAGCGTCAAGTCGGTCTGTTGCTGTCCGAAGCCGGCGTGCCGATGGCGCAGTCGTATCACGCTGCCGATTCCGACGCCGTCGCTGCCGCCGTGGCGGCGCTCGACAGGCCCGCCGTACTCAAGATACTGTCGCCTGACATTGCGCACAAATCGGATATCGGCGGCGTTGTTCTCAATCTGACGGATGCCGACACGGCGCGCCGTGCAGCCGAAACCATGCTGATGACGGTGCGTGCCGCGACTCCCGATGTCGAATTGCGTGGCTTCCTGGTCGGGCCGATGGAGAGGGGCGAGGTCGAACTGCTGCTCGGCGGTCGCATAGACCCGGTGTTCGGACCGATCGTCGTCTGCGGCCTGGGCGGGATCTTTGTCGAGATCTTTCACGACGTCGCGATCGGCCTCGCGCCGATCGATCCCGCCGGTGCGCGCCGGTTGCTGCAGTCTCTGCACGCATGGCCGCTCCTTAATGGCGCTCGCGGCCGGCCGGCTGCGGACGTCGACGCCGCCGCCGAGGCGATCGCCGCCTTTTCGCGTTTCGTCGCCGCGCAGGCTGACGATATCACGTCGGTCGAAATCAATCCCCTGCTCGTCCGTGCCGCGGGCTTGGGTGTCGTCGGGCTGGACGCGGCAATCGAACGCCGCACCCCTCAGCAGTCTTCGGAGGGCTCTGCTCATGGCTGACACCACGCCGCAGACAGACGACCGCCGCTACGCGTTCGTCGATGTCGTCCGCGAAGGTCGACTGACAATCGTTACGCTAGACCGGCCAGAGGTTTTGAACGCCTTGCACGGTCCGGCGCACCGCGAGCTTCACGCCGTGTTCGATGATTTCGCCGACGATCCGGATCAATGGGTCGCGATCGTCACCGGTCGCGGTCGCGCCTTCTGCGTCGGCAACGACCTGAAGTTCCAGGCGGCGGGTGGCAGCCTGGACCGCCCCCCATCGGGCTTTGCTGGGCTCACCGCACGCCACGACCTCGACAAGCCGGTAATTGCTGCCGTCAACGGCTTGGCGCTGGGCGGCGGGTTCGAAATCGCGTTGGCGTGCGACATCATCGTCGCCAGCGCCGACGCCCGCTTCGCGCTGCCGGAACCGAAGGTCGGGATGGCCGCACGCTGCGGCGGGCTACACCGACTGCCGCGCGCTATCGGTTTGCCGCAAGCGATGGGCATGATCCTGACCGGGCGGAGCGTCGATGCCGATGAGGGACGAACGCTGGGCTTCGTCAATGCCGTCACCGCGCCCGATCAGGTCATGGCCGAGGCGAGGCGGTGGGCGGCTGACATTCTCGCCTGCAGCCCGCTTGCCGTGCGTGCGGCAAAGCGGGTCGCCCATGCCGGATTGACGCATCCGGACATTGCGGAGGCGGTCGCCCGACAGGACGAACAACCCGCGCTGCAGGCCATGATCGCATCGGACGATTTTCGCGAGGGCCCGCGCGCATTCGCCGAAAAGCGCAAACCGGACTGGACCGGCCGCTAATCGACGCGCCACTCGGGCGTGCCGTCGGACGCGATCGATGCCACGCCCAGGCGATCGACCACGCCCTGGTCCGACCGGATCGCGCCGATCGTCTCCTCGTACTCCGCCGGCACGCGCGCAAGCAAACGCTCCCCGGCAGGCGTCTTCAGCAGAACGCCCCCGTGCCTGACAGCGCCGGCGCGATCGTACAGAATCGTCGCTGCCTCCGCTTGCGCCGGTCCCGAATAGCCAAGGGCGGCTACGGCGAGGTCGGTATCGTCGGGCCGGCGATAATCCTCGCGCAGGGGGGCCACGGGTGCTTCGGTGTCGAGGACCAGCGCGTGATGCTTCGTCACATATTCGCCCTGCGCGTACAGCAACCCCCGCCCGCGCGTTCGCCGCAGCCGCTCGACCATCGCCACCGCAGCGTGCGTCATGTAATTGTTGAGCGGCGCGCCGAAGAACGTCAGCCCGCCCGCAATGCTTAGGGGCGCCTCCGTGGCAAGGCCGAGTGTCCGCCGCGCCATCTTGGGCACGACGGGAAAGCAGCTGTAGAGTTCGACGGCGTCGAAGCCGCGTTCCTCGGTCAGGTCGCTCGCGCGACCGAGCACCCATTCCATCGCCGGCGATCGGCGGTACGTTCGACGCGCAAGATAATCGCGCGGCTCGTCTGCGGCTGCTCCGCCGTGGATGTGAACGATGCCATTGTTGCCGATGCCGAGCTCGCGCGCGATCGCGAGACTGCACACGAGCACCGCCGCTCCCTGGTTGACCCCGGGATTGGCCATCATCAGCTTGGTGTAGGGCCATGCGATCAGACGATTGTCCGCCGACGGCTCCACGATTTCCTTGGGCGACACTTCGCGGTGGATCCATGCCGCGTCGCGCTGCCGGGCGATGCTTGCATTGTGTGACCAGATCGTGCCCGACTCCGCCTGCGCTTCAGCCAAGGTCTGGCGCCACATCGCCCGCGTTGCTGATTCGTAGAACGGATAAACGTGCGCGGGTGTCGCGAAATCGAGCGTGCGTGCGATCGCCTGCTGATAAGCGGCACCGCGGGTCGGTACGAAATCAACGACCCGGGGGTGCCAGGGCAAGTCGAACCCGGCACGTCCCGCAGCCGTTACGCTTGCCTGCGATTCGGCGCCGCAGATCGCCGCCACTCGCCACGCGCCCGCCTGAATGGCCAATGCCGCGCGGTGGATGGCCAGCATCGGCGTCTGCCCCCCGACGGGATGATAGGTGCATTCGGCGCGCCTTGCGTCCAGCCGCTCCGCCAGCAGGGCGCAAGGATCGGAATATGGCCAAGAGATCTCGTTGATGATCTCAAGACCATCGAGCCGTGCGAGCAGCGCCGCGCCGGCATCCCGCTCCGCACGTCGAAGCGCCGATTCCATCAGCGCGATCGGTTCGAGTGCCTGAGCGAGTCTTCCCGGTCGATCCGCGAGCTCGCCGACGCCGACGATCACCGGTACACGGTCGTCGTCCATATCTTTTCTCCGCCCCCCGCTCCGTCAAATCGATTGTAGCGCATCATTCTGTATGGCAAACATAATTCTCTATACCGGATGGAGGGGGTGCGGTGACGAGCGGCTATGACATCGTGATCCTAGGCGGTGGCGCTTCGGGTTGCGTCCTCGCGAACCGCTTGAGCCGCGACCCGCAGCGCAACGTGCTTCTGATCGAGGCGGGGCCGGTCGATCGTCATCCCATGATCCATATGCCTAAAGGCGTCGGCAAGGTGCTCGCCGACCCGGCTCACGTCTGGGCCTATCCGGTCCGCGCCGGCGAGGGCGACAATCGGCCGCCGAAGCCGTGGCTGCGCGGGCGGGTGCTCGGCGGTTCTTCGTCGGTCAACGGCATGATGTACGTGCGCGGCCAGCCTGCCGATTTTGACGCGATCGCCGAGGAAACGAGCGCCGACTGGAACTGGTCACAGATTGGCCGTGTCTATCGCGAGATTGAGGATCACGCGCTGGGCGGCGGTGACGGGCGCGGCACTCGGGGCATGCTGGGTATTTCACTGCCGCCCGCGGACAATCCGGCGATGGAGGCGTTGATTGCGAGCGGTTCGGCGGTTGGTCTGGCCGCGGTCGAGGATTTCAACGCGCCCGCGGATCGGGATCGTATCGGCTATTGCCCGCAGACGATCCGTGACGGCCGGCGACAGAGTGCCGCTGCAGCTTTTCTAAAGCCGGCGCTCAACCGACCCAACCTGACCGTGCGGACCGGACTGACCATCGACCGCATCCTGTTCGATGGCACCCGCGCGATCGGGGTCGAAGTGCGAGACGCGAACGGCATCGCGCGGATTGACGGGAGTCGCATTATCGTTTCCGCTGGCACGTTCGGCTCGCCCGCAATCCTCGAACGATCGGGCGTCGGTGACGCCAATCTCCTGGGTGCGCTCGGCATCGCCTGCGTCGCCGACCGGCCCGAGATCGGTCGCAACCTGCGCGAGCATTGCGGATTGACCCTTCAGTGGCGCCTAAAGCCCGGCACGTCGCGGAACGCGCAATATTCGGGCTGGCGCGTGCTATGGAACGGCCTGCGATACTATCTGACACGCGGCGGGCCGCTCGCAATTGCCACGTTCGAAGTAGGCGCCGCGTTCCACACCCATCCCGACGCCCCGCGACCGAACGCGCAGTTGCTCGCGGTCCCGCACAGTCTCGATCGCAGCAAGGCGACCATGGCGATGGAGCCGTTTCCTGGCATGCAGATGGTGGTCTATCCGCTCCGACCGCGCGCGATAGGCGAGGTCCACATCACCTCGGCCGACCCATTTGTACTACCCGATGCTACCTTAGACTTTTTCGGCGATCCGCGCGACCGGGTTGAACTGGTCGACACGGTCCGGGCGGTTCGCAAGCTCGTCGCCGCGGATCCGATTGCCGAACTGGTGGTGGAGGAGACCCGCCCAGGAGTGCAGGTCGAGGACGACAATCAGATCCTCGACGCCTACCGCGACATGGGCATCCCCGCATATCATGCCGCCGGCACTTGCCGGATGGGCTCTGACGCCGCGTCGGTTGTCGATCCCTTGACGCGCGTGCGCGGGGTCGAAGGCCTGCATGTCGTCGATCTTTCGATCGCACCGCAAATCCCAAGCGGAAACACTTTTGCGCCGGTCGTCGCGATGGCGTGGCGCGCTGCCGAGTTGATCGACCGCGAGGGTCTTTAGCGCCCCGGGCGTCAACAAATCGATCGGCGATCTCGGCCGACAGTAGCATCTCAGCGGGATCGGGATCGGGATCGGGATCGGGATCGGGATCGGGATCGGGATCGGGATCGGGATCGGGATCGGGATCGGGATCGGGATCGGGATCGGGATCGGGATCGGGATCGGGACCGTGGGCGACCGCCGAACTCGCGTCAATGATTATCGCTGCGCGGTGGGCGATATCATACGTAGGCCAATCGGGATCACCAGTACACGCGACCGCTTACCGACAATGCTCATCGGATCGGCACGAGTGGCGACTGCCCGCTTTCGCCGACCAGTCGCTACGAGACCGCAACATTCTTGCGCGCAACCCCGCTTGCTCGAGCTCGAACGCAGCCGGATCGATCGCGCCGGCGGTTAAGGTCGACTCATCTCCGTCGCTGCCGATCAGCAACGGCAGGTCGCGCGACAAAGCCGGCGCGCCGGGATGGCGGATACGCCGGCAGGTCCAGTCCGATCACCGGCCCTATTCGCCACGCAACTACCGTCGCTAGGGCGCGCAGCTTCGGCTAGATCGCCGCCATCGGCAGCTTCGCCAGCGCATCGGATTCATTTGGCCCAAGCTCAATACTAGGCCATAATCGTGTCCGTCATCGGCGGGACGGTTTCCGGCGTGTGCGCATCAAACATCGCCCCGCGATGCGCAATCGCCTGACGAAATAGACGCTTGGCCGCCGGCATCGTCAGCCCGGTCGCAGACAGGGAACGCCGCGACGGCGTCAGCACGGCCGCCCCCGATCAGCGCCCTCCGCCGAATCTGACGGTCGTGCGCAGCCAGATCTCGCGACCCCGACTCGGCACACCAACCGTGTCGCCAAGGAGCGTCCCCGTCCCGCCCGGCGCCGAACCCGAGAACGGATTGTCGGCCGAACGCGTGAAATAGTAGGTGTTGCCTAGATTTCTGCCAAGCAGGGCAATCTCGAACCTTTCGCTCTTGTCCATCACTCGGATGCCGGCATCGATCAGGTCATAGGCTTTCTGTCGCCCCCCCGGCGCCGAAATGACATCGGTGAAAAAGCTGTCCGAAAAGGTGTAATTACCCGAAAGACCGATCTTGAACGCGCCGATCGGCTGCGACACGAAATCCGCTCCAAAGTTCCCGGTCCAGTCAGGCGCGCGTACCAGCTGCGTTCCCGAAAGATCGTTGAACAATCCGGTCGAGCGCGTGAATCGGTTGACCTGGGTGGAGCAACGGGGTGCGGACAACCCGCGATAGCAGGTAGCCTGATAATCGGTATACTTACCGTCTTCGTACGCGACCGCGCCATATAGCGACAGACCGCGCAACGGGGTGCGGTAGCTGAAATCAAATTCAACGCCTTTCGTCCGCACCGACCCGGCGTTTCGCAATTCCTGTTGCAGCCCGACGAGTGTCGCCACTTGCAAACCGATCGTGCGATAGGTGTAGCCGGTCAGGTTCAAGCGCAGGCTGTTATCCAGCAGCGCCGTCTTCACGCCACCTTCGAACCCTTGGATCAGCTGCTGATCATAGCGCGGATCGATTAGTGATGTACGTCGGCTTGCACTCGACCCCGCCACCGTGGCCGGCTGTGTCGCGTTAAATCCGCCCGACAGAAAGCCTTCCTTATACCCACCATAAACGGTCAACCGATTGGATGGGCGCCAGCTCAGCGTGGCCTCCGGCGAAAGATTGTTGAAGGAAACTTCACGCGGTCCGTCAATGTCGAGTAGCGTGCGCGGTGCCCCGGCGATACCCGTGCGCCAGATCGGCAGCCGCTTGCGCTCGTAAGAGTAACGCGCACCACCCGACAACTCGAGGGTGGGTGTAAACTTGACCTGTGCCTGACCGAACACGGAATGCGCCGTGCCGTCCTGCCGATACTGATAGTTTGACGAAAAGACGGGCGTCTGCGCGTTGAAATAGACCGTGGCTTCCACGTTCGCGCTCGTATCCTGGTACAGGCCACCGAACATGAAGTTGACCGGACCGTCGAAATTCGACGTCAGGCGCAATTCCTGTGTGATCTCGCGGATGTCGAGCCGGGCGTAGGCGGGAAGGAATACGCGAGGTAGCACTCCGGTATCGGCGAAAGTCGCGGTGAAGTTGCCGACATAGCTGTTGTTCGCTTTGTAATAGCCGGTGATCGACGACAGCGTCAGATCACCCGTGACGTCATAGTTCAACTCAAGGCCGCCGAGCGTCTGGTCTGACTTGAGGAACGTCTCATTTCCACCGTACCGAGGATCGGCGTTGACAAAATTCGGCCCGATGTTGTCGGACGTCGTGACCTTGTCGTCTGCCTTGCAGTTCTCGGGTGCAGAGCTCCCCTGCGGCACGCCAAGCGGACAATTAAAATATTGCAGAAGATCAGTCGAACCCGATCCGTCCGCCTTGTTGTACGAAATTTTTAAACGTGCGTTGAAGCGATCGGTCGGGTCCCATTTCAGCGTGCCGCGGACCGCGAATTCGTCGCCATTTGGAGCGCGGCGATCGAACGGAGCATAAACGCCCGTTCCGGTCGCGGGAGCAATGTTGTCAACATAGCCTTCCATGCGGTCGTAATAGCCGGCGATGCGAAACCCGAGTGTATCCCCGAGCGGCCCGGAAACGTAGCCTTCGGTACGCAGTTCATCGGCCTCGAACTCATAGCCGACGGTCGCGCCCGCCTGTAACGTGCGGGTGGGATCGGCAGATCGGACCGAGATGACGCCGCCGGGCGAGTTCTTGCCAAAAAACAGTGCCTGCGGCCCTTTGAGGACCTCGATCTGCGCGATGTCCATCTGGCTTAGGCGACGCACCGACGAGCGCGCGACGCCGACGCCATCGATGTTGAACGATACTGCCTGATCCCCGAACGGGTTCGCATCAACGCCTGACAGGCCGCGGATCGCTACGATGCCGCCTTGTGGTGACGAGGTCGCCTCGGACGTGATGAGCGTCGGGACCGCACGCGCGAGCGCATCGACCGAAGCGATGCCGCGCTGCGCCAATTGCTCACCGCTAACCGCCGTAATTGCAACCGGAACCGCTATCGACGTTTCATCTCGCCGGCGCGCCGTGACGATGATGTCGCGTTCGACCGCACTAGCCTGTTCCTCATCTGCAGCGGTTGGACGCGAGGGCGTGTCCTGCGCCGCCGCGGGGATGCTCATCAACGCTGCGGTAGCGACGCTCAAGGTCAGCATCGATCGACGGATTCGGTGCGTCATTCTCAATCCTCCCCAACGGCGAGTACTCGCCATTTTTTTGCGCCGGACACTTTTAGAGCCCCGTCACGCGCCGGTGCGGCACCGGATTGAATAGGAGTGTCAACAACGACAGCACGTGTCAACTAACTTGAAATGATATTCTCTATAGAGAATTACACGGACTAGTCGATGCGGCTTGGTCGCCGTGCAGGATCCGCAAAGAGCGCCTTCAGCGTCCGTCGGTCGAGCTTTTGATTTGCAAGCCGGGGCAGCGGCGCGCGATCGACCAAGACATAGCGCGGCAGCTTGAATGCGGCGAGCTTGCCACGACAGCGCTCGATCACGTGACCCGGTTCGATCTCGGCGCTGACACACAGTGACGCGAACGGGACTTCGCCGAATTTGTCGTCGCCGACGGCGAACACCGCCGCTTCGATCACACCGTCTATTTCGACCAAGACGGCCTCGATTTCCGTCGGGGAGATATTGAAACCGCCGGATTTGATGATCTCCTTCGACCGATCGACAAAGCGGAAATATCCATCCTCATCGACCGCGCCGACATCGCCGGTATGCAGCCAGCCATCTATGATGGTGGCCGCCGTCGCTTCTGGATCTCGCCAGTAGCCAGCCATCATGCCGGGACCGCGAAGCAGGATGTCGCCGGGCTCGCCTGGTGCGCAGTCGCCGCCATCGGGGCGCACGATCCGGAAGCGAGTGAAAGTAAGGCCGCGTCCGCAGCTGTCCGGCGCGACGAGCGCTTCCTCCTCGCTCGCAATCAGCGATCCGCCGCCCATCTCCGTCATGCCGTATAGCCCGCGAACGACAACTCCCTTGGCGCGCCAGGCCGCAGCCGTCGCAGGATTGAGCGTAGCTCCGCCGCATCGCGCGAAACGGAGTGCTGACAGATCGGCTGCGGCAAAATCAGGAAGCTTGGCAATCTGGTCGAAGATCATCGGCGCGCCGATGAAGAAGGTCACGCGTGCATCGCGCAGCGTCGCAAGCGTTTCGTCGGCACGATATTTCTTAGTAACGTATAACGTCGCGCCGAGCGTAGCGGTGAATAATATGCCCCACGGCAGGCCCGGCGAGGAATGCAGCCCGAGCGGCATAAGCGCCCGCGTGTCGGGCCCTAGCCTGGTATCGAGCAGCATCATCTCGAGAAATTTCGCGAGGTAATTGCCGTGCGTCATCATCGCGCCCTTGGGGCGCGCGGTCGATCCGCTGGTGAAGATCACCATCGCCACCGCATCGGACGACGTACGCACCTCGCGCCAACCGAGTGGTGGGCCATCGCGAAAGGTTTCCAGCGCTTCAAGTGCAATCACCGGCACGTCGCAGCGTGTCTGAGCGACGATCGCACGGCGGGCGTCGTCAGCCATGACCACGCGCGGTTCTGTAAAGCCGATCAGATAGTCGACCTCGTCGGCGACGTAGCGATCGTTAACCGGGACGATGATCCCGCCGCATTTCAGGATCGCAAAAGCGGCGGCCATCCAAGCCAGCGAATTGCCCCCCGCGAGCGCGACGGTGTCGCCTGCCTGCACGCCCCTGTCCTGTAAATGCGCGGCGACACCGTCGCTCCATCGGGCCAGTTCGCCATAGCGTACTACGTCACCGTCAACCGATCCGAACACCTTGTCGGGATCGCGCCGCGCGCCGTACGCAAGCCCGTCGTGCAGCAGCCCGTTGTGCGTCATAGCCGCGCTTCGAGCTGCTCGTAATACATCGGGATCGTATTCTCCATGCCGCCGTAGGTCACGACGTCGAGAGCGCCTGAGGCAAGACCGGCATGGCTAATCTCGGCCGCACGGAAATCCTCGTTTCCGAAAACGTGGAGGACGAGTTCGTATGAGCGTCGGTAGAGGTCGGCGACCTTTTCGTTGGGTGCCTCGCCCGGCACAAGATTGAAATATTCGACGATCGTCTCGCCCGGCGCCTTGGGCATCAACGTCATGAAGCTCATGTAATAGGGACTGGTGATGAGCACCGCGTTCGGAAAGATCTGATAGGCGTGCGTGACGGTCTTGTGGATGTTCTCACCCGGCAAGTCGAGCATCTCGGGCTTGTAGCGGATCTTGCCGGCGATCTTACGCTGGTGCGGGCCGAATTGGTCAATCACGCGCGTGACGTCACCGAATAATTCACCGATCGAACCGGCGTGAAGTCGCGGCACATGGTAGCTCTCCATGAACGGCTCGAGCACCAGTTTCCAGTTGGCCTTCACATGGAAAGTCTTGCGCCCGTACAGCGTCATACCGGGAATCCCGAGGGCGTTCAGATCGTCCTCGAGCTCGGGCATCAACGCAGAAAAATCTGGTTCCGCGTGACGGTTGAGCGACACCCAGACGATCCCGCCGTGTTCGCGACAGGCGAGTTCGGTCAATGCGTAGTCGGCCTTGTCGATCGCTTCGAAGGCGTCGCCGCGCGCGACCGCCAACAGCCGCCCGTCAAGCCCGTAGGTCCAGGCATGATACGGGCATGTCAGGCGCGCCATCTTGTGATGAGCGCAATCCTCGACCAGCTTTGATCCTTTGTGTTTGCAGGCGTTCAGAAAGGCCCGGACCTTGCCATCCTTAGCCCGCGCAACGATCAGCGGCAGACCATAGCCCTCGTGCCCGATCACCGATCCTGGTTCCGGCAGCGCCGCCGATAAAGTTACGGGCACCGCCAACTTACGGAAAATGCTCGCCTGTTCTTGATCAAAGCGCGCTTGGTCGAGGAAAATCGACACCGGACGTGTCTCCGTCAGGACCGGCGGCGGGACGGTATTGTATTCCGGTATCGCCCTGATGGCGGCGATCTGGCTGGCGTTCAGCGTCTCCAGCGTTGCCACCTTGCGCGGCGGCGGGCTCTGGGTATCGGTCGTCTTTTCCATTACGCCTGCTCCGTCACAATGTCTCGAAAGCGCCGAACAGCCCGGTGCTCGTCATCGAATCGCCTGGGCCGCCCGCCATCATCGACAGCTTCGCGCCCGGCACCTGATTGGTCGACGTGCCGCGGATCTGGCGCACCGCCTCCACCATAGAGCCCATGCCGTGGATGAAGCCGTCAGCGATGTTACCGCCGGAGGTGTTGATCGGCAGCGAGCCCGACGGCGCGATCAGGTTGTCGAAAGTAACGAAGTCGCCTGCCGTCTGAGCCGTGCAGAACCCGTGATCGATAATCGACTGCACCGCCATTCCGGTGAAATTTTCGTAGATCTGTGCGACGTCGACGTCCGCTGGGCCGTAACCACTCTCGGCCCACATCCGCTTCGCCAGCCCGATCATGCCTACCGAGGTGTAGGGTTCGTGATTGTCCTCGCGCGAGCCGCCGTCGGCACCTGCCCCCATCGGCACGGACAAAACGTAGGCGGGTTTCTGCTTCAGGTCCCGCGCGCGATCGGCAGAGACGAGGATCAGCGCCGCTGCGCCATCGTTTTCCCGCGAACAGTCGAACAGATGATACGGCTCTGAAATGAAGCGAGACCCGGCATATTGCTCATGGGTCAGCATCCGACCGTGGCCAACAGCACCGGAATTGTTCTGCGCATGATAATAGCTGACGCGCGCGATCGTCTCGAGCGTTTCAGCGGGTACGCCGTCGACCTCGATCATGCGCCGCGAGCGCATTGCCGAGCGCTGCATCACCATGTCGATACCGTTGACGAGAAATTGCGCGGGGGTGTCGTTTTGCGTGACCGCAACGCGTAGGCGCTGGTTCGATCCCTCCGCCATTGCGCGATAGACCGCGACGACGTCGGCCTGACCCGCGTGGATCGCCGCCGCGGCAATGCCGACCGCCGCCGGGATGCCGCCGCCGTGCGTCCATGCGAGCGCCCCGAAGCGCAACTCGCGTGTGCCGAGCCCCGGGACCAGCTTCTGCCCGGTGTTATGCTCCGAGCCGTAGGAGACGAAGCCGTCGACATCGCGTGGGTCGATCCCCGCATCGTCGCACGCCGAGACGATCGCGCGTAATGCAAGCTTCATCTCGGCGTCCGGCGAGGTGCCGCGTTTGTAATATGGCGTCTGTCCGATCCCGACGATCGCCGCGCTGCCGCGCATCGAGCGAGTCATGCCGCGTCGCTTTCGATCGACCAGACGACACTGCCATAGCCTTTCGCCTTGTCGCTCGGCGGCAGTATTCGGCCTCGCACCTGGGCGCCGATCTTCAACGCAGTCTCGTCGCCCTCCAGCACCCCAGCCACTCGTGCACCGCCCGCCTGCGGCAATTCGACTAGCAGCGTAACGTACGGAAGGTCCGCCTGCCGCTCGGCGAGCGCCTCGGACACGGCATGATTGCGCGTCCAGGTGTAGATGGTACCGATCGGCTCGACCGGCTCCCAGTCGATGTCCCACGATCCGCATTTGCCGCATCGGAAATTTGCCGGCCACATCCAGCTCTTGCAATGGCGACACCGCGAGATGCGGAATTCGCCGCGCTCTATTGCCAGCCAATATTCCTCATCGGCACCGATGCCGCCGCGTATCCGCTGGACTGCGCTCACAGGACCTCTCCAACCGCTTCTAAACGCGACACTGGCTCCGTCATCCCGCGTCCCAGCGGCCGTGTCAAGAAATGAGAATAATATTCTCCATTCAGAATTTCTCTACATCGAGTGAACCGTTTTCGTTACTAGATGCGCGGCGATACCTTCTGGGCCGTCTTCTGACCCGTAACCGCTGTCCTTCATTCCTCCGAAGGGAGAGTCGGCCCAGCTCAGGCGGACGTTGTTGATGCCGATCATGCCAGCCTCGATCGATTCCATCAGGACGTTCTGTCGACGGGCGTTCTCCGTAAAGCAGTAGGCGGCGAGACCGAACGGCAGCCGATTCGCATTCTCGATCGCCTCCTCGATCGTTGCGAACGGCGTCAGCAGCGCCAGCGGCCCGAACGGCTCTTCGTTCATCGCGCGCGCGATCGTCGGCACATCGGCCAGCACGGTCGGCGTAAAGAAGAACCCGCCGTCCGCGCCTTGCACATCGCCGCCGGCCAACACGCGGGCTCCCGCGGCGCGGGCGTCATCGACCATGGCAGCGATCGCCTCCGGGCGGCGCGGATTGGCCATCGGTCCCATCTGAGTACCGCTTTCCAGACCGTGCCCGATCTTCAGCGCGCGAGCGCGTTCGGCGAAGCCGGCCGCGAACCGGTCGTAAATACCGTCCTGCACGTAGAAGCGAGTGGGCGCGATACAGACCTGGCCCGCATTGCGAAACTTGTTCGCGACCAGCAGATCGAGCGTCTTGTCGAGATCACAGTCGTCGAACACCAGCACGGGGCCGTGCCCGCCCAGTTCCATCGTCGTCCGCATCATCGTGTCGGCGGCGAGGCGCATGAGCTGCTTGCCGACCGGCACCGATCCGGTGAAGCTCAGCTTGCGGGTGACCGGCGACGCCAGAAGATGGCGGGATACCATATCCGGCACGCCGAACACGCACTGCGCGACGTCGCCGGGGAGCCCTGCGTCCTGAAGGCAGCGAAATACCTCGATCGCGGAGCCGGCGGTTTCCTCGCTGGGCTTCAGGATGATCGAGCAACCGCTGGCAATCGCCGGTCCAAGCTTACGGATCGGATTGAGCGCTGGAAAATTCCATGCGCAGAACGCCGCCACCGGTCCCACCGGCTGCTGCAGTACCATCGACCGAGTGCCGAGCGGACGCTGGAGAACGCGGCCATAGATGCGCTGCGCCTCGCCTGCATGAAATTCCCACAGCGTTGCGGCTAGGCCGATCTCGCCTAGCGCCTCCGCCTTGGGCTTACCCTGTTCGAGCGTCGCGATGGTGGCGATGCGGTCGGCGCGCTCTCGCAGCAGCGTCGCGGCCTTCATAAGGACCGCAGCGCGCTGTTCGGGGGGCGTGACACGCCACGCTCGGAAACCGCGCTCGGCGGCGTCGAGCGCGTCGTCGAGATCCTGCGCTGTGGCGAGTGGCAGTTCCGCGTGCGGCTTGCCGCTCGACGGATCGAGCAGGACGTGGGTGTCGCGCCCGCCACCGCGGCGCCATTCGCCTGCTATATAAAGCCCTAGGGAGGCGTCGTACTGGGTCATGTTCGTCTCCGGATATGTCTGGTCAAGCCGTCAGGGCGACCGTAAATTCCGCTTCGGTCGCGGCGGTGACCGCGTCGATCGCGACCTCGGGCGCCAGTTCGATCAGCGTGAGGCGAGCGGCCTGCGCATCGCACGCGAAGACGGCGAGGTCTGTAATCACGAGGTCGACCACCCCCGCTCCCGTCAATGGCAGCGTGCAGCGTCTTAATAGTTTGGGCGAGCCATCCTTCGACACGTGCTCCATCACGACGACGATGCGCTTCACACCCGCGACCAGATCCATCGCGCCGCCCATCCCCTTCAGCATTTTGCCGGGGATCGTCCAGTTGGCGATGTCGCCGTTCTGCGCGACCTGCATCGCGCCCAAAACCGTCAGGTCGATGTGCCCGCCGCGCACCATTGCGAAGCTGTCCGCAGACGAGAAGAAGCTGGTCGTCGGGAGTTCGGTGACGGTCTGCTTGCCAGCGTTGATGAGATCGGGATCGGCCTCACCCTTCAGCGGAAACGGCCCGATGCCGAGCATGCCGTTTTCGGAATGGAAGGTGACATCGAAGCCGGCCGGCACATGGTTGGCGACGAGCGTCGGGATGCCGATACCGAGGTTCACATAGGCGCCGTCGGTCAACTCGCGCGCCGCGCGCGCCGCCATCTGGTCACGGGTCCAGCTCATTTATTCACCTCCGGATCGCGCTCGGTCAGGCGCTCGATCCGCTTCTCGTTGATCGTCGCGAGAACGATATGATCAACGTAGATACCAGGCGTGTGGACGAAATCGGCCGCGAGTGCGCCGGGCTCGACGATCTCCTCCACCTCCGCAACGGTGATCGTCGCCGCGGTTGCCATCATCGGGTTGAAGTTGCGCGCGGTCTTCCTGAAAATCAGGTTGCCCGCCGGATCGGCCCTCCACGCCTTCACGATCGCCAGGTCGGCGCGCAGCCAACGTTCACGAACGTACAGCTCGCCATCGAATTCCTCGACCGGTTTCCCTTCCGCAACGACGGTGCCGACGCCGGTCCTTGTATAAAAGGCCGGTATTCCGCTCCCGCCTGCGCGGATGCGTTCGGCAAGCGTACCTTGCGGGTTGAGTTCAAGCTCCAGTTCGCCAGACAGGTACAGGCGCTCGAAAAGCTTGTTCTCTCCAACATAGGACGAGATCATTTTGCGCACCTGACCGCCGTTCAACCAGTGCCACAATCCAAACCCGTCGGCGCCGGCGTTGTTCGATATGACGGTTAAGTCGCGCACGCCCGACATGCGCACGATATCGATCAGGCTTTCGGGGTTGCCGGACAGTCCAAAGCCGCCCGACATGATCGTCATGCCGTCGCGCAAAATGCCGTCGAGCGCGGCAGTCGGACTGGAGCGGATCTTGGACCTCATATCGCCTCCCCCGCCCGGCGCGCGCGCTCGACGACGCTGGCCTCGGCGCGCGGGAGGTTGAAATAGAGCAGAATCAAGCAGGTCGTCGAAACCGGCAACACCGCCATCAACGACAGCACACCCGTCGACAGGCTGCCGGTCAGTGCCGAGATGCGGCCGACACTGTACGGGCCCAGCGCCAGCCCGATCATCGTGATCGACAGAAAGAAGGTCGCAGTCGCAAGCCCGCGCATACGCGGCAACACCAGATCCTGCGTCGTCGCACCCGACGCCCCCAGGCCGATGCTTGCAAGCCCGACCATCGGTAAATGAAGCACATAGAACAGCATTAGGCTGTCGGTGGTGAAGCTGATCGTCAGCGGCACGAAGGGGATCGTAGCACCGGCGATGACGACCAGCACACGCCCCGCCGGGTTAGTCTTGCGCAGATGGTCCGCCATTCGCCCGCCGGCCATCAACCCCAAGAACCCTCCCGCGGCGCCCGCACCGCCGATGATGAGACCGGCAGTCGACTTCTCTGCACCCAGCACGCCTTCGGCATAAGGCAGCGACCAGAAAATCACCGCATAATTCACGAACGACGTCAGTCCATGCCCGATAGCGAGCAGCAAGAAGGAGGGCGTTTTCCAGATTAGCGCGAATGCCGGATAGTCGCGCGTCCTGAGTGCGGATACCCAACTGAACACCGCATAGACGCCGGTAGCGACGGCGACCCACTGCAGAATATTGCCTGTCCAAGCGATCAGCGCCCACGCGATTACGGCAATCGCGGCGCCGCCGGCAATGTTGGCGACCAGGGCACCCGCCCCCCGCCGCGCCGCGCCGATCAGCGTGAGCGGCGGCAGCATCGTCACCAGTTCCTCGCCGAACGCCCGGAAAGGATGCGGCGACGGCGGCGCGACGAGATCGTCGGACAGGCCGCGCACCGGTTCCTTCAGCGTCGCAACCAACACCGCAAGCAGCAGCCCCGGCACGCCAACGATCATGAAGGTCGCCTGCCAACCAACGATCCCGTGCCAACCATCGGGAAAGGCCGCGTTCCAGCGCTTTAGCACTTCGGCGCCGATGAACAGCGACAGCCCGGCGCCGACATACATGCCCGCCGAGTAGGTCGCGAGAGCGGTCGCGCGCTTTTCACGGGGAAAATAGTCGGACAGGATCGAATAGGCGCAGGGACTGGCTGTCGCCTCGCCAATTCCGACGCCGATCCGTGCCGCAGTCAACTGTATCCCGTTACGCGCGAAGCCCGACACCATCGTCATCGCCGACCACAAGGCGAGACCGAGTGTGGTCAGCCGCACGCGGTTCCAGCTGTCCGCCAGCCGCCCCATAGGAATACCGAACAGCGCGTAGAAAACGCCGAAGGCGGTTCCGTACAGAAATCCCAGATCGGCGTCGCTGAGACCGAGATCGCGCTTCAGGTCGAGTGCCAAGACGCTGACGATCTGGCGGTCGATGAAGTTGAGCGCATAGACGACGGCGAACACGCCGAGCACATAGCTGCGGTAGGCCGGGCTCGGGGGATCGTTGATGACCTCGCCGAACCTCACGTTGCGCGGTCTTTCATCGATACGCCCGCCACGCCCCAGTGCGCCGCCGGGATTTCGTTCAGCAGAACCCGCACCGCCTGCGGCGGCTGGTCGAGGCTCTCGGCGATCGCGTCGGTGATCTTCGCGATCAGCGCGCGCTTCTGACTTTCGGACGCACCTTCGACCAGCGTTATCTGGGCTAACGGCATCGCAAATCTCCTAAAGAGCGCGCGATCATGCGAATTCGACCCAGATCGCTTTGGTCTTCAAATATTTCTCGAAGCCTGCGCGCCCCATGTCCTTGCCCAGGCCCGAGCGCTTGTAGCCGCCGAACGGTGCGGTGAAGTCAGTGCGGCGCCCCCAGTCGTTGATCCACACGGTTCCGCTCTCGATCGCGCGCGCGGCTTCGAACGCGCGATTGATGTCTCGGGTGTGCACCGACGCCGTCAGACCGTAGTCGGCGTGGTTGGCGAGCGCGACGCCTTCGTCGGGATCGTCGAATTCCTGCACCGCTAGGACGGGCCCGAATATCTCTTCCCGCAGCGCGCGGCTGTCGCTCGGCAGGCCGCGCAGGATGGTAGGGGCATAGAACGCGCCATCGGGATGCTCGACCGGCGCCGCCCCGCACAGCGCGGTCGCTCCGTCGGCGATCCCGGCGCGGACGATGTCGTCGATCCGCTTCGCCTGCTTCGCGTTGATGATCGGCGGCATCGTCGTCGCCTCATCCCACGTCGCCCCGACGCGAAAGTCGCGCATCACCCTTGCGACCGCGTCAAGCAATTCGTCGGCGATCCCGCGCTGCACGATCAGCCGCGATCCCGCGAAGCAAACCTGACCAGAATTGTAGGTGATCCCGCGCGCGATCATCCTCGCTAGCCGATCGATCTCGCCGGCATCATCGAACACGAGCTGCGGCCCCTTGCCGCCGAGCTCCAGGCTGACCGGCTTCAGTCCCGTCATCGCCGCATCTGCCATGATGCGCGCGCCTGTCGCGCTTGATCCAGTGAAAGTTACGTAATCGACGCCGGGATGGCTAACGAGCGCCGCCCCCACCGACGCGTCCCCCTGTACGACGTTGAACAGGCCCAGAGGCAACCCTGCCTCGACTGCGAGCTCGGCAATCCGCGCCGCACTGAACGGAGTCATCTCGGATGGCTTCAGGACGACCGCGTTGCCGGCAGCGAGCGCCGGCGCGAACTTCCACGCGGCTAAGATCATCGGAAAATTCCACGGCGAAATCGCCGCGACCACGCCGTGCGGCTCGTGAACCGTCAGAGAAAGCGAATTGCGCGGTGTCGGCGTGACGCTGCCGTCCACTTTGTCAGCGTATTCGGCGAAGTACCGCAGCACGCCCGAGACCACCTTCACGTCGCGAGCCATCGCCTCCGAATAGATGCGGGCGGAAACTAGCGATTCCAAACGGCAGAGCTCTTCGGCATTTGCATCGACCAAATCGGCGAAGCGCGTGAGCACGGCGGCACGTTCGCGTGGTCCCGCCCGCCCCCAGCCGCTTTCGGACCAAGCGGCGCGCGCAGTCGTCACGGCCAGGTCGACCTGCGCGTCGGACGCCCAGGTCATGGAACGCATCGTTTCGTGATCCGATGGACTGACGACCTCCGCTGAGCGCTCGCCCGGCACGCGGCCGCCAATGATCTGCTCGCCAATTACATTCACTGCTGCCGGGTCAAAAAACATTGGAAACCCCAAAACGGATATTCCGCTAAAAGAATATCATTCTGAATAGCGAAGTCGCGGCTCCGCGTGATGCAGGTGATGATCAGGTCTCAGGCGCTGCCCGCCACGTGATCGGTAGCGTTTCGAGCGCCATCACGATGCCGGCACGAAACTTTGGCACGAAGCCGTCCGCAAGTTCGAAGCGCGGGATGCGGCGCAGAAACTCACCGATGAAGATGCGCATCTCCGCCTTGGCGAGATAGTGACCGAGACAAAGATGCGGACCGGTCGAGAAGCTGATGTGTTGGCGACGCTGGCGATCGATGTCGAAACTTTCCGGATCCGGGTTACGCCTATCGTCGAGCCCGGCTAGCGTCATCGGGGCAACGATCATTTCGCCCGCTCGCAGCTGAGCCCCGCCAAGCTCGATGTCGTTTCGAATCTCGCGCACACCGTTGGTCACCGGGAAACGGCGCATCGCCTCGTCAACGAATTTAGGGATCGCTGCCGGATCGGCGATCAGGCGGTCCTGGATCTCCGGATGCTGTGCCAGAAAGTGAAAGGCGAAGGTGAGCGCATTGGCGACGGTGTCCAGACCCGCCACGAAGAGCAGAAAGCCGATCGACAGGAGCTCGTCCATCGTCAGCTTCCGCCCGTCGATCTCTTCGGCGACGAGCCGGCTGAACAGGTCGTCGCGCGGCTTCTCCATACGCGCTCGGAACACCGTCTCGAGTTCGAAAAAAATCTGCCGCTGCAGTTCGATACGACGCTCTTTGGTGATGTGACTGAAAAATTCCGTTACGATCTCGCGGAACTCCACGTAGCGATCGAGAGGCAAACCGGCCAGTTCCATGAAGATCGTGACCGGATAGAGCGCGCCAAGCT
Source organism: Roseomonas aeriglobus (assembly GCA_016937575.1). Classification (NCBI taxonomy): domain Bacteria; kingdom Pseudomonadati; phylum Pseudomonadota; class Alphaproteobacteria; order Acetobacterales; family Roseomonadaceae; genus Muricoccus; species Muricoccus aeriglobus. The sequence continues at coordinate 3,096,580 of JAFHKN010000002.1, read as the reverse complement.
GCTCGGCGAAGTCGCACGTCCCCGCATCATAGACCTTGTCGATCAGCCGCGTCGCCCAGTCATGCATTTGCGTTTCGAGATCGGCGACCATTCGCGGTGTGAAATGCCGCATGAGCATCTTGCGGTACGGCGTATGCTCGGGGGGATCGAGGTTGATCGGAATGGCGACGAACGGGCTGCGCGTTTTCGGAACTTCGAGTTCGCGATTCGAAAAATTGTTGGTGTCCTTGATGACCGTCTCGATCAGGTCGTAGCGGGTCACCATCCAATGGCCGCCGTTGCGCGGCGTGAAAAAAATCTCTGGCGCTTCGAGCTGCAAAGCGCGGTAGCCGGTGTGGACATCCTTTAGCAGTCGGGGATCGCTGTAGATATCGAAGGTGTGAACCTGCTCGGGGCGCACGTGCGACGGAATGTCGACTTCGGCCGTGCTGGAAGTGTGCATGCGATCCATCCTCTCGCCGGATCGGATCGTTTGCAGCTTGCCAGCGCCACAGGCTTGCTGGCCACCATAACGTCCGCTCTCGATTTTTTCCGTCTCGACCGGCCCACCAGGTCCGATCAGGAGACAAACGTCACATGCCTGACGAACCGTGTCAACAATAGAGAATGACATTCCGACATGAGAAAGATGGTGTATGTATCGGCTTCCCCCGCGCCCGCACGCGCGCTGCCGCGCACCGGGCTGACGAGCACGGCAAAGCAGGCCGCTGGCGAGGCCGCCCTAATTGACCGAACCTGCTCCAGCCAATAGCGATGCCGCATGGGCAATCCGGACGATAGCAATGTCAAGCTCGTGGGAGCGGTCGTACAGGCGGTCAAGCTGCTTCACGCGCTCGAGGTCAGCGACAAACCGATGGGCGTCAGCGCATTGGCGCGGGAGACCAAGATCAACCCATCGACAGCATTCAACATCCTGCGGACGTTGGTAGTCGAGAAGCTGGTTAACTTCGATGAGCCGTCAAAGACCTATGCGCTTGGCGGCGGACTGCTCACGCTGTCTCGCAAGCTTCTGGGACACAGCTTGGTCGCCGAGATCAGGCCCGAACTCAATCGTCTCGCAACCGAGACATCGTGCCTGGTCGGGATATGGCAGGCGACACCCGACCGCATGATCCTGATCGAACGGGCGGTATCGGATCAGCCGATGCGGCTCGACATGCCGGTGAAACAGCGCCTGCCGATCATGATGGGCGCTGTCGGTCGCGCAATGGCGGCATATCTCAAGATGACCGATCCCCAGCTTCGCGCGGCGTTCAGGAAACTGAGGTGGGAGGGCCCGATCAGCGCCGACGACTATGTCGAACAGGTTCGCACGGCGCGCGAGACGGGGTACGGCATCGATCGCGGAACGCTGTATCCCGGCATCGTGTCGATCGGCGTCATCATATCGGGCGGCGACGGACGCCCGCTTTATGGGCTGACCGCCAGCGACTTCGAAGCGCGGTTCGACGACGATCGGATCGCCGACGTCAGCGCGCGCATGACGAGCCTAGCGAAGCTGTTTTCCATCTGACCGCGCTTGCGGTCGCGTCGCGCGCTTTGGGTTAGCGAGGCGCCATGCGGATCGCGCCGTCGAGGCGGACGCGCTCACCGTTGAAATATCCGTTCTCGATCATCGTCACCGCCAGATGCGCGAACTCGGCCGGATCGCCCAGCCGCTTGGGGAACGGCACGGTTGCCGACAGGGCGTCGACGACCTTGTCGCCCATCCCGAGCATCAGCGGGGTCGCGAAGATGCCCGGCAGGATGGTGTTGACGCGAATGCCCTCGCTCATCAGGTCGCGCGCGATCGGCAGCGTCATGCCGGCGACGCCGCCCTTCGACGCCGAATAGGCCGCCTGTCCCATCTGACCATCCTCTGCTGCGACGCTTGCCGTCATGACGATGGCGCCGCGCTCACCATCCTTGCCAGGTGAAAGCGTCAGCATCCCCGCCGCGGATTTCGCGACGCAGCGGAACGTGCCGAGCAGGTTGATCTGGATGATCCGCTCGAACGCGTCGAGCGGGAAGTGCTTGATGCTCCCGTCTTCCTTCGCGCGGCTGGCAGTCTTGATCGCGTTGCCGGTGCCAGCGCAGCACACCAGCACCGCCTCTTGCCCGTGCGCCGCGCGCGCCTTGGCGAAGCCCGCGTCAACGCTGTCGTCCGATGTCACGTCTACTTCGCAGAACACGCCGCCGATCTCGGCTGCCAGCGCCGCGCCTTTTTCCGCTTGCAAGTCGAAGATTGCGACCTTTGCGCCCTTGGCCGCCAACGCCCGCGCGGTCGCTGCGCCCAGGCCCGATGCGGCGCCGGTCACCACCGCGGCGATGTCGTTCGAAATGTTCATGTGCCAGCCCTTCAAACTCGTTCGATGATGATCGCAGGCGCCATGCCGCCCGCTGCGCACATGGTCACAAGGCCGTAGCGCCCGCCGGTACGTTCAAGCTCATCGAGCACCGTTCCGATCAGGATCGCGCCCGTCGCACCGATCGGATGACCAAGGGCGATCGATCCGCCATTCACATTCACCTTAGACCGATCGAGCTCGAGATCGCGAATGAACTTCTCGGCGACGACCGCAAAGGCCTCGTTGATCTCCCACAGGTCGATGTCGTCCTTGGTCAACCCGGCCTTCGCCAGCACTTTCCGGGCCGCCGGCACAGGGGCGTTGAGCATCAGCGTGGGATCATCGCCAATATTCGCGGTCGCGACGATCCGTGCGCGCGGCTTCAGGCCATGCTGCGCCGCATAGTCGGGCGACGCCAGCAATAGCGCTGCGGCTCCATCGACCACGCCTGACGAGTTGCCGGCGTGATGGACCGGCCGGATATCGACGTCGGGATACCGCCGGTTGATTTGCTGGCGGAACGTCGTGCCGCTGTCGTCGAATGCCCAGTCGGCGAGGCCGGCGAACGCGGGCTTTAATTGCGCCAAACCTTCCGACGTGGTCTCGGGTCGCGGATATTCGTCGCGGTCGAGCACGACCGTCCCGTCGTCGTTGATCACCGGCACGACCGACTTCTCGAACCTTCCTTCGGCGATCGCGCGCGCAGCCTTGCGCTGGCTGTCGAGCCCGAATGCGTCGAGGTCCTCACGACTGATGCCCTCGATCGATGCGATCGCATCGCCGCACACGCCCTGGTGCGACTGCGGGTGCGCGGCATCGAGGCGGGCATTATGCGATCCCATCAGCGTCGCCGGCTTGCCCTCGGCCATGTCCTCGGCGGCGACCGCACCGGTGTAGCTCATCATTTCGGTCCCGCCGGCGATGACCAGGTCTTCCATCCCGCTCATGATCTGCGCCGCCGCCAGGGCGACCGAAGTGATGCCGCCGCCGCAGAAGCGATCGAGCGTCACCCCCGATGCCTTGATATCGTAGCCCGCATCGAGCGCCGCCATCCGCCCGAGATCGCCGCCCTGTAAGCCACGCTGCGTCGAGGTCGACCAGATGATGTCGTCAACGTCCGCCGTGTCGATCGCATTGCGCTCCGCTATCGCCCGCAGCACAGTCGCCGCCAGATGCTGTGGATGCATATGGGCAAGCGCGCCCTTGCCGGCCTTGCCGATGCCGCGTGGCGTACGGACGGCATCGATGATCAGGGCATCGGTCATGGTTGAGATCCTTGTTCCTGGGCTAACGTCTTTAGCGGCACGGTCAAATCGGCCAGCGCCGCCGGATCGGCGCGCACCCGACCTTCGACCAGCTTGCGTCCCTGGACATAGTCCTTGACCGCGTTGACGCAGTCGAGCGCGATCACTGCCCCGTCCTTGAGATAGACGACCGCGAAGCTGCCGGTCTGCGGATCGCCGCGGACCACCGCGACGTCATGCCCGGACGACAGCCCGACCGTCTGGAGTTTGAGGTCATACTGGTTCGACCAGAACCACGGCACGACGTCATAGTCGATCGCATGGCCGACGATCGCGCGAGCGGCCACCGTCGCCTGATCGTTGGCATTCTGCACCGACTCCAGCCGGATCGCCGCCCCGTCGGCGAAGCGGTTGGCGTGGAGCGCGCAATCGCCGATCGCGAAGACATGCGGCAGGGTCGTGCGACACTGCGCGTCGACGCGTACGCCGTTTCCGCCCTCTGCACCCGCCGCCAGCAACGGGTCGACTGCGGGCACGATGCCGACACCCACGACGACCAGATCGGCCGCGATGACTTCACCGCCGACCAGTCGCACGCCCTCGACGCGCCCGGAGCCGAGCAGACATTCGACCATCGTTCCGACGCGGACATCGACACCGTGCGCGCAGTGCGTGCCTTCGAAGAAGTCCGACAACGCGGCCCCCGCCACACGTGACAGCACGCGGTCGAGTGCCTCGAGCAGCACGACCGACTTGCCAGCCTTCGCCATGACCGCCGCGGCTTCGAGACCGATATACCCGCCGCCGATCACCGCCACGCGCTCGACACCGGGCAGTTCGCTGCGCATGCGATCGGCATCGGCTCGGGTGCGGACGGTGTGCACGCCCGCCAGATCATGGCCGTCGCAGGTCAACCGACGCGGCTCGCCGCCGGTCGCCCACACGAGATCGCCGAATCCGATGATATCGCCGGCATCGGTTCGAACCGTGCGGGCGTCAGGATCGACCGTGGTAACCCGAGTTCCGAGCTGGAACACGATATCACGGTCGCGCCAGAAGCCGGGCGGGCGGATCAGCATCCGGTCGAACGGCTTGTCGCCCTGCAGATACTCCTTCGACAGTGGCGGTCGTTCGTAAGGCAGCTCGTTCTCGGCCCCGATGACGTGGACGGATCCCAAGAAACCTTGTTGCCGTAGGGTGATCGCGCAGGCCGCGCCGGCGTGGCCCGCACCAACGATCACGACATCGCCCGTCGTCATGCCTGCGCCGCTTTCCAGTCGCGCTTGATCTTCTTCGCAAGGCTCCATTTGTGAACTTCGGTCGGTCCGTCGTAGATGCGAAACGCGCGGACCTCGCGAAACACCTGCTCGACGATCGTGTCGCCGCTGACCCCCGTACCGCCCATCACCTGGACACACCGGTCGGCGATCCGCATCAACGCCTCGGACACCGCAACCTTCGCCATAGAGCTTTCCGCGGTGCCCAGCGATCCGCCATCGAGCACGCCGGCACACCAGTCGATCACCAGTTCGGCCTGTTTCAGATCGATCAGGTTCTCGGCCAGCATGAAACCGACGCCCTCGTGATCGACCAGCGGCTTGCCGAACGCGTGGCGGCGGTTCGCATAGTCGACTGCGATCTCGTTCGCCCGTGTGCAGGCGCCCAGCCACCGCATGCAGTGCGTCAGGCGTGCCGGGGCGAGCCGCACCTGCGCAAGCTTGAACCCATCGCCAGGCTCGCCAAGCATCTGGTCGGCAGGCACACGCAGCCCGTCGATCGCAACGATCGCGTGACCGCCGGGCATCGAGCTGTCGATCGTGTCGAGCACGCGTTCGATCCGGATCGCGGGATCGGGCAGGTCGACCAGGAACAGGCAGGCGCCTTCGTCGGCCTTCGCCATCACGATTCCGACGCGCGCTCCGTCCGCACCCGTGATGAAAGCCTTGTGCCCGTCGATCCGCCAGTGGTTGCCGTCGCGCATGGCCGTCGTCTGCATCATCGAAGGGTCGCTGCCCGCGCCGCCCTCGACAGCCGGTTCGGTCATGAAGAACGCCGATCGCGCCTCACCGGCGATCAGTGGCGCGAGGAAGCGTGCCTTCTGCTCATCGGTTGCGCGCGCGCCGAGCAGATACATGTTGCCCTCGTCTGGCGCCGCGACGTTGACCGCGACGGGCCCGAGCGGCGAGAGCCCGGCCTTGCGAAGCACGATCGCCACTTCACGGTGATGCAAATGCTCTCCGCCAGGCAAGATATGCGGCGTGAGTACGCCCGCCGTTCGTGCAAGCCCGCGCAACTCGGCCACCAGATCTTCGGAGGGTCCGTGCGCGCCGCAGCGTGGATCGCGCTCGAACGGTGCCACCGTATTGCGCACGAAGGCCTCGACCCGGCCTGCGATCTCCTCGGCACGCGCGCTCACAGCGTCTGACCGTCGTCGATGGTGAATACGGAGCCGGTCACTTCAGCGCTCGCGTCCGATGCCAGATAGAGCAGCATCGGATCGAGCGCCGCTGCCGACATAATGCGGCGACGTGGAAAGCGCGCCAGCAGTTTCTGGCCCATCGGCAACTCCCACATGTCATCGGTCAACTCAGTCATCATATAGCCCGGCGCGAGGACGTTGACGTTGATCCCTTTTCCGGCCCAATCGTTTGCCAGCGCACGACCCATCTGATTCACAGCCGCCTTCGACGCGGCGTAGGCGGCTGTGCCTGTCGGTACCCAGGCGCCGGTTATCGACGAGACCAGCACGATCCGCCCGCGACCGTGCTCGCTCGAACCGGCCGCCACCATCCGCCGCGCGCCCTCACGCGCAGTCAGGAATACGCCCCGCACGTTCACCGACAACAGTCGGTCGAGCGCATCAACGTCCAGGCCGAGCGCGCTGCCAGGGGCGTTCATCCCGGCATTTGCGATCACCGTGTCGACCGGGCCGAAGGCAGCGGCTGCCGCATCGAACGCCGCGATCACCGATGTCTCGTCAGCGACGTCCATCGCCACCGCCCGCGCACGGCCACCGGCGGCTAGGATCTCCGCCTCCAACTCGGCGAGCATGTCCGCGCGGCGCGCTGCGACCACGACCGCAGCGCCACCCTGCGCCAGGATAGTCGCGAAGCGCCGACCGATACCCGACGATGCCCCGGTGACCAGCGCAACCCGTCCGCTGCAATCGAATGGCGCGGTCATAGAGCGACCCGTGCTAGCGGTGGCATGTGCTTCTCCAGATAAGCGCGAACGGCGGTATTGAACGCGTCGTTACGGTCGCCCGCAACCATGTGGCCAGCGCCTGCTACATTGAAGACTTCGAGCGACGGCAGCATCTCCCGAAACGCCGCAACGCTCGCGTCGCTTACAACATCGCTGCGCAGACCCCGCACCAGCAGCGTCCGTAGATCTGCCACTTCGGCAAGCCTGCGGCTCGATGCCGCAAGCACCGATCGCATTGTCGCTTTTTCGTCGCCGAGGATCGCCGGATCCCAATGCCAGTGAAGTCGGCCATCGTCTCGTAGGCGCAGGTTGCGGCGCAGCCCTTCGGGATCGCGGGGTCGCGGGCGCTCGGGATTATACGCCGCGACGGCATCGGCCGCCTCGTCGAGTGAGGCGAAGCCGTCGGGCGCCGAAAGCATGAAGCGCCGGATGCGTTCGATCCCGGCGCGCTCGGCATTGGGAACGACGTCGACAAGCACTAACGCTTGTGGGCGCAGGCCAAGCGCGACCGCATGGATCGCGGTCGCACCGCCCAACGAGGCACCGATCAGAGCATAAACGGGCGCGTCACCAAGGATAGCGCGCAAATCCTCGGCTCTGGCATCGAGGGTGTAGCAGCCGTCCGATGCCCAGGCGCTCTCGCCATGCCCCCGCGCATCGAAATTGAGCACATGATAGCCGTTTGCCGCAAGCTGCTCCGCGGCCCCCGACCAGCTATACCGCGTCTGCCCGCCTCCGTGCAGCAGGACGACCACTGGCGCGGTCTCCGGTCCCAACCGGTCGAGCGCGAGTTCACCATCGCGCGTCTGGACACGCTCGGTCACGCGGGCATTCCGGCACGAACACCCTGTTCATGAGCGAGGCGAGCAATCGTTGGAAGTTGCTCGACCAGGCGACCCGCCTCCGCCGACGAAGCGTTACCGCGCAGCATTCGACCCTTGATGCCGTGAATGATCGCTGCGAAGCGGAACAGGTTATAACAAAGGTAGAAATCAAGATCGGCGACGCCTTTGCGCCCGGTACGCTCGCTATAGCGCTCCACATAACTAGCTTCTGTCGGAAGCCTCGCTGCCGAGATATCGACACCGAGCAGGCCGCCAGGAAAGCTCGGTAGCAACCGATACATCATGAGATGGTAGGCGAAATCCGCGATCGGATGCCCCAGCGTCGATAGTTCCCAGTCGATTACCGCGACAATCTCGGGCCGGTCAGGCGCAAAAATCAGATTATCAACGCGAAAATCGCCGTGGACGATCGCGGTTTCTTCATCTTTAGGCACCGCCGTCGGCAACCATGCGGCAAGCGCTTCGAGTTCCGGCACCCGCCCGGCGCCGCCATCCGCGCGATACTGCGCCGACCAGCGGGCGATCTGGCGCTCGACATATCGGTCAGGCCGACCATAGTCACCGAGACCCACGTCCCCCGGTCGGATCGCGTGCAACCGCGCGAGCGTGGCGTTCATCGCATCGAAGAGCAACGGCCGCTCGCTCGGCGACGCCGCCGCAAAGGACGACTCCCAAAACATCCGCCCCTCCACGAGCGCCATTACGTAGAACGGCGATCCTACGACGCCCGCATCTTCGCAGGTGGCAATGATGCGCGGCACTGGAAATCCTGCCGCGTACAACGCGCTCTGCACCCGAGCTTCGCGTTCTACGGCGTGCGCACCCCTGAGCAGCGCGCCTTGCGGCTTCCGACGTAAGACATAGCGTCCGCCGGCGGCATGCAGTGCAAACGTTGGATTAGACTGGCCACCTGCGAATCGTTCGACGGATTCAACGTCCCCGACCTCCGGCGCCTGAAGGTTCAGCCACGCAGACAGACGCCTCTGGTCGAAAAACGGCGATGAGATTGCTTTTTCGCTCATACCAGGCCCGGTTCGTCCTCCCCCCATCCGAACGCTTTCGCATATCGGAAAGTTTTTTTCTATAGAGAATATAAGCTGTGGCCGGAGCGCGTATTTTCTGTCGCGCTGGCATCGTCAAAGCTAATGCGCTGGCCGTAAAATGGTGCGGATATCTAGAATGACCGCTACGCGTTGCTACGAAATCGGCTATTATGAATGAAAAGCAGGTCCCTGGTCACACCACCCCAAGGCGGCCACACCAGTTTCCACCCAGAACGGTCATCGGGCGTTGCGGCAGCAGATGGCTGGCAGACCCGGCTCGATACAAGCGGTATGACGTGACCCCCGTTTCTTCATCCACCTGGAACTAGAGACCGGCCCCTCGAAGGGACGGACGGAATGAAGCGGAAGCAGTTTTCGGAAGAGCAGATCATCGGCATCCTGAAGGAGGCCGAGGCGGGTGCGTGGTGACGGAGCTGTGCCGCAAGCACGGCATGTCGAGCGCGACTTACTATGCATGGAAGGCGAAGTTCGGCGGCCTGGAGGTATCTGACGCGAAGTGCCTGCGGTCGCTCGAAGAGGAGAACGCGCGGCTCAAGCGGCTGCTTGCGGACACGATGCTCGACAATGCGGGGTTGAAAGACCTGCTGTCAAAAAAGTGGAGACGCCCGCCGCGAAGCGGCAAGCGGTCGCTCATCTCCAGGCGACACTCGGGATGAGCGAGCGGCGGGCGTGTGCTGTCGTCGTGGCGGACCGCACGAGCATGCGGTATCGGTCTTGCCGGACGGATGATAGCGACCTGCGGTCGCGTTTGCGTGAGTTGGCGCAGCAGCGCCGGCGGTTTGGCTACCGACGGCTGCACATCCTGCTGCGCCGAGACGGCATTACGATCAACCGCAAGAAGACCCAGCGGCTCTACCGTGAGGAAGGGCTGGGCGCTGGTGTCACGGGGACCGAACCTCGGCGACTGCCTGCGGAGGGTTTCAACCCGCACAGGCAGTCGATGTACGCGCGAATTAGGGTCAGGACTCATTGGTCATAGCCAGAAGATGACGGTGGCCGCGAGGGCGACGGCAGAGAAGAAGACGGTTGGGCAGCGGTCGTAGCGAGTTGCGACGCGGCGCCAATCCTTCAGACGGCCGAACATGATCTCGATGCGGCTGCGGCGCCGGTAGCGGCGCTTGTCGTATCTGACCGGCTCGTTGCGCGATCTGCGGCCCGGGATGCAGGGCTGGATGCCTTTGGCTTCCAGGGCGTCTCTGAACCAATCGGCATCATAACCACGGTCGCCAAGCAGCCACTGTGCTTTCGGCAGATCGTCGAGCAAGGCTGCCGCGCCGGTGTAGTCGCTGACCTGCCCGGCGGTCATGAAGAAGCTCAAGGGCCGCCCGTCCGCATCGCTGACGGCGTGCAGTTTGGTGTTCATGCCGCCTTTCGTGCGGCCGATCAGACGGCCGAGATCCCCTTTTTTACCCGCAGACTCGATGCCGTGCGGTGTGCCTTCAGGTAGGTCGCGTCGATCATGACGGTCTTCGGCACGGCCTCCGCTGCCGCGAGACCTTCCATCATTCGCAGGAAAATACCCCTCTCGCTCCACCGCTTCCAGCGATTGTAGAGCGTCTTGTGCGGCCCATAGTCCTTCGGTGCATCACACCAGCGTAGCCCGTTGCGATTGACGAAAATGATGCCGCTGAGCACCCGCCGATCATCGACCCGAGGCTTGCCATGGCTCTTGGGAAAGAACGGTTGCAGACGCGCCATCTGCTCATCCGTCAGCCAGTACAGGTCGCTCATCCACTCTCTCCTCACGGAGCCTGAATCAGATCGCGCCTCCCACATCAATGGGTCCTGACCCTAAGCAGTAGACAGCGTTGCCAGCGCCTGGCGTACACGTTGCCAGTCCGACGCAAAGGAACGGTGCATTACAGCAGGTGTATCTTCGAACATTGGATGGACAGCGCTGTATCCGGACAAGTGATGGGTCAGAACGGGCGTTACGATGTGAAGGTGCGGTGCGCGATTCGATCGAATGTCCGAAGGCATGTGCTGCACAATCAGGCTGCTGAGCGCCTTCGGCTGTAGGCACAGCGCCACGTACATGTAGGCGGCGTGCATCATAGCATGACGGGGCAGCGACGGCGGAAAGCGCAACGTCTGCACCACGGCGAGGAGGTTCTGACCAGGCCGTACCGCTGCGTCATAGCTTTCGAAGAACACCCGGGCGCCGCAAACATCAGCCACGCCATCGGCCAGAAGCAGCCGATGGTCGGCGGCGGTGACCGCCCACTCTGGTCCCGCAGCCTTGATATCAGCTGCGGAGGGCTTCCGGGGCTGTAACTTCGCGCGGGCAAGGTCGGCAGTGCGATGACTGCCGCCCTTGCCATCGCCCGACCAAAGCAGGGCGAAGCCGAAATCCGAGTCCGGTCCGACTCGTGCTGGGTCGTCGAACACCATGCTCATCGCGTTCGCAGGGCTGATCCAATCCATCGCTCAGCCCTCCAGAGCCTGATTGATCAGATCGCGCGCGGCGATGAGGCCACGACGGTGATCGATATGATTGGTGAAGGGCGCTGAGCGCAGATCGAGAGCGTCGTCGCCAAGACGGAACGAAGGCTGAGCATCAACGGGTGCGCGGTGATCGGGCACCAACCACACGGCGCCGTCAGCTGCCAGCCACGGCAAGTGCGGTCCATGCCAATGGGTTTCGAGCATCGACCATTGGCAGATCGACATCGACATATGCCGAATACCATCGGCGCCTTGGCCGAGCGACACGACCAGCGCGTCGCTACGTGCCGCGCGGACACCGGCAGCAACCGATCCACCCATCGTCCGTGGGTCTTCGATGGCCGGCACGAGCAATAACGAAGCCTCCGGCACGTAGAGATAATTCCAGAAGTCGATCGGCAGCGCGGTCGCGGCGTCCTTCTCTACCGTCCATCCGGCGGCTTTCACGAGCGCGAGGGTCGCGCCGATAATTTGCACATCCGCTAGGCGGCGCATGCGATTGTCGTTGGTCACTTGAAGGTCTTCTCGTTCGGCGCTGCCGCCGGCTGCGAGCGTGCGAGGCGCACGGGGAAATTTCACCTCACGGTACAGCCTTAGGCTCCTTCCCAATCCTCTTCGCGCCACCGATAAATCGATGGCGCTCTACCATCGTTAGTGCCCGCGGCCGTGGTCCCGTGGTGCTGGCGCGGCGGCAGCCACGCCTGTCTGATCGATCACCGCCCACTCCTCGCCGGTCTGCGGTTCGGCCGGCATGACTGTCGCCGCCTGGGCCAGAAGCCAGTAACCGCAATCGACCGTGGCGAAGACGCGAAGTCGATCGATGATCTCCTCATGCCGGCTTGCAGCGAGCAGCTTGCCATTCTCAATCCTGAGAGAAATACGCCCGTTCACCAGATCGGTCATCGGGCCGACGAGCGCGGCTTCGAAGGCTTTGAGGTCTGCCGTCGACAGGCGCTGATAGAGTGTATGTTCTCGGAAGTCGCTTACGACTTGCCGGGCCAGCTCTAGCCGTTCGGCCTTGCGATTTGAAACGAACGGCGACGTGGTGGTCGGTGACGAAACCGTGGCGGTAGAGGATATCGGCCCACGCTGTTGTGCGAGGCGGCGAGCTTGCTCCATCGGCGTCGGTCGAGAAGTAACTTCGTCGCTTTCTGGCGATGATTGCGGACGACGTCTCGGCGGCGTCGGTGCTGTTGTAAGCTTGGGAGCGATTTTAGCGTCGGCTCTGGCCTCAAGCGCTTCTCGATTAGCAACAACAGAGTCATCCAGCGTTGCCGGCACTGCGGCGGATTCGTGTTTCTCGTCCGCGGTGTCGGAAGGTGAGGCGACCTGCGTCGGCACGGCTTCGCGCGTCAGCGATTCCATCTGTTTCTGACGCTCGTCGGGCGTCTGCAGCGACGGTCGATTGATCGCTTCAACCTCGGCGCTTTCGACTGTCTGCGGGCCAACTGGCGATGGAGAACTGGCCTTGGGTGGCAGCGTCGGTCCATCACCGTAGCCGAGTTCAACTTTGTCATCGCTAGCTTCGCGCAGCGGCGCATCCGGACGGATCCGAGGAGACATAGAGTCCTTTCCTTGATCCGGTTTATCGCCGCCTCTGTCAGCATCGGCGGATATATGTGGCGGGATGCGCGTCGCCGATTGAATAGTCGTATTCGTCACGGCCTGCGATGCCGACGCGACGGCGCTGGCCTTGGCATTTGCCTCGCTGAGATTCCGGGACGTCGTCATTGAATGAGCAGCTTTGATCACTACCGCCGTCACGGGAGGGGGCAACTCGATCGGCCGCTGTTTCGAAGCCGTGAGCGCAACGGGGGCGGGTTCTACGATCAGCGCGGCGGCGGGTGACGCCTCTACCGGTTGCGGCTTCACCACAGGCCGTTGTGAGGCATCGAATCTGGCCTGCGCGCTCGGCAGCAGATCGCCGAACCTGGGATGATGCCGGTATAGCCTGTAGTGGCGCCTGACGGTCCGATGCGGTGCGCCTCCGTCAGATCCGAGCAGTGACGCCTCACCGTGGGCCGCGATGTAGTCGATGACGCGCCCGATCTCCTTGTCCTGCAGCTTGCCGGCCTCTTGCACTACGGCATCGAACCGCCGCTTGTAGGGCTGTTGCGCGATCAACGCGCGGTCAGCCTGGCGTAGTCCAGTAGCGACATATCGTTCGCTCTTGCTACCCGATCGAACGATGAAGACGAAGCGGTCTGCCGGAGTCGACCACTCGACCGACCGCTGCCGGGACAGATGCTCGACGAGCGCATCGAAATGCGCCTCGGTATCGCGTGGCTCGGGATGGTGGGCAGGCAATAAAACGGTGCCCTCGCCCCACCGCCGGGCCGCCCACTCATTCGCCTGAGGAACGCTCCGCCGCTCGATCGTTTCATTGATCTGCCGATCGAATTGGGCGAGGTGTTGACGAAGATCGGCGACCTCGCGTCGCGCCGCGCGCACCGTATCGCCGTGCGGCTCAATCGCTTCGTGCACGGCGTCGAGATGTGCACACGCGATCTCGCTGCGCGCACGATAAGTCGCGACCGCTCGCGCCTCCGCGGGGCTGGCCGAACCGTCCTCGATTGCGGCCAGAATGTCGGAGGTTTTCGCCGCCAGGCGCTCTGCCGCGGACCGGGCCATCTCGGTCGAAAGATCCCAATCTGCTACGGCGCGTAGGGTCGTGGCCAGACGGTCGCGAGCGTTCTCATAGGCCCGGCGCAATCTGGCCAACTCGTCTTCGTCGCCGGCCGGTGCGGCAGCATCGAGCTTGTGCAGAATGACGTCGTGCCGATCGAGCTCGGCGGCGATCTCCCGCTCTGCTAGCCGTTGTCGTGCGGACCAGGCTTTCACCGCATTGCGACGGTCGATCTCAACCGCAAAACCGGCGTCGACCAGTGCGGCCGCGGCGCTGCCCAAGTGCTCGCCGGGTACCTGATCGATCCCCATCTCCTTATAGGTTCGCGGATCGTAGCGACGACGGACACCGCAGGCGGTCAGCCGGTCGTTGACGATCTCTGCAAAGGCATGTCGCAGCGCGGCGACGTCGGCAGCGGACCGCTGCTTAAAACTCAGGCGGAGGAGCTCTTCCCGGGTCGCCCCGCCCAATCGGGCGGCGAGATCGCCAGGCTGCAATTTGCCGCCGCGAAACTCCCACTGGCCATCACACCCCTGACGACATACGCCTGGGTAGATCAAGATGTGCGGATGGCGATTTCGCGGGTCGTTGCGGTGCGTCGGCTCGTGTGCCGCTATCGTGTACTTCAGTCCCAACTTATCAAGCAATGAGCCGTAGGCCTCGGCGATTGCGCGGTTGTCGTGGTCGCCGAGTTCATCCGGAAATTCGGCTTCGATTTGCCATTGTAGGACCCCGCCGCGCGGACGGACGAAGTGGATCAACCGCTCATCGCGACGCGATCCATACCGGCTGATGTCCAGCGCCTCTGCCCACGCCAGAGCGTGGTCATCGAGTTCGATGCGATGGACACGACGGCATGTCGGTTTGCTCCCGGCATTCGACGCACCGATGACTTTCAGCAGCCCTTTGCAAACCGACCGCGGCGTGGCCGGGTTTTCGTTCAGGCGGATCAGTTCCGACAGGTCGCCGCAAGCCGGTCGGACCCACAAGCTTGGCGGCGATGGTGTCGAGGCGGCGGCACTCACCGCCGTCCAGAACCGCTCGCGCTCCGCCGCATCGCGCGAGATGTTGCTGACCACGAAGGCCGTTCGCGACTTACCTTCTACACCCTCGTCTCTATCGACGACGTAGCGTTCGTTGACCGTCGCCCGGTCCTGTTCCGCTGTGATGTAACGCTCGAACGCCAGGGCACCATTCGGCGCCTTCCTGCCTGCCGGCCTGACGTTGCTCACGGAAGATAGCGAGAAGTGAAAGCTCGTCGCACCGGCCGTTGTCATCGGTCGCCAGCGTGGCGGTGCCGGAAAACTCAGGTCGATATTCCGGCGTGACAATCCCCCGCCCTGGCGATGCCGTTCCAATCGCTTCTCAGCCTTGACCCGCCGCCCGGGCTTCGCCCCGCCGAGCTCCTCCAGCGCCTGCCGCGAGATCATCGCGCGAACGGCGGCATTGGCGTGGAACAGGCGCTCGGACAGGTTCACGGTGGCTCTCGAAGCTCAGGTCATGGCAATAGGATGACTCCGACACGCCGCGCCGGCCAGACCTTCTCAGAAATAAACCTTCTCGCCTTCCGGAGCGACAGCGGCGGACCAACGCGATGCCTGCCGGACCGCGGCCTCGACGACCGGCCATTTTTCGGGCGATCGTTCGCCCACTGGGCCTGAGCGGCATCCTGCTCCCCCCATCCATCGGTAGTCGCCGACGACTACCTTATTGCGCAAAACCTTCCTCCTTTCCTCCCTCACTCGCATGCGTGTGGCGCATGCGCACGCGCGTGGCACATCCGCTTGTGCGTGTCGCACGCGCCCGTTGCGCGCCTCGCGTGCGTGAGGCCGTGTCTGCGGTTCAGGTTACCCTGAAGGGGGTGTCGATCGACCGTAATTTCCGCCGGTCGCCCCTCGTCGGGCACCGGACAGGAAAGGTCGCACCATGAACGCATTCAACATCGGCAAGCAGCCGCCCGAAGTGGCGCAGGCACTGGTCAAGGTGCTGGCCGAACTCGTTCTGCTCGGCAAGGAAGATCCTTTGACGATCGAGCGCGTCGCCGAGCTTGTCGACGGCGGCGAACGCGATGCGTGGCTGATGGCGCGGGCGCTCGAAATCCTGCCCGCGGAAATCGATGCGCGGCAGTGGCTCGACTGGATCGAGGGCGGTCGCGCACCGGCGTCAGCCGACCGCCTGACCGACCCCGAGCGCGGGCAGAAAAAGTCGGCGCGCGGCGCATGGCAGTCGGCGGTCGACCGGCGCGAGCTGGCCGCGCAGCAGGTTACGGTCGCGCGCGAGAAGTTGGCCGAGGCCGAAGCCAATTTTGAGGAGTGCGAGCTGGCGGTCAGGCACGCCGACGCGCATCTGCGCGCGGCGGTCTGCTACCGCCTCCGGATCGATGAGGCGAAGCTGCTTGCGGGTGCCTTCGCAATGGGGCCGGCGTTCACGCTATTGCGCGCGATCAGCACCTATCAGCGGCGCGACGCGGCGTTCGAGGCAGCGCTCGACGAGCATGGCCGCGCGTGGATCGACGAGCATATCACCAACCGCCAGGACACGGCGCGGACGATCATGGAGCTGCTCGACTTTCTTGCCGGCGACGCTGGCGTCGAGATCAAGCTGCACCACGCGATCCACAAGGTGCTGACCGAGGCCTATGCCGCGGTCGAAGCCGAGCGGACCGAGGCGAAGCGGGATGGCACGCCGCTCAGCCTCCGAGCAAAACGCACCATGCGCAATCACGACCAGCGCCGCACCAGCGTGCGGCGCGAAGGCCTGCGCAACGACTATGGGTTAGTGCTCGACGGATTGGATGTCGGCGCATCGGCCGACGGAGATGAAGAGCCAGGCAATCCCGCATCGTGATCGAAGATCACAGGGTCGTACATAAAAAGCCCGAGCGTCGCCCCGGACGCTCGGGCTTGTGTCTTACGGGGGCAGTGAAATGGCGTCGCGACCGCTCAGGCGGCTTGCAGCTCGTCCACCTGAATGAACCGTCGGCGCATGCCGAGCCGGACGTCGGTATAACGGTCACCGCGCGCCCGCGCCGAGGTGATCACCGCGTCGCCGAGCAGTGGCTCGCCGTCCAGCAGAGTGGCCGCTGACAGGCCGACCACATGCTGCAGATCACTGTCGTTCAGCGCCCGATCGAGCCGCAGCTCCGACCCATGGATAAGCGCGGTCGGCGACGTCGTCGCCAGCCGGGCACACAAGGAAATGCGCCCTTCCCACAACACGACCGACACGGAAGTGACATCGACGCCGGAATCGCCATTGCGGTAAAGGTCGGCCTGCCGATATTTTGTCTGCAGGTCGGCGATCACTGCCGCGGGGTCGCGCCCGCTGCGCGCGATCGCTGCCTCCGCCAGGGCGTCGATTTCCAGCATCGCGTGATGCGCGTCAAGCCGGGCCTTGCGCCGCTGCCGGCGTCGTTGCGACGGCGCGATAAGACGCATGCTGCCCGCGAAATCACGGCCGTTCGTACCGCCGATCGCCGACACCTCCGGTCGCAGCATCGGGTCGAGCGTCTCGACCGCCGCTTCCAGCTCCTCACGGCGCCAGTCGAACGGGCACTGTATCGGCAAGGGCGCCATGCTGAACCCCGCGAGCCGCATGCCTGCGTTGGCCCGATCGATCGACGCCTCGACCCGTGCCCGGAGCGCCGCGACGCGCTCGGCGAAGCGGTCATGTTGCGCCAGCAACTCGCTGATCCTTGCGCGGATCGCGGCGGCCAGAAACGTCGTCTTGTCATTGCCGGCGGTCACCTCGTCGACCAACAGCACCAGCTCGACGTCAGCCAGGGTCAACACCACCCGGAAGCCATCATAGCCGCTCCGCCGATCAATCATCGGGTTAATGGTGACGGTGGCTTTGACACCGATCTCCGCGGCGGCCTTCGTTGCGATCCCGCGCACGCGCCGAGCGATGCGCTTGAGGTGCTTGGCCTGCAGGTCATCGGGGTGGTCGGTCATCTACCTGGTCCTTGTGAATTTCATCCGAACGTCAGCGTTCGACCTCCATCATCCACTCCACTTCTCGTGCTCTTCGCCGATCGGTCACACGGGGCACCAACAGATGTTGTCGCACACCGACAAAGTCTAAGTTGCAATGCCGATGTGTCTGCAGCAGACGGTTATGCCCATCAGCGCATAGAGTGCCGTGTCGGTCTGGGAATGGCCGGGCGGGCGGGATTTATGGCCGCTACTGGGCCGTATCCGGAATAGCGGCTTCCAATCGGCACGTGTTCAAAAGCTGACATTACCGACTTCGAAACCTCGCCTTCGACGGTGAAGGACGCCGTTTTGAGTTTCACAGGCAACGTCGCCGCTCTCGCCCAAATCCCTGCCCCTGACGAGATCATCAAGAACTCGCTTGCCAATTACGCATTCGAGAATTCTGAGATCGCCGTATACACTTCGCTGCTAGCGATCGTTGAGTTGGTGACTTTGGCCGGCGGCAGAGCGCCCTCCAACAGTCGCTCAACGAAGAGCAACGGAAGGCACAGCTCGTTCTCGACAGCATCCCGACGATCACACGAAAGTATGCGGAACTGCGATCCGCAGGCGAGACAACGGGCCCCTGACCCCAGCTTGGGCAAGGAGCGGGAAGGGTTGTTAGCCGAAACGATCAGCGATCGCGTTATTTAAATCTATCGTTCTGCCCTTAATAGGCAATAGAAAAATCTCTCTTGCTTGACCCTTCGGTCGGCACCCTTACCGTCCGCCAGATCGCATCGACGCGCTAGCCTACCTTTGAAACTTGCGTGTCGAGCGATGTCGTGCGGGCGCGCAGCAGCGCTGTCCGCCGCTATCACCGCTTCTTTACCCTTTCCGTGCAAAAACGGTCAGCATGTCGACAGCTGTGCATCAAGTTAGAATGCCCCGTCAAAGCGTGTTCCTATCTGCCACGGCGGAACGCTTTGGGCGGGCCGCGACGACGATGCACAGGGTCCGCAATCTTTCCACGGCGGGCGCATGCATCGACGCCTGCGATACGTTCCGCGTCGGTGAGACGCTCGTTATCGGGATTGGAACGCTCTCGGAAGTGGGTGCGCAAGTCCGCTGGGCAAAGGACGGTCTGATCGGGCTACAATTTGTTGTGCCGATCGAAACCGCCTCCGCGTTGGCACGAACGGCAAAGCCGCCTCAGCCTTCAAATGTCCGCACACGCTATTCCGGCTAAGTCCTAAGGCTTTTTATCGCAACCGGCGGGGGACTTGCCGGTACGCCAGATCGCGCCGACGCACGGGACCATCGTTTGGCGTCGGCCGCGCGACGGTTGTCGCGCTCGCGCTACCTGTTCTGGCGGTGCATACGCGGGAAGGATGCGAAGGGCTGTCCAATTCGCCCTCAGCCCATCACGCCAAAAAGGGAACTTCCAAAGGGCAATGCCACTCACTCTGCTTGAAAGTTGATAACAACCCCGTGAACAGACTGCTGGCATCAGCAGAGGCCAATAAACGGGTTACTAAAGCCCCGTCGGGCTGCTGCAATTTTTCTTTGGTGGGAAACGGTTGTCGGGAACCGGAGACGTGAAGTCCTTAGACCTCGCGCGGAACATAGAAACCCGAGTGATTGCCGGGTCAAGACTCGCCATGCGAAATGGTAGCATCGAAAACAGTGGTTGGTATTCGTAGCTTATTTGGACATGGAACAGTACCTCGTCTAGGTTGAGTGTCCGCCCATTCGGCAAGGTTGCAAGTGCATTCGCCTGATTGCAGCCAACAAGGGGCGCCATCGTCGCATAGCCGCCGTCGAAGCGCTGCCATAGAATCCGGTTCTCGACTATCGAGTTGTTGTCGTTATCAGTTCCCTGTACCCCTGTAATTACGATGCGCCCGAAATTGCGTAGATCATAGGGCTTTGCACTAAGATCGAACGCGTTGAACAAATCATAGATTTGCGCCTCGGTGACCCCGATCTCGCCGCTGCCGCTTTGCGCCACCAGGTCACTCGACATTGCGGCCAAGCGTTGAACCCGGTTGGTAGCCATGACGAAGTTTCCAAATTCGATCGCGGTCAGCGTGAAGCCTAAAAAGATTGGCAGGATAAGCCCAAATTCCAGGAACGAGACGCCACGGCGGTCGTCGCGTAGTCGTTTCATAATCATGAGTTACGCCTCAGCGTCTCGTTACGCACGACAGTAGTCGCTGACAGTGGGACGACGCCGTCTGTCATGCCGGTGACCACCCCGACGAAACCGAATAATACACGCTTGGGATAAGTGACAGTGTAGCTAACAACGTCTCCCGGCCCGCCTAGCGTTCCTGACTTTGGCACGCTGGCGTCCCAGCGCCCGTTCTTATTACGGTCAACATAGGGCTCCCCCAAGTCATATGTGCCATTCTTGTTGCTATCGGTGTACAGTTCCGGCGTCACTGAAGCAAAATCGGCATAGACCTTCGTCACTATGGAAATCTCGCGTCCAGCCGGCGCGGGAAACTGCTTCATGTCGAGCTTGATCCGTGCGTTCATTACCGCAATGCGTTCAGCCTCACTTGATTCAAGAGTTGCCGTCGCCGCGCGCGCGGCCTCCATCACAGACCCTTCAAGCACTTGGCGTGCAAATATCTGGTGGCCGATCTCTACCGCCCCACAGATCAAAAATAACATTATCGGTGACAGAAAGGCGAACTCGACGATTGTCACGCCACGCTCGCACTGAGACAGTGTGGCCATGATTATTTGACCAGGTGCAGGTCGACGAGCTCGGACGCGATGTCGTCAAACGCTGCCTTTAAGGTTGCCGCGTCGGACGTCCGATAAACGTGGCTAGGCGCGCATTTCTCGAACATCGATAGCGTGCCGGCGTCCGTAGTGGTCAGCGCGACGATATAAACTTTCGGCGGGTTCGCCTCAGCCTGCAACGACGCACAGGTTTTAGCAAAGCGCCGCTCCGACTGACTGATTAAGTTACCAGCGTTTGCGCTAATCGGCGCATCCGCATAATTTCCGTAAAAAGTCCAGGTGCGGTCGGTATATCCGTTCTGCGTCGTACCCAGGGCCGTCTCGCCATCTGTCATGAACACTAAGGCACGTTTTGCCCGTTCGTTGACAGGGTTGACCCGCTTGAAAATGTCATCGCGGACCAGCAATCGATATCCCCACAACAAACCTGCGTGATGCAGTGTGCCGTTGGCGGGATAGATCGCGGCGTTTTTCTGACTTACTACGTTCAGCCAGTAGTTCTTCGATCGACCGTAGGTGATCGGCTCGGCCTCTTCCGGACACTGCCAATTGGGGGAGGGTGTTTCAGTCTTGTTCTGACTGGAGTTGTCCGTGGATCCACCGTTAGGATTGATGCGGTAAGCAGTTGGGTCGCGCCAATCCGCACTTAAACGCGGAATGCGATCGTAATTTACCTTAAATGGCGTTCCGGTGTTCGTTTTGAAATCCCACGTCATGGTGGACGGATCGTAGTAGGCTCCACTCGTTGTCGTGATTACGTCGTCGGCCGCCGTCGTAGCACCGTTATTGAGCCCGAGGTAATATTGATAAAACCAGCGCCGATAGGGATTCGACGCAAAGTTATCACCAGAAAGGTCCATATTCAGCATAGCGTCGGCGTAGCTCGCATGCAGCCGATAAAGGTTGAACCCAGGCTCTACTGACGAGTATTTGTAGAAATCACCGGTCGAGTTGGACTTTGTTGCCGCATCGGCGGCGCTCGCAGCAATCCGAGGAACGTAGAACGGCGGGATAAAATATGGCTCAATAGACGGATGTCCATTCTCACCTGGTAGCGTGCGGTCGATGTCCCAAGCGCCGGGGTCGGCATAACTTACAGTAGAGGTCAGGTCGCGCACGGTTGTGTCGCCGAAGACACATCCCTTCCAAGCCAGCGGCTGTGTTGGCCATGTGCCGCCATACGAGTTCATATACTGATCGTTGTAGGCTGCCTTTTGCTTCACCATTCCCGACGGCAGCAACTTTCCGACGTTGACGGTGATATCGTACATCACGAAACCGAGCGCCAGGTCGGCGCGCGACTCGGCGCCCTGATAAAGGATGTCGAGAAAGCTGCGCGAGGCGTCCTTGAGGGCCGAAATGCGCGTCTTGATCACCCCGGTTGCATCGGCAGGCAGGTTCGCCCTGAGCGAGCCAGTGTTATCGAGCACCATCATGACCTCAAGCGGGTGCGGCTGTATTTCAGCGGTCGCTATCGCCTCTATCGATTGCTGTGAGAACCCGAACGCGCGCATGAACGTCATTGGCAAATCTATTGTCGCCTTGACCGTCGTTTGATTGCGATTAGCTACAGTTTCAAACCGCGGTGTCAGCGATAGGTTTTGAGCACCCATCGTGCCGTCCGGGAAGTTGCCAAAGAAATACGCGTTAACCTGACTTTCGCGGGATGTCGGCATACTGCCGGATACGTTGTAGGCTCGAGCGCCTGCCAAGGCCGCAGCATCAACCCCGGCCTGTAGCGCCGATTTTGCAACGTAGATCCGCCCCATGTCGATTGCTGACCCGAGAGCAATGATGACAGGGATAAGCCCTATCGCCATCATGGGCAGCACTGCCGCACGATGATCATCACGAAAGACACGACTTGCGCTAAACCATCCTGGCATAAACCCGGCCCTTTAAGTGCTGGAATTATTACAGGATGGTGTAAACGGGGGGTTAACGACAAAATTCAATTGCAAGCTACACAACCGCTTAACGTTCATCCGTTTCTTGGCGAGAGCGGGATTTCTGCAATGCCGTCGGATGGCTGAAACTTTAGAAAGCGAACGGGCTTATCCGTGAGAGTTATACGAGGGAAAATTCGAGCGAATCCGCAACGTTTACAGAGGGACGAGTTTCTTCGAACCTCCGTTGTCGGTTGAACCTGTTAGGCAGCTAGCCTCAAGCGATCCCGACCCGCTTTCTTGGCCTCGTAAAGCGCCCGGTCGGCGGCGGCCAGAACCCCTGCGGCTGTGACGGCTCTGTCATACCGAGCCACACCGCCGCTGACGGTAACATGGATGCTGACTCCCGCGACCGAAATCGAGGCCGAGGCAACAGCCACGCGCAACCGATCGCAGATCAACTCGGCCTGTTCGGCTGTCGCACCAGGTAGAATGACCGCGAACTCCTCGCCGCCGAAGCGCGCGACGAAGTCCCTGTCGCACATCCGATCACGCACAAGATCCGCGAAGACGCGAAGAACCGCGTCGCCCGCAGCATGACCATAGCAATCGTTCACCGCCTTAAAATGATCGAGGTCAAACAACGCGACACATCCAAAGCCATCTGGTCCCGCGCGCTCAATTGCGAGATTGAGCTGCGCGTCAAACGCGCCCCGATTCGCAATGCCGGTTAGCTGGTCGGTCATCGCCGCCGCAAGAAGTCGTCTCTCGACTGATTTGCGGTGGTCGACGTCACGGATCGCGCTCACCAATCCGTTTACCCTGCCCGCCTCATCGATGACTGCACGGGTCTGGGTCTCGAACCATCGCGTCTTACCAATCGAATCCCGAGCGCGGAATTCGGCGATGACTGTGCAATTTGGGTCTGAGATAGCTCTTGCATGCGCTCTAATTACCTCGCCCAGGTCTTCCCGGTGGACCATCTGCGAAGCGCGACGGCCGATCACGCCTTTGGGTGTGTACCCGTTAATCTGTTGGATCGATGATGAAGCGAACCGTATGCGGCCGCTCAGATCGAGATTGACGATGATGTCGGTCGAATTCTCGGTGAGGAGCCGATAGCGCGCCTCGCTTTCGTGCAAGCGTCGATAGAGTGCGTTACGGCGCGCGAGTTCCGCGCTGATTGGAAGTATCGTGAGGACTATGCACGCTAAGTAGAATTGAAAGAATTGTACTCGCTCGCCGACTGGCCCGGTCAACAGACCAAGGGGTCCGTGCCCAGCAATTGTAAGCCATCCGCTGATCACAGTTAGCAAGACGATAGACGCGGCCGCACCTAATCGACCCAGTCGAAAGGTAGCCAAAATTATGGGAAGCATGGGCAGGAACAATAGCGGAAATCCGTCCTGCGCAAACACGAACACACTGGTAAGGGCGACAAGCAGAATTAACGCAGCCGCTTCAATTACTGCCGCCGGCTTCGCCATCATAGCCCAAGCCTTGGCATCGCCGCGCAGGAAATAAACGGCGATCGGGGTGCAGGTCACCGCACCCAAAGCATGGCCCGCGTACCAGTGCGCCCAATTGCCCCAGTAGCTGTCACCGCCAAGCACCGTCGCCACTGCTGCGCCGCCGAACGCACTCAGCGCAGGAGCCGCCCCGCCTGCGGCGAACAAAAACCAAGGGAGGCTTGCCCGAGATCCCGTCTTGCTGGGGCTCGGGCTAACGCGCCGAAGGATTAACGCCGCCGCTACTACCTCAAAAAGGTTCACGCATGCCATCGGGATGGCCGCGACAACCCCGAGGCCGACCCAGGCGGTTGCGACCATCCCGGCGAGTGCGCAGCTAGCCAAATGCGGCATCCAGCGCGGAGGCCGCAGCGTCAGCAATCGGGCAAGGAGCGCGGCGTTTGCCACAGAGATAAAGGCAACCCCGCCTTCGAAGCGGGTCAGCTTAATCGCGGCAGCAGCTAGCGTGAGATAAAGCACGCCGAGGAGCAGTATAGACAAGATTTCTTTGATCGATCGTTTGGGCATATCGTCTGCCTAGGGTTCGACTATCGTCACGCGACTTTTGCTGCCTTACTGGATAGCATTGCGGTAATCTCGTTCGCATCGACAGGACGACTGATGAGATATCCTTGCGCCATGTCGCAATTGATAGAGGAGAGAAAAGCGAGGCAGGCTTCGTCTTCAACGCCCTCTGCAACAACCTTCAGCCCCAATTCGTGGGCGAGGTCGACGGTCGAGCGTACCAAGATGGCATCGCCACGATTCTGATGGGCATATTGGACGAAGCTCCGGTCAATCTTCACTTCGGTGAGCGGCAAGCGCTTCAAATATGACAGCGTCGACTGGCCCGTGCCATAGTCATCCATCGAGACCGCGACGCCCATTTCCCGGAATCGCGTGAGCGCCGCCTGGGCGGCTTCCGGCTCAACCATTGCGGCCGACTCAGTCACCTCGAAGATCAGTCGTTCGGGCGCGACGCCGGTGCGATGCAAGAGCGCGATAAGATCAGCGTTGAAGCTGTCGGAGCTAAGCAGCTTCGCCGACAGGTTGACCGCGGCGGTCAGCGCGTGCCCATGCGCCGCCCAACCCTTCAGATCGGCAATGGTCTGCTCGATCACGGCCAGCGTCAGCCCCTCGATGCGGTCGTTGCGCTCGGCAAGCGGGATGAACAGGTCGGGGCGCAGGAAGCCTCGCGTCGGATGGTCCCAGCGTACCAGCGCCTCAACGCTGGCAATGCGGCCGGAAGCGATATCGAGCTTAGGCTGATAGTGAACCGTCAGTTCACCCCGCTCGACAGCTTCGGTCAGTTCCCCCAGCAGCGAGAGGTCGCGGTCGACAGCCTCACCCTCCGCGTCCGTATGAAGGTGCCATCCGCTCTGCGCCTCATGCGCCTGCTCGGCGGCAAGAGCGGCATTGGCGATCGTCTGCTCGGAATCTTTGGCGCAGCTATCGGCGATACCGATGGACAGGCTGACATCGATCCGGCGTCCGCCGATCTCGATCGGTGACAGCATCAACGTGCGGAGCGTCGCATATCGGTCCGCCACCTGGTCGATGGTGATCGTCGCCGGCCACGCCAACATGCGATCGTTAATCCGATGGATCTGCGCGTCCTCGCTGACCAGGCGGATGCGATCAGCGAGCCGAAGCATGACTTGCCCGGTGGCTTCGCTAGACAGGCCGCTTGCCAATTTCTCGAAATCGGCGATGCGCGCGACGACGACACCGCCCGTCGAGCCGCCCCGCAGGAACACCGCCAGCGCCTGACGATTGGGCAAGCCGGTCACCGGGTCATGCAAGCGTCGTGCGTGCCAGGCCAGGGCCAAACGCGCCGCGATGGTGGCGAAAAGGGTGCAGCCGAGCAGAAGCAGCGCCGGGACTAGCGCGACGACAATGCCGAACGCCGCCTGCAGACCGACGGCCAACAGAAAGACAATGACCGGGCAAGCCACGCCGACAACGGCGAGGTCAAAACTGCGCCGTGTCCGGACGATCCCGATCGCACACAACAGGGCGATGACAATGGCGACGGGCCAGCCGACCCGGGAGGGTACACCGCGTGCGAGCGTTTCCGCGGCCAGTGCCTGGACGAGAACGCCGGGAACGACCCCGTAATTCGGAATGGGATAGCGATCACCCAGTTCGATCGCGGTCGCGCCGATCAGGAATTGGCGGCCTCGAACCGTGGCCGGGTCGAACCGCCCGTCGCGGATGTCGATGAAACTG
The DNA here is from genome assembly GCA_016937575.1 of Roseomonas aeriglobus. NCBI lineage: Bacteria > Pseudomonadati > Pseudomonadota > Alphaproteobacteria > Acetobacterales > Roseomonadaceae > Muricoccus > Muricoccus aeriglobus. The sequence goes on along the minus strand of JAFHKN010000002.1, from coordinate 3,070,534 downwards.
TGCCGGGGGATCGTCGTCGGATCGATCGCATAATCGATCGGGAAGGATGCGCCCGCGGCCCCTGCCCGCCCCGCCAGCATCGCCGACAATGATGGCCGCGGAACCCCGGCCGTGACGGTGCCGATCGGCGCCTCCCGGATGGCGCCATCGCGATCGGGCAGAACGCTGACGGCCGCGAGGGCAGCGTTCTGCCGCAGCGCAGCCGCCGGCAGTGCGTCGATCTCGCTCTCATTGCGGCTACCGGACGTCTGCCGGAAAGTCGGCAGGATGACACGACCGGCCGCCCGATCGATCGCCGCGGCGAAAGCTGCGTCGCCCGCGCGACTGGAGCGGGAGGAAAAGTCGATGTCAAAGGCGATCACGCTTGCGCCAGCGGCACGCAGCCGGTCGACCACCTTCGCATGTTCCGCGCGCGACCATGGCCAGTCATCGATCGCGGCGATGCTGGCCGCATCGACTTCGACGATGTGCAGGTCGCCGCTCGCCGGATGGCTGCGTAGCGCGGCGCTCCAGGCCGAGAGCATTCGCTCTACACCGATGCCACTACCGGTCACCCCACACAGCACGGCGAGCGCCAAAGACACTGAGACGATGCCGGCCATCACATGACGCTTGGACAGGCGATTGCGAATTCCGGCGGCAAAGAAGCGAAGGTCCATCGCGGCATCCTACCGGAGAATGACTAATGTTTTCCCAAGGATAGCACCCGGCTTGAACGATATTGCAGGGCCCGCCGCAGAGCGGGGCGAGGTTAGATACCCACGCCCTTCTTAAGATCCTCGGCGGCCTTTTTGGCCTCGTCGGCAGCCTTCTTGGCGGCATCGTCCGCCGCCTTCTTGGCCTCGTCAGCGGCCTTCTTCGCATCCTCTGCAGCCTTCTTGGCGGCATCCTCGGCAGCCTTGGTCGCCTCGTCCGCCGCCTTCTTGGCGTCCTCGGCAGCTTTCTTCGCGTCTTCTGCGGCCTTTGCGTCGAGCTTGGCCTGCTCCTCGGCAGCCTTCTTCGCGTCCTCCGCCGCCTTTGCGTCGAGCTTGGCAGTTTCGTCTGCAGCCTTCTTAGCCTCTTCGGCAGCTTTCTTTTCCGCGTCCGCCGCCTTCTTCGCGGTGTCCGCCGCGTCCTTCGCTGCGTCGTCGGCCGCCTTCTTCGCGTCCTCGGCCGCCTTCTTCGCGGCGTCGGCGGCCGACTTGTCGAGCGCGTCCTGCGCCCTTTTTGCTTCCTCAGCCGCCTTCTTGGCCTCGTCAGCAGCCCTTTTGTCAGCCTCAGCCGATTTTTTCGCCGCATCCTCGGCGGCCTTGCGCGCCTCGTCGGCGGCCTTTTTTGCATCGTCTGCCGCCTTCTTCGCGGCGTCTGCGGCAGCTTTGTCTAGCGCATCCTGTGCCTTCTTCGCGTCCTCGGCAGCCTTTTTCACGGCATCCGCCGCCGCCTTGTCGAGCGCGTCCTGGGCCTTCCTGGCCTCGTCCGCTGCCTTCTTGGCTTCGTCGGCGGCCTTCTTGTCCGCCTCGGCCGCATTTTTGGCCGCGTCGTCGGCAGCCTTGCGCGCGTCATCAGCGGCTTTCTTAGCGTCGTCCGCGGCCTTTTTCGCAGCATCGGCCGCCGCCTTGTCGAGCGCGTCCTGCGCCTTCCTGGCCTCGTCCGCTGCCTTCTTGGCTTCGTCGGCGGCCTTCTTGTCGGCCTCAGCGGCATTCTTGGTCGCGTCATCGGCGGCCTTGCGCGCGTCATCAGCGGCTTTCTTAGCGTCGTCCGCGGCCTTTCTTGCAGCGTCGGCCGCTGCCTTGTCGAGCGCGTCCTGCGCCTTTCTGGCCTCGTCGGCTGCCTTCTTGGCTTCGTCGGCGGCCTTTTTTGCAGCGTCGGCCGCTGCCTTGTCGAGCGCGTCCTGCGCCTTTCTGGCCTCGTCGACTGCCTTCTTGGCTTCGTCGGCGGACTTCTTATCGGCCTCGGCCGCATTCTTGGCTGCGTCATCGGCAGCCTTCTTTGCATCGTCCGCCGCGCTTGCGTCGTGCTTCGCCTTGTCGTCGGCCGTCTTGGCGTCGTTCCTGGCACTTTGTTCGGCTGCCCTTTGTGCCGCTTCGGCGGCCTGCCGGGCATCGTCTACAGCCTTTGCTTCGTCACGCGCACGAGCTTCTGCAACACGTGCCTGTTCCGCAGCCTCGGCGCGAGCGGCACGGTCCGCTGCTTCGGCAGCACGCTGCTCCGCCTCGACCTTCTCCCGTGCGGCTTGTGCTGCAGCTTCCGCGGCGACGTCAGCCTGTCGTTGCGCTTCTGCGGCCCGCGCCTGCGCGTCACGGGTAGCCGCCTCCGACGCCTCGCGTTCGGCACGCGCCCGCGCTTCGGCATCAGCGGCGGGCAAGGGACGCACATCAACCGTGGTCGTCGCCGGCGAAACCGCGATCGACGCAAGCTGGACGGGAGCTGGACCGGTGATCATGCCGTTGGTCACCTTGCCCAAATCCACCGGCTTCTCGACGATCACGGTCGAGACGACGTCGTTCGCCGGAACGTCGGTCGATGGTGCCGGTGCAGATGATCCATCGCTAGTGCCAGGCGGCGGCGTATCCGATGGCGGCGTGGGTGTCGGCGAGGTATCCACCGCGGGCCGCGCCGCCGGCGGTGCCGATCGCGCGGGGGAATCGACGCTGTGCGCGTTGTCCCCCTGGACCGTCAATCGGTATCGATCCGCCGCCGTGACCAGCGCCAGCGAACCCGGTCGGATGAGTTCACGTGCGCCGCCATCGTCGGTCGAAACTTCGACCGCGCCCTCGACGACCTGCATCGACGCCCCTTCGCGGGAAACGGTGACCGAAAAAGTCGTGCCCTTCACGACTGCGGCCAGATACGGCGTCTTCACACCGAAATGCGGGTTCGGCTGCTTGTCGATTCGAAACAGCGCCGTTCCCCAATCCTGCAAGATCTGGATCAGGCCGGTCTGCTGTGCCGCCTCTGGCACGCGGATGCGACTGTTCGCCGAGACGGTCACGAACTCGGGTCCGCGCACCATTACCGCACGACTGCCGGGAGCTGTCTGGACCGTGGCTCCCGGCGCGATCGTCATGCCACGCTCGGCCGGCCGCGTTCCGCGAGCGTCGGTCACCGTTACACGACCGCTCGCTTCGCTCAGCTGCCAGACCCGCGCCTGCGCCAGCGCCGATGTGCTCGACAGCAGGCATAGCACTGCAACGCCGGCGCGAAAGATCGTGGACATCAATGGATCCCCTTTTGACTCATCGTGGCCAATAGGACCCAGAGATTTCCACGCTCTTCTGACTCTTGGTTAAATTCCGTAAATTTGAGCCTTTTGTAACACTTTGGCTGCTACTGCTTGGACTTCGCGAATACTGCAGGCCGTAAAATTGATGCACATCAGAGTCTGGACAAGTGCTTGCGCCATCGCGATGGCGTCGCCCGCGCTTGCCCAGACAGCAATCGATCGGGTCGATCCGGCGCGGATCGAGCGCGACAATCTTCCCAAGCCCGCAAAGGTTCGCGAACCGACACCCGTCGTCGAGGCGACCGGACCTGCGACGGCAGTGCCGGCAAGTGGCGCGATCGATGTCGGCGCCATTACGTTCGATGGCTTGCAGGGCCTGACGGAGCGCGACTTTTCCGACATCGTCGCGCGCTACATCGGGCGGTCGCTCGGCGCCGACGACCTGATCCGGCTGACAGAGGAGATCGGCAGCCGCGCGCGCGGTCGCGGCTATGTCTTTGCTTCCGCGTCGATCGTGCCACAACGCCTTGCCGCCGGTGTTCTCAAAATTCGCTATGATCCGGGCGTGCTGGAGGCGGTGCGCATCGACGGCGACGACAACTCCGCCGTCCGCGCAGCGCTCGCGCCGTTGATCGGGAAACCGGCGCGCATGAACGAGGTCGAGCGTCGCCTGCTGGTCGCCGGCGATATCGACGGCGTCACCATCCTGCGCAGCGCCTTCGTCCGCGAGGACGGCCACGGGACGCTGGTCGTAAAGACCCACGCGACCCAATCGCGCATCCGTGCCGTGCTGGAGAACGACAGTACGGCGCCGATCGGTCCCGAACAGCTGCGCCTCGACGCCGACATCAACGGTGTCTTTTCGTCCGACGATGCATTCACGGTTACGTATGTGACTACACCGTTCGAACCCGACGAGCTGCAATATGTCCGTACCGGATACAGCAAGCGCGTCAGCCGCGACGGGACCGAAGTCGCGGTCGCCGTCGCCGCATCGTCGACGCGCCCGGGTGCCTATCTGGATGCGTTCGACATTGCCGGTGACAGCGTGTCGGCGACCATTTCCCTACTTCACCCTCTTCACCGTCGTCGCAACGCCAGCCTGTGGTTGGGTGGCAATCTGAGCGTGCGCGACGTTGAACAGTTCCGCGCGGGTGAGCGGCGCCGGCGCGACCGCATCTTCGCGGTCCGGGTCAGCGTAAACGGCAACATGCAGGCCGCCGGCGGTGTTCTTCGCGGGACGCTCACGCTTTCGCGTGGGTTGGATGGCCTAGGCGCCACGCGAGCCGGCGATCCGATGGCGTCGCGTGACGATGCCGACGGCACGTTCACGGCGCTGCTCGGCTGGGCGGACTGGACCCGGCCGCTGGGCGGTGGGGTCAGCTTGCGTCTCGCCACCCAGGCCCAAGTCTCGAGCGCCCCTCTTCTCGTCGCCGAGGAGATCGGCATCGGCGGCAGCGCGTTCCTGCGCGGCTATGACTATAGCGAGCGGTCCGGTGACCAGGGTTATATGGGCCTCGCCGAGCTGCGCTACGACTGGCGCAACCCCCTGGGCCTGGGCCGCAAGGCGCAACTTTACAGTTTCGTTGATGGCGGGCGGGTGACGAACCTTGCCGGGGGGTTCGGTGGTGGCGGACTCGTGTCCGGCGGCGGTGGTGTCAGGGCCGACGTCAGTTCATCGATCGATGCCAATGTCGAAGTCGCGGTGCCGCTGTCCGGCCCACGCTACGAGACCGATAGTCACGACCCCCGCCTAAACCTCCGCTTGCTGAAGGTGTTCTGATGCCGACCTCCGCCACTGAGCGCCGCGACGCTGTCCGAATCAAAGTGTTTGAGGTGTCGATCATCACTTCGAACGGCAACGAGTATCGCGCGCATCTGCTGGACGTCAGCGACACTGGCGCACGCGCGCATTGCACGCACGCGTTCGAGGTGGGCCAGCAAATTGCCGTACGCTGGGACAGAGCGGATCGGCCTGCGCTGGTATGCTGGACGCAAGCAGATGGTAAGTTAGGGTTGCGGTACGTCGGGACCTGAACCGGATCGCCAACCTGCTCATATGAGTAGCCTCTGACGTTTCGAGGCACGGGCGATGCTGACGTCCCGGGGTCGAGTCCGCGGGCATTGAATTGCAGGGGTCCTCACGTAGTTTGATGGCATGGGATTCGTTGACGATTACTCCGAACTGCCGGAACAACCCGTTCGACGACGATGGCGCGAAATCAAGGTCACGGACCCTGTCCGCAAGTTGGATCGGTAGTCGTTAGGTGGATCAGACTTCACGGCGGATCCTTGCCGTCATACCTATGCTCTGTCCTCTGCCAACCCGACTTGTCCGGTTCAAGCGACGGACGCAGGACGAACGGCAGCGATCGCCACCCGAAAGCGTACTCGCAGTCTTTGACCGGACAAACTGGCTTGAACGAACTGCAACTTTCGGGATCGATCGAGCGGAACCAGAATGGCGGAGATGAGGGCGCATAGCGGAAGACTGCGAGTCTTCGGACGAGCGGCCGTTCATTTGACTTGAGCGCCTTTGGGCGACCGCTCGATGAATAACTCATGCTCTCGATCAAGACAGCCCTGATTTATCCAGCCCAAAAGCCTTGTCCTGCGACCCGGGCACCGGCCGGAACGCAATCGAGGCGCGATTCCAAGCGTTGATCACCATCACCATGTAGGTGAGGTAGACGAGCTCATCTTCCGAGAACTGCGCGCGTGCGTCCGCGTAGATGTCGTCTGCCACGCCGTGGGGCGAGAGCCGGGTGAGCGCTTCGGTCCATGTCAGTGCAGCGCGCTCGCGATCACTGAACAGGGTCGATTCACGCCAGATCGCGAGGTGGTGGAGGCGCAGCTCGCGCTCGCCGTGGAGCTTGGCCTGTTTGACGTGCATGTCGAGGCAGAAGGCACAGCCATTGAGCTGCGACGTTCGTATCTCGATCAAGCTCAGGATGGTCTGCTCGACTGTCCCCTTCTTGAGTGTGAGGGTAAGTTCGGTGAGCTTCTGCGTCAGCGCCGGCACCTGGCGCATGTGATTTAGTCGTTCGGTCATGATCAGTAGATCCGATACGTCGGGAAGTGTCAGGGCTTGGCTTTGACCGGCAAACGAAATGGCGCGCCAAGCCGGTTGAAGGCGTTCATCGCCGCGATCGCGATGGTCAGGTCGACCAAGTCACGTGGCTCGAACACTGCCGCTACTGCGGCATAGGCGTCGTCCGAGGCATGGGTCTCGCTGACACGCGTAACTTCTTCGGCCCAGGCAAGGGCTGCGCGGTATCGCGGATCGAAGAGGTGGGGCACCTCAGCCCACACCGGCAGCAGCACCACCTTGTCGAGCGGCATTGTCTTGAGCAGGTCGCGCGTATGCAGGTCGATGCAGTGCGCGCAGCCGTTGATCTGCGACACGCGCAGGAACACGAGGTGGATCATCTCTTCCGGCAAGTTGGTGCCCGTTGTTACGTAGTGGTGCACGCCGAACAGTGCCTTGGCGCCCACGGGCGCAACCTCATGCCACACCAGCCTTTTGATCTCGTTCACGCCATCACTCCTCTTGCAGCAGCGCCCAAGTGACGCTCGCTGCACTGACGAGGCGGGCTCTGGCGATGTGACATGCCCCAGGAATTTTCGTTCTGCCTGCGACCATGTCACACTGCAGCGAGCTGGCTCGTCAGATCAGGGAAACCATTGGAGCGACGCAAGATGACGAGGGTCGACAGCGCGAAGGTGTCAGCAAAGACGATCGGACCGAGTTCTCGCTTGGGTGACTTTCAGCGCGAGCGTAAGCGTCTTGTCCGCCTGGCCTATCGAATGCTCGGCTCGTTCAGCGAAGCCGAGGACGTCGTCCAGGATAGCTGGTTGAAATGGGAGCAGGTCGAGGGTGGCATCGACTCGCCCGCCGCCTATCTCACGCGGGTCGTCACCCGGCTATGCCTCGATCGCCTGAAATCCGCTCGCTCGCGCCGCGAAACTTACATCGGCCCATGGCTGCCAGACCCGCTGGTGGGCTCGACCGATCCCGATGAAGCGATTGCCGACGATCTCACGGTCACGCTGATGCTCGCGATGGAGCGCCTGTCGCCGCTGGAACGCGCAGCTTTCCTGCTGCACGACGTATTCGATGTGGCTCTGAGCGACGTTGCGGTGACGCTTAGTCGGGAGCCGGCTGCTGTGCGCCAGCTGGCTTCTCGCGCACGCAAGCATATCCAGGCCGCGCGACCGCGCTTCAGCGTGGAAGCAGCCGAGGCAGACCGGATAACTCAGGCGTTCTTCGTTGCCGCACGCGATGGCGATACCGCCTCACTTGCCTCGCTGCTTGCCCAAGAGGTGGAGATCCACTCGGACGGCGGCGGCAAGGTCATGGCCTTCCGCAACGTGATCCGCGGCGTTGATCGCGCGCTGCGCTTGTTCGCCGGACTGCAGCGCAAGAACGCGCCGACCGCCCAACTGCTACGCACTGCCGAGATTGATGGCCTGCCTGGCTACATCAGCGTCGATCGCGGCCTCGTGCAAACTACCGCCCTCGATATACGGGACGGCAAGATCGCAGCGATCTACATCGTTCGCAACCCCGACAAGTTGCAGCATCTGGCAGGCGCAATGATCGGCTAGATCAACCGACCGAGGCTCCCCCCTGAGCCACGCAGAACGGCCGCTTCTAGGAGTGCCTCAAGTGAGGCCAGAGGGCGGAAATTGGGGCGCCTAGCTGCCGCAGGAAAGCTGGGACTGGTTGTCCATTCAAAGATCGATCAGCCCGGCCGCACATGGATCGAACGCGGAACCGCCGCCGGGCACGGTGGGCGCCGGGACATAGGGCAGCAGATGAGCCAATCGCGGCTGGTTGCTGAATATCCATCCGGCCAGTTCGCGCCAGTGCTCGATGCCCAACCCCGGTGCCTGTGCCGACCACCACATCTGGGCGGCGAGCCATGTCGATACGACGTCGGATTCGCAGTAGCGCTCGATGCGCCCGTAATCGCCCTGCGCCGCGAGCGCGGCGACACTGCTGCCAGCGATGTCGAGTTTCGCCGGGATACCAAAGCCTGCGCATACATCGACCAGCCGCGGTCTGACCGCAGCGCCGTAGCTGGTGATCTCATCCATGAGATCCGTATGGAACCCAGCGTTCGCCCGATTACCGGCGCGCAATAGGCTCGGCACATACTCGCCGGTCAAGGCGGCCCGGGCGAGTAGTACCGGGATATCGAACCCGCGTCCGTTGTACGTGATCACGCCACGACATTTCTCAAGCCGCCGCTCGACCTCGGCGACGATGGCGCGCTCCGACATCGCCGAGCGTGAGAAGGTCTCGACTTCGAAACGGTGCCGCTGGTCGCGGTCGCGATCAACCGTCAGCAGCGATACACACAGCAATTGGTGCAGCGGCCATGCCGGGAACCCGTCCGCCGGATCAACGGCGGCGCGTTCGCAGGCGGCGGGATCGGCGATCGTTTCGATATCGAGTACGATAATAGTCATTTTTCATCTCCTGTGTTGAGGCACAGGAACCTTCCCCTTTGCACGTCACCTTCACTAAGCAGCACGCGCGACGACAATAGCGCTCAATTCGCGCTTTTCGTGGCCTGTCTCTCATGCTATCTTTCGCTGGTCGGATGCTTTGACGACGCGTGCATTCGATCGGGTAGTGTTGGCGCAGGTCTGGGCGCCAAAGGAGAAGCAGCGGGGCGCAGTCAACCCCCAGTCGGTCGCGGGCCATCCCTGAGTGTGGCTCAGCCCCTAGAAAGGGCTAACCTCACGAGATCGCTCCCGGACCGCGATCCATAGCCAGGGCTATGGTCGCATGCCGCGTAAAGTTCGCAAGCCCCCGAAGGCGCCCCAGATCCGCCGCGTCCTGACACGCGCCGAGCGCGCCACCGCTGCCGCCCGTAACGTTGCATTGTTCGACCGGCATGAGCTGGCCCAGCTCGTGGCCGCATTCATTCTCGATACGGGCCAGGGTTCCAAATCGTTGCCAGCCCCGATCCGCGCCGCTGTCGAACTCAGGAACGCAGCAGTGCGCCACCCCTTGTCCAGCCTGCACTTCGGGACGCTGCCTGGCGATTACAAGGCGATCCGCGAGCAGTTGCTCGCGATCATTTCAACTGAGGCAAGTTCGGTCTTCGCCAGGGATGATGCACTCTTCTGGATCACCAGCGACTGGCTGGGCGATCGTCTCGACGCCCATGCCGAGGCGCTGGACGAACTGCGCGAGACGCATCCCCGCATCTTCCGGGCGTTGTTCGAACGTCAGTTGCGCTTGGCAGCGCGGCTAGGCACGCAAGCCGGGATCGACCGGTCCAGGCTGAAGCACCTGCTATGCGATCATGCGCGTATCCTGCTGATCGGCATGGCGCACGATAATATCGCGCACATCCGTCGCCTCGCCATCAGCCCGCACGGACGGCATTTCGCGGGCTACACCGTCTGGAAGTCCGCCGGCCACGTCCTGCTGACATCGGTTGCCGAACCGGCGATCGCGGTCAGCGAGCTGATCGCGCGGGCACCGACGATGAGCGGTGATGATGATGCAGTCCGCAAGAAGCTGCTTGGCGACAAATTGCTCGCCAGCGGCGCAGCCGGTGACTTCGTGTGGGCGGTCGCGATCGAGGTCCGCGCGATGCTGCGCCGGGCGGCTTGTGCCGATGCGCGCGTGACCACCAAGCTTGGCGCGATCGCCAACGCGGTCGCCGCTGTCGCCGGGATTACCAACCGCGATATCTTCGAGCAGAACCTGACCCAGACCAGCATGAGCGGCTTCTGGTTCGGGCTCGAGTCCAGCGAGGCCGCCACGTTCGTGGCGATCGATCTGATCAAGGCGCTGAATGCGGTCGAGGCGCTGGTCGAGGCGGTGCTGGACCAGCGCGCGCTCGAGGCACACGCGACCAAACCCTCCAGGACCAAAACCATCTTCGTCGCGACCGTACTCAGGGCGGCGGGGCAGCCGGATCGCGAGGCGGCACAGCTGGGCACCGCGCGTGGCGGCGATGGTGGGCTCGATCCGGCCAACAAGGGTTCACGCGGACCGCTTGCGTCGCTCCAGGTCAAGCTGCGCGATCCCGTGATCGCCGAGCGCGCGTCGCGGACGTTCGGCATCGATCCCGTCGCGCTGTTCCGCCGGTGATCGTCATGCGGTTCGGGTTACCCCTGCGACGTTCACGAATCGGGCGATGCTCCATGCGTGAGCAACCTCGATCCCTTGCCTTTCGTCGACGACCGGCTGCCGGACGCGTTCGCGCTCGACCGCTCGGAATCGGAGTGGCTCCTCACCCTGCTGAGCGCGGACGAGCTTCGCTACATCTTCGAAGGACCGGACGAGGGAGAACCCGTCGTTGGCGTGCAGCCGTCGCCCGCCCCGGCCAGTCCCGCCGTCGTCGCCACCGCCCAAGTCTGACCAAGTGAAGGGAGTAATCATGCATATCATGTGCGACGAGATGTGGAACAGCGTCGAAATCTACGGCCCGCAAAGCGAGATCGATCGCTTCAAGCGGCGCTTCATCTTCCCCGCGCCGGCCAACAACTGGGCAGGCAGCACCCACGCGATCGAGCTTTGCCGGATCGGCGGTGACGACACCTGGAACTTCCGTGAAACTTTTCCGGCCGAGCCCGGCTATTATTCGTTCGCGTTCGATACGCTCGCGATCTTCCCGACAGACACGTTCGAGGATCTGGCCAAGCTGTTCCCGACGCTGGCCTTCGACTGCGAGTGCATCGCGGACGACGATCGCTCGATGGGCTATGGCTGGTTCAACACGCCGCCTGGCGGCGAGGATTTTCGCGACGATTACGACGTGCCTGCGGACTATTGGACCGTCAGGGGCTACAAGCGCTCGCCAGCCGGACAGCGGCGCCACGAGATGGTCGTCGCGGCATTGCGGCAGAGGCTGCGCGAGACGGACAGCATCAATGGACCGCAATCGAACGCGTGATCCCCGTTCGCAAACTGACGTGTCGGACGCTGGGTTGCTACCGTTCCCGTGCACAAACCGGCTCCGCTATAATGTTGAAAGGTCTCGCCGATGCCGACACCGAAGATCGAACGCGCGCTCGGCTATGTCCGGGTATCGACCCAGCGCCAGGCCGAGGGCGGGATCAGCCTCGATAACCAGCAGGAGCGGCTGACCACGCATTATGCGCAGCGCGGCGTCGAATTGATCGATATCTACCGCGACGCCGGCCTCAGCGGCACCACCGACAGCCGACCCGGCCTCCAGGCGTTGTTCGAACATGCGTTGCGGCAAGGGAGCGGCGTCACCGAGATCGGTGTGTACAGTTTCTCCCGGCTGTTCCGCGATCATTATCTGCTCGAGCATTACCGCCGGAGACTGAAGCGCGCCGGGGTGCGCATCGTCGCCATCACCCAGGATGTTGGGCAGGATGCCGAAGGCGATCTCGTCCGCTCGGTCCTCTCCAACTTCGACGAATATCAGTCGCGCCAGACCGCCAAGTTCACCCGCGACACCATGCGGCGCAACGCGGCCGACGGCTATTGGAACGGCGCGATCCCGCCGTTCGGCTACACGACCGAGATCGCCGAGATGCGCGGACACAAGGCCAGGAAGCGGCTGGCGATCGAACCCTCCGAGGCGCTGATGGTCCAGCAGATCTTCCGCATGAAGCGGCTGGGCATCGGGCGCGGCCCGATGGGATACAAGAAAATCGTCTGCCATCTGAACGCGACCGGCGCGACTCTGCGGGGGCGCAAGTGGCATGTCTCCAACGTCCGCGACATCCTCACCCGCTCGACTTATCGCGGCAAGCATCTGTACGGCGTCCACGACACGCGCAACGGCGTCAGGCGGCCCGAGGAGGAATGGCAGGAGATCGCGGCGCCGGTCATCATCCCCGAGGCCGAATGGCTCGAGGTCCAGGCCGGCATCGTCCGCAATGCCCGCCACATCACCGCGCCGACGTTCGTGTCGGGACCGACCATGCTCGCCGGTATCGCCAAGTGCGGTCACTCCGAATGTGGCAACGCGCTGACCATCGCGACCGGCAAGGGCGGTCGCTACCGCTATTATCGCTGTTCGCGCAACCTGCGGCGCGGTGAGACCGCCTGTGAAGGGACAAGCATCCGCGACCAGAAGCTCGAGACGATCGTGATCGACGCAATGGCCGAGCGGCTGCTCCGTCCTGAGCGGCTGCAGCAGTTTCTTGCAAATCTGCTCGACGACAGCTCCGCCGCCGTGCGCGAGCGGCAGGCGCATCTCAAGGCATTGCGCACCGAGCGAACGCGGGTCGACGGCGCGATCCAGAACATGTTCGACTTTATCGAGCAGGGCGTTGTCTCTGCCCGCGACATGGACTTTGCGGCGCGGCTCGCCGCCCAGCGCACCCGCCGCGCCGATCTCGAACAGGAAATCCTTTTGGTCGAACGCCAGCTCTCCGCCGCCGACCGGCGGGTAACACCAGAAGCCATCGATCGGCTCGGCGAGGTCATCCTGGCCAAGCTACGCTCCGATGACCCGACCCTGCGTCAGGGCTATGCGCGCCGGTTTATCGCCAAGGTTGTGGTCGCGCCGCAGCTGATCACCATCACCGGGCCGATCAAGTCGCTCGAAATCGCCGCCAACAGCGGTCCCGATCATCAAGCACCTATGGTGCCCTCGCTTGATCGGGAATGGTGCGGTCGAGAAGACTCGAACTTCCACGGGCTTTCGCCCACAACGACCTCAACGTTGCGCGTCTACCAGTTCCGCCACGACCGCACGTGAAACCCCAACCGGCTGGGCCGGAAGGCTGGCAAGGAGGGCGCCTCTAGCAAGGGCCGGGGGGCGTGGCAATGGCGTTTTCACGCCCATTGGCAAGTCCGCAGGGTTTTCGCATTAGGGCTGGTCAAACCACCACTCTATTGATAATCACTCGCAGCTGATGACCGCCCATTCCGCCATTCCCCTCCCGATCGACCTTGCCGCCCTGCCGCGCCACGCGCTGGCGACGGTGGCCGCGATCGATTGGACGCAGCTGAGTGATGCCGAAGGGCGGCGGTTGCGCGAGTTCGGGCTGGACGAGGGGGTCGAGATCGAGCTGCTGCACGGCGCGACGTTGGGCGGCGGGCCGCTCGCGTGCCGAATCGGACGCATGACCATCACGTTCCGCAGCCACATCGCCCGGGCGATCCGCGTCACCCTCTGATGACCGCTCTTCCGCTGGTCGCGCTGGTCGGCAATCCCAACGCCGGCAAATCGGCGCTGTTCAACGCGCTGACCGGCGCGCGGCAGAAGGTCGGCAACTATCCCGGCGTCACCGTCGAGCGGCACACCGGCCGCCTGTCGCTGAACGATGGCCGCCCCGTCGAACTGGTTGACCTGCCCGGCACCTACAGCCTCGACCCATCGAGTCCCGACGAGGAAGTGACGCGCGACGTCGTCTATGGTCGCCAGGCGGGCGAGCGCCGGCCCGATGCGATCGTCGTGGTGGCGGACGCGACCAATCTCGACAACCATCTGCGCTTCGTTCTGCAGCTGAAGCAGCTGGGCCTCCCGATGGTACTGGCGCTGAACATGGTCGACATGGCCGCGCGCGACGGTATGACGATCGATGCCGCCGCGCTGTCGGGCGAGCTCGGCCTGCCGGTCGTCGAGACCGTTGCGGTCCGCAAGCGCGGGCTCGACCCCTTACGCGAAGCGCTGGGCGAGGCGCTCAGGACGCGCGCGGTGCCGCAGGTCGCGGTCGATTCGATCGACGCCGACATCCGCCATTTCCAGCGCGAGGCCCGCCGCATCGCAAAGGTTGCCAGCACCGAGACGTCGCGGTCGCGCGGCGTGACGCGCTCGCTCGACCGGTTCGCGCTGCATCCGGTGCTCGGCCCCGTCATCCTGCTCGCGCTGCTGTTCGTGATGTTCCAGGCGGTGTTCAGCTGGTCGGAAGCGCCGATCGGCTGGATCGAGGGCGCGCAAGGATGGCTGGCCGACACCGCGGTCGCCACATTGCCCGAAGGGTTCCTGCGCGATCTATTGGTTGAAGGCATCATCGGCGGCGTCGGATCGGTCGTCGTCTTCCTGCCCCAGATCGTCATCCTGTTCCTGTTCATCCTGATGCTCGAGGCGTCGGGCTATATGGTGCGTGCCGCGATGCTGATGGACCGGCTGATGGCCGGTGTCGGTTTGTCGGGACGGGCGTTCATCCCGCTGCTGTCGAGCTTCGCCTGCGCGATCCCCGGCATCATGGCGACGCGGTCGATCAGCGACCCGCGCGAACGGCTGACGACGATCCTGGTCGCGCCGCTGATGACCTGTTCGGCGCGTCTGCCGGTCTATGCCGTCATCATCGGCGCGTTCATTCCGGCGCGCCAGGTGATGCCGGGCGTGGGCTTGCAGGGGCTGGTGCTGCTGGCGCTGTATCTGGCGGGTATCGTCAGCGCGATGCTGGCGGCGGTGCTAATCCGGCGGACCGCGACCAAGGGAGTCGGCGGCGGCTTCCTGCTGGAAATGCCGCGCTATCAATGGCCCAACCTTCGCGACGTCGCGATCGGCCTGTTCCAGCGTGCCTGGGTGTTCCTGCGCCGCGCGGGCACGATGATCATGGGCGTGACGATCGCGCTCTGGCTGCTGGCGAGCTATCCGGTCGCGCCGGAGGGGGCCAAGCAGAGCGAATATTCGATCGCCGGCCGCATCGCGAGCGTGCTGGAAGTCGGACTGAAGCCCATCGGCTTCAATCACGAGATGAGTCTGGCGGTCATCCCGGCGATGGCCGCGCGCGAAGTCGCGGTGTCGGCGCTCCAGACCGTCTATGCGATCGACGCGACGGACGAGGAGCAGGGCGCGCAGGAGCTCGGCGGGCGGCTGGCGGGCCGCTGGAGCCTGGCGACCGCGCTCGCCTTCCTCGCCTGGTTCGTCTTCGCGCCGCAGTGCCTATCGACGATCGCGGTCGTCCGACGCGAAACGAACGGCTGGAAATGGCCGGCGTTCATGATCGGCTATCTGTTCGCGCTGGCGTACGTCGCGGCGGGCGCGACCTATTGGATCGCGGTCTGGGCTGGCTTGGGCTGACCTCGCGGCGCGAAAAAGGAAATTAGTTCAGAGAAGGCGCAAAGGCGCGAAGAAGCTTCAACGTGCGCCTTCGTGTCTTCGCGCCTTCTCTGAATCACTCTTCCTTTTCCTGATCGCGCTTCGCGCCATCGAGCAGCCGCGTACGCTGCGCCTCGGCCAGCGCGCTGGCGTCCTTCTCGGCCTTCGTCCGTCCGAACTTGACCCGGTTGGCGTCGGCCTGCGCCGATTTCACCGCCTTCGCTTTCGCCTTTCGGGCGCGATTCAGGGATATGATTTCGGCCATCGCACGCCTATCTAAACAGGGATTTCGAAGCATTTGGAGCGGACATGGCGGGCAGCGTCAACAAGGTGATTCTGGTGGGCAATCTGGGGCGCGACCCGGAAAGCCGCAGCTTCCAGAACGGCGGCAAGGTGGTCGAACTGCGTATCGCCACCTCGGAAAGCTGGAAGGACCGCAACTCGGGCGAGCGCAAGGAAAAGACCGAGTGGCACACGGTCAAGGTCTTCAACGAAGGCCTGGCCAATGTCGCCGAGCGCTATCTGCGCAAGGGCAGCAAGGTCTATATCGAAGGCGCGCTGACGACCCGCAAGTGGCAGGACCAGCAGGGTAACGACCGCTATTCGACCGAAATCACGCTGCAGGGCTTCAACTCGGTCCTGACGATGCTCGACGGCGCCCCCGGCCAGGGTGGCGGCGGTGGCGGCTACGGCGGCGGCCAGCGCGATTCGGGCGGTGGCAGCGACTGGGGCGGCGGCGACGACTTCGCGGGCAATTCCTCGCGTGGCGGCGGCAATTTCAACTCGGGCGCACAGAAGAGCTCGGGCGCCGGCCGTGGCAACGATTTCGGTGGTGGCTACGGCGACGATCTGGACGATGACGTGCCGTTCTGAGAGGTGCGGCAGCGCGCACGCTGCGCGCTGACTCGCACGAGCACGGCCGGCGAACGGAGTTCGGCCGACGGCGTGGGCTTTGCGCGCAGTGCGGCAGGCGGCGTGTTGCCGCCTGACTCGCGCGAGCACGGCCGGCGAACAGAGTTCGGCCGACGGCGTGGGCTTTGCGCGCAGTGCGGCAGGCGGCGTGTTGCCGCCTGACTCGCGCGAGCACGGCCGGCGAACGGAGTTCGGCCGACGGCGTGGGCTTTGCCCACGCCTTTTTTATCCCGCTTACACTCACAAACAGGGCGACGGCGAAGCCGCCGCCGTCGGCCGGGCTAGGCCCGCCGGCCGTGATGGCGCGAGTCAAGCGGCGGCACGCCGCTAGCCGCGCTGCGCAATAAAAACACCGCGTGCTCCGCCCGAAAATTCGCCGCCGCCGCACTCGTCGCAACGCCACGATTCAAGAACCACGCCCCCTCCACCACGATCCCGCGCGTATCCACGAACGCGCGGAAATCGTCGATCGTGACGTGGTGGATATTCGGCGTCTCATACCATTCGAGCGGCAGCAGTTTCGTGACCGGCATCCGCCCGCCCCACAGCAGCGACGCGCGCACCCGCCAGTGCGCGAAGTTGGGGAAGGACACGAACGCGCGGGTGCCGATCCGCAGCAACTGCTCCAGCACCACGTGCGGCCGCATCGTCGTCTGCAGCGTCTGGCTGAGGATGGCGTAATCGAACGCGGCGTCGGGATAGTCGGCCAGATCGGTATCGGCGTCACCCTGCATCACCGACAGCCCCCGCTCCAGCGCGGTCGCGACGTCGTCGGGATTCAGCTCCAGCCCGCGCGCGTCGCACCCGCGGGTGTCGCGCAGCGCCGCCATCAGCGCGCCGTCTCCGCACCCGACATCCAGGATCCGCGAGCCCGGCGCGACATTTGCAGCGATGATCGCGAGATCGGGGCGCAATGCCGCCGGAGTCAGAATTTGCGACCCGCTCAGAGGGGTGGTCATGCCGCAGCCCCCAGAAAGCCTGCAATCACCCGGTCGAGCGCGGCATTTTCCAGCAGGAAGGCGTCATGCCCGAACGGCGAGGACAATTCGACGAAGCTGGCCGGTGCGCCTGCCGCATTCAGCGCATGGACGACGCTGCGCGACTCCGCGGTGGGGTAGAGCCAGTCGGTGTCGAAGCTGACGATGCAAAAGCGCGCTTTCGAATGACGAAAGGCATTCGCCAGATGCCCGCCATGCTCCTCTGCCAGGTCGAAATAGTCGAGTGCACGGGTGATGTAGAGATAGCTGTTGGCGTCGAACCGGTCGGTGAACGACAGGCCCTGGTGGCGCAGATAGCTCTCGACCTGGAAATCGGCGTCGAAGCCGAAGGTCTTGGCGGTGCGGTTCTGCAGTGAGCGGCCGAACTTCGCGGTAAGACCCGCTTCGGACAGATAGGTGATGTGCGCGGCCATTCGTGCGACGGCCAGGCCCGCGGTCGGCGGCGTACCGTCATAATAGGCGCCGTTCGCCCAATTGGGATCGGCCATGATCGCCTGGCGACCGACTTCGTGGAATGCGATGTTCTGCGCCGAATGCCGCGCGGCGCTGGCGAGTACGACGCAGGCGCGCAGGCGTGTCGGAAAGGTCGCCGCCCAGCTCAGCGCCTGCATGCCGCCCATCGACCCGCCGACGACGGCCGCAAGCGTATCGATGCCGAGATGATCGATCAGCATGGCTTGCGCGCGCACCATGTCGCGGATGGTGATGACCGGGAAGTTCATGCCGTACGGCCGCCCGGTCGCCGGATCGATGCTCGCGGGGCCGGACGAGCCGAGGCAGCTGCCGATCACGTTCGAGCAGATGACGAACCAGCGGTCGGTGTCGATCGGCTTGCCGGGGCCGACCATCCGCACCCACCAGCCCGGCTTGCCGGTGCGCGGGTGGGCGGACGCGAGATGCTGGTCGCCGGTCAGGGCATGGCAGACGAGGATGGCGTTCGACGCGTCTGCGTTGAGCGTGCCGTAGGTTTCGTACGCGACCTCGACCGACGCGAGGCTTCCCCCGCTGTCGAGCGCCAGCGTGCCGAGCGCGGCTTTGCGGTCGAGGCCATAGCGGGGGTCGGTCATGCGGGCGCCCATGGCATGGATGGGGGGAGTGGGGGAAGGGCTGCAAATCCTCCCCGGTACGGGGAGGGGGACCGCGCCGCGCCAGCGGCGTGGTGGAGGGGGCAGGCCGCATGGAGATCGCTCGCTGAGAGCCCCCTCCACCAGCCTGCGGCTGGTCCCCCTCCCCGCAAGCGGGGAGGATTTTGACCGTCACCCCATCCGCCGCGCCGGCGCCCTGGCGGCGATGATCGCCTGCGCGGCCAGCCGCCCGGTCTGCGCACCGCCGTTCATGTAGCCGGGATACGCGTCCGACAGATGCTCGCCCGCGAAATAGACCGGGCCGGCCGACAGCGGCACGGAAGCGATACCGTTGGCCTCGGTCCAGATCAGCTCGGCGAATTTTGTCAGCTGGCCGGGGCGGAAATTGACATAGGCGCCACGCGTGAAGGGTTCGTCGTGCCAGTTGGTGCGGCGAACCGGGCCGTCGAGCGCGGCGGTGAGGCCGGGGACAGCGCCCTCTGCCATGCGGGCCCAGCGCTGGCTGAGCGCGCGCGCGTCGGGCAGGTCGGCGGCGCGGACTTCGCTGCCTCCGGTGAACCAGGTCCAGACGCTGCCCGGGCCGCTCGTCGGGCGCACGCCGCCGTCCCAGCCGAGCGAGGCGCCGGCGCCGTGGTCGACCTGCCAGATTTCGCCGCCGCGACCCATCGGCGCCTCCCACGGTCGCTTCGACGCGATCGCCTGCAGCTTGCCGTTCTGGCCCAGGCCGACTTCCGCGATGAACTGGCGCCATTTGGGCGGCAGCGGCACTGCATAGTCGATCCGGCTCATGATCGATGCAGGCGTGGTGACGATGACCGCGCCGGCGTCGAACGTCTCGTCGTTGGAGAAGGTCAGGCGCACCCCGCCGTCGCTGCGCGGCGCGATCCGCGTGGCACGCCGATAGAGGGTGATGCGGCGCGCCAGCCGCGCGCCTATCGCCTCGACCAGCGCGCTCGACCCGCCGGCCATGACATAGCGTTCGTCGCTGCGGCTGAGCACGTCGATCCGCTTGCCGTCGACGTAGGGCAGGTTGAAGACCAGCTCGAGCGCGGACGCCTGGTCGGGCTCGACGCCGTATTCGGTGCGCGCCGTTGCCTCCATCAGCGCGCGGGCGAAGCCCTGCGGCATCAGCTTCGCGTACCGATCGAGATATCCGGTGAAGGACATGCGATCGAGCTCGGCGGCGACGCTCGCATAATCCTTGTCGAGCCGCGCGGCGTCGGCGTCGATCTGGCCGGCGATCCCGCGCAGCCCCGCGATCAGTCGCTCGCGCGGGATTTCGGATGCACCATCGATGACGAGCGTGCGATGCGGACCGCCCTTGCGATCGGTCAGGGTCACGCCGAACTGGCGGCACAGGTCGGTGATGTCGCGGTGGTCGCTGTTGACGAGCTGGCCACCCATTTCCAGCGCCGGCTGGCCGGGCGCGCGCACGGTCAACATACGCCCGCCGAGCCGCGTCCGCGCCTCGAACAGCCGCGCCTCGATCCCGGCCTGGGTCAGGTGGTAGAGCGCCGACAGCCCGGCGATGCCGCCGCCGATGATCGCGACCGGCCCGCTGGCCGGCGCCGCGCGTGCCGGGCGGGGCAGGGCGCTCACCGCGGCGGTCGCGGCGACGGCGGCGATCAGCTGGCGACGCGACAGGCCGTCGCCGCCGTGCGTGGGCAACGGTTCGCCACGGTCGCGCAGATTGGCCTGTCGCGCGGCCTCCATCGCCTGCCAGAAAGCTGTCGGTCCGCGCATTAACCTTACCCCCGCGAAGCGCGTGTCATAAAGTCGCCGGCTTGCCAAGGCGGCACGCGGCGGCGATAGCGCTGGCGCTATGACCGCACCCGCTCCCAAGCCCTGGATCATGGGCATCGCGCCGTACGTTCCCGGACGCAGCACCACCGATGACGGCCGCAAGGTCGCCAAGCTGTCGTCGAACGAAAATCCGCTGGGGACCAGCCCCGCCGCGCGCGACGCCTTCGCCAGCGCCGCCGGCCGGCTGGAACGCTATCCCGACGCCAGCGCGACCGAATTGCGCGAGGCGCTTGCCGAGCGCCACGGGCTCGATGCGTCGCGGATCATCTACGGCAACGGCTCGGACGAAGTGCTGCACCTGGCCGCAGGCGCCTTTGCCGGCCCCGGCGACGAGGTGATCTACGTGCGCTACGGCTTCGCGGTGTACGAGATCGCGACGCGGCGCGTCGGCGCAACCCCGGTGATCGCGCCCGACAAGGACTATGCGACCGACGTCGATGCGATCCTGGCCGCGGTAACCGACCGCACGAAAATCGTTTTCGTCGCCAATCCGAACAACCCGACCGGCACCTATTCGACCCGCGACGAGATCGCGCGGCTGCACGCCGGCCTGCGCGAGGACATCCTGCTCGTCCTCGACCACGCCTATGCCGAATATATCGAGGGCGATGCCGAGGATGGCGGCATGGCGCTCGCCGCCCGCGCCTCGAACGTGCTGGTGACGCGCACCTTCTCCAAGATGTACGGCCTGGCTGCCGAACGGATCGGCTGGGGCTATGCCGCGGCGCCGATCATCGAGGCGATGCACCGCATCCGCCTGCCGTTCTCGATCACCATCGCCGGCACGGCGGCGGCGGTCGCGGCGCTGAACGATCGCGACTTCGTCGACAATACGCGCGACCATAATGCGCGCTGGCGGACGTGGTTCTCCGAGGAAATCGGTAAGCTCGGCAACGCAGGCCTGCGCGCCGTGCCGAGCCAGGCGAACTTCGTGCTGGTCCTGTTCGAGGGCGATCTGACCGCGGAGGCCGCGTACAAGGGGCTGATGGATGCGGGCTACATTGTCCGCTGGCTGCCGGGGCAGGGCCTGCCGCACGGGCTGCGCATCACCATCGGCACCGAGGACGAGACGCGCGGCGTGATGTCGGCGCTCAGGGAACTGGCTGGGGCCTGATGCTCCCGTTCGCGCGTGTCGCCGTCCTCGGGCTCGGGCTGATCGGATCGTCGGTCGCTCGCGGCGTGCGCACGAGCATGCCGAGCGTCGCGCTGACCGGCTATGACGCCGATCCCCAGGTGCGCGAGACGGCGCGCGCGATCGATCTGGTCGATGATGTCGCCGACACCGCCGGCGCCGCGGTGATCGATGCCGACCTGGTCATCCTGTGCGTACCGGTCGGCGCGATGGGCGCGCTGGCGGCAGAATTCGCCGGCGACCTGCCCGACGACGCGATCGTCAGTGACGTCGGATCGTGCAAGGCGAGCGTCGTCGAGGCGCTGACCGCAGCGCTGCCCGGCGCGACGATCGTGCCGGCGCATCCGGTCGCGGGCACCGAGAAGAGCGGCCCGGAGGCAGGCTTCGCATCGCTGTTTCACAAGCGCTGGTGCATCGTCACGCCCGCGCCCGGCAGCCCCGACGTCGCGGTCGAGCGGGTCAGCGCGTTCTGGCGACGGCTGGGTGCCGATGTCGAGATCATGGAGCCCGAGCACCACGACCGCGTGCTCGCCGTCACCAGCCATCTGCCGCACCTGATCGCCTATACGATCGTCGGCACCGCCAGCGACCTGGAGGAAGTGACGTCCAGCGAAGTCATCAAATATTCGGCCGGCGGCTTCCGCGACTTCACCCGCATCGCCGCGTCCGATCCGACGATGTGGCGCGACGTGTTCTTGGCGAACCGGGACGCGGTGCTCGACATGCTCCAGCGGTTTTCGGAGGACCTGTCGGAGCTGCAGCGCGCGATCCGCTGGGGAAAGGGCGACCAGCTGTTCGAAACGTTCACGCGCACGCGCGCGGTGCGGCGTTCGATCATCGAACAGGGCCAGGACGACGCGCGGGCGGACTTCGGGCGGTCGGATCACGAGTGACATTCGTCATCCCCGCGAAGGCGGGGATCAAATCTGGCTGAACTTTCGAAAAGAGTCGCGCGTCCAGCGACTATCAATTCCCGCCTTCGCGGGAATGACGACCGTTTGGTCGAGCCTCCAACGCATTGATCGCGGCGTGCACCTTCGCCTCGATCTCGCGCCGGGGCAGGCCGGTCGGGATCTCCTCTTGAAAAGCGAAGTGGATCACCCCGTTCGGCACTTTCGGCCCCGTCTTCGGCCATGCGATCCCGCTGTCGATCGCGATCGGCACGACCGGCAGGCCGAGCGCGCGATACAGACCGGAGAAGCCGGGTTTGAGCGGCGGAGTCTCGCCGGGGCGGACGCGGGTACCTTCGGGAAAGATGATGACCGACCGGCCTTCCGCCTTGGCCGCTTCTGCCGCGCGCATCATCGCGCGCAGCGCCGCGGCCGATCCGCTGCGGTCGACGGTGATCATGCCGTAGCGCTGCGCCGCCCAGCCCCACAGCGGAATGCGCGCGAGTTCCTGCTTCATCACGATCACCGGCGCATCGAGCATCGCGACCAGTTCGAACGTCTCGAACATCGCCTGGTGCTTGGCCGGATAGAGCGCCGGGGCGGTCGGGATGCGCCCGCTCCGTTGGATCCGGATGTTCAGGCACAGTCGCGCGCAATGCCGGTTGTACCGGGTCCACGACCGCACCCATTTTCGCAGCACGCCCGGACCCAGCGCCGCCATCAGCGGGGTCGCCAGCACATAGGGGACCGATCCGGTGAAGAAGATGACGTTGAACGCCCAGGTGCGCAGTCTCGCGAACATCAATACCCCAGCCACAAGGCGGCACGCCGCACGAGATACTTGTTATATTCGCGCACCAGCATGCCGAACGGCGGGTCGCTGGGGATGGCGTCGCCGATCACCTCGACATCGCTGGTCAGGGCGTGCGCCAGTTCCATCCGGGCGCGCGGCATGTGCCATTCGGTGGTGACGAGGCGGACGGACCTGTAGCCGTTCTCCGCCAGCCACTCGGCGGTTTCCTCGCCGTTGGAGCGCGTATCGACCGCTTCGTAGCCGAGGTCGATGCAGCAGGCGAACAGGCGACGCGGCACGCGATATTCATGCGCGAGTTCGTTCGGCCGTACGGTTGAATCGGCGCCGGAGATCAGCATCCGCTTGGCCGCCCCCGCCTCCATCAGCGACAGCCCGCGCGCGACGCGCCCGGCGCCACCGGTCAGCACGACGATCGCGTCGGTCTTTTCGGGCCCCGCCGGCTTGCCGAGCGACAGCATGAAGGCGGCGAAGCCCAGCAGATAGGCGAGCGCGACGAGCGCGAGGACGCGGATGATCGTCACAGCCGTGCCCTCAACGTCTTCAACACCGCGACCCGCGCGGCGATGGTTGCGAGCAACGCGAAGAGAAGCGGCAACAAGGCAAGCACCGCCCAGGCGCCGACGTCGAGCGTGACACCGGACACCAGAACCGAATCGATCGCCGAAACCCGCCGTCCGATCAGGAACACCGCGCCCATCGCCGCGATCGTCCCGAGCGTGCCCCCGACCAACGTGTCGAGCGCGATGCGGCGCTGAAACAGCCGGGAAACCTGAACATCGGTCGAACCCAGCATGTGCAGCACGTCGATCGTATCGCGGTGGGTGTCGAGCCCCGCCCGCGCCGCCAGCAATACGACGGCCGAGGTTGCGAGCGCCATCAGGACGACGACGCCTGCCGCCAGCCACGCGAGACTCGCGATGAAGCTGCGCACCGGTGCCAGCCAGCGCGCCGCGCGGTCGACATGCGCGCCGGGCACCGCGCGACCGATGCTTGCGACGACGGCGTCGGCGGTTGCAGTGCTGCCGTCGGCCAGCGTCACGTCGATCATCGCCGGCATCGGCAGGTCGGCGTCGAGACCGGCATCGCCGAGCCAGGGGCGGACGAGTTCGATCAAGTCTTCGCGCGGCACGACCGCGACGTCGCGGACGCCGCCCTGGCGGCGCAGGGCGTCGGCGACATCGCTCACCCGCGCGGTGTCGGTGCCGATCAGCTGGACCGTCAACCGTCCGGCGAGCTGGCGGTCGAGACTGGTCACGCCCGCCCATGTCCCCAGTCCCAGCGCGGCAGCGAGCACGGTCAGGAACAGCATGACCGCCATCACCCAGCCCATGGCGCGGGTCTTGCGCCCGTCGTCGAGCAGTGCGCGACGCGCGGTCCCGGCAGCGGGCGTGCTCATGCCGACCGCGCTGGCGGGTGGCGCAGCGCGCCGGTCGGGTCGAGCAGCCGCCCGCCCTCGATCCGCATCAGCTGCGCGCCGTCGATCCGGCCGATCAGGCCCAGGTCGTGGGTCGCGACCACGACCGTGGTGCCCAGGCGATTCAGACCCTCGAACAGATGGATCAGCCGCGCGGCCATCTTCGGGTCGACGTTGCCGGTCGGTTCGTCGGCGACCAGCATTTCCGGACGGCCGATGACCGCGCGAGCGATCGCAACGCGCTGCTGCTCGCCGCCCGACAACGTTTCCGGCCGGGCGTTGGCGCGATCGGCAAGGCCGACCCAGGCGAGCATTTCGCGTACCGGCGTCTCGATATCGCTTTCGGGCACGCCGGCGACGCGCAAGGGGAGGGCGATATTGTCCGCCGCCGACAGGTGCGAGATCAATCGGAAGTCCTGAAAGACGACGCCGATGCGACGGCGAAAGCCCGGCAGGCGGTCGCGCGGCAGCATCACCGCATCCTCGCCGAACAATCGGATGATCCCGCGCGTCGGGCGCTGAGCGAGGTAGAGGAGCTTGAGCAGCGATGTCTTGCCCGCGCCGCTCTGCCCGGTCAGGAAATAGAAACCGCCCGCGGCCAGCGAGAAGCTGACGTCGATCAGCGTCTCAGGGCCAGTCCCGTAGCGGAGGCCGACATTCTCGAACTGGACGATGTTCGCCATGCCGGCGGCCGGATTCCTCGATCGGGACACAGCCTCGAGCCATCGCACAGGGGCGGGCGGGGCTCAAGCTGTGGATAAGCCGGTGGACAGGCCTTGCCCGCGACTCGTGGAAATGCTTAAGATTCAGCCAATTCGAGCAACCAGTTTTTTTCGCTCAAAGGGGGAAGTCCGCCACATGATCCTCGAATGCACGCAATGCAGCTCGCGGTATCTGGTGCCGGATACCGCAATCGGCCCCGACGGACGTACCGTACGCTGCGCCAATTGCCGGCACAGCTGGTTTCAGCCGCCGGCGATGATGGACCTGTCGGCCGCGACGCGCGCCGCGGCGTACGAGCCCGAGGCTGCAGCGCCGCAGCCGGCTTCTGCTGCCCCGGTCGTTGCACCGGCCGCTCCGGTCGAAGCGCCACGCGCGGCCGAGAGCCAGCCGTTGCCGCGCCCGGCCATGACGCGGACCTTCGACGACACGCTGGTTGAACCGCGCCCGCAATATGACGCCTTCGCGCATCGCCCGCCGTTCCGCCCACGCACCAACCCCGCGCGCCGCTGGACCGCGGCGGCGCTGGTCGCGGGCTGTTCGATGCTGCTCGGCGTCGGTGCGATCCTCTATTCGGGTGCGCCGGGCATCGCCGCGCAGCTCGGCCTGCCGGTCGGCACCGCGGAAACGCCGCTCAAATTCACCGGCGAGGCGATCGAACGCCGCGACATGGGTACGGGCAGCGAGCTGTTCGCGGTCAGCGGCACGATCGTGAACCCGACCGGCGCCGCCCAGCGCGTCCCCGACGTGCGCGTCGCGCTGCTCGATGCACAGGGGCGCGTGGTCTATAACTGGACGGTGACGCCGAAACAGCGGACGCTGGGCCCCAACGCCTCGATCGGCTTTGCGAGCGGGCGGACCGATGTGCCGGCAAATTCGAAGATGCTCAGCCTCAGCTTCGCGCAGGGGATCGAGGGGTAAGTCTCGCCTCCCATACCTGCGTCATCCCCGCGGAGGCGGTGATAAATAGACGCTGAACATCGTGGGACTCACTTGGGCCAGCCAGAATTTATCCCCGCCTCCGTGGGGATGACGGTGGTGGGCCTTGGGTATCACACCGCCGGATAGCGCAGACGCCCGATGAACCGGCTCAGGCTCGGCACCCGGTCGCGGTTGCCCAGCATCCCGGCCTTCACCTTCTCGAACTGCATGATATTCTCGATTCGCCGGGCAAGGAACGCGCGGGTGTCGGCGAAATCCTCGGTGTCGTCGTCCAGGAACACCGCGATCGTCGCGGCATAGACGGTGCCGAGCATCGCGCGCTTGGTATAGTGATTGTAGTCGGTCGCGGTATCGCCCGCCGCGCGCCACATGACGTCGGCCGATCGCCAGCCGAGCCTGGCGGCGCGCAGGGCATTCTGCGGCAGCGCCAGGATCGCGAGCGCGCGGCGCAGCGCCTCGCGGTTCGGCGCGGCGATCTCCAGCCGCGTTTCGACGAGCGTCGTGATCCGCTGGCGGATCTTCATCGCCGCCAGCGCCTCGGCCGGCAGGCGCGCGTGCATCTCGGCATCGATGTGGGCGAACCACGCATCGATCATGTCGACCGGCCCGCCGGGGAAGGCGAGCCGCGCGACGTCGGCATCGATCCCGAGCGCCGCCGCGGCCGCCTCTACGGCGCGGACATTCCAGCCATCGAACGCGGCATTGGCCGCCACTTCGGGTGCCAGCGCGCTGCGGATTTCGTCGAGGGTCGCGTCTTCGTAAGCCATCACCGGCCTTTGTGGCCCTCCGGCGCGCCGGGTTCAAGCGCTTGCGACGTCGACGGACCGCCCTTGCGCACCAGCACCAGCGCAAGCCCGACGAGCATCGCCCCGGCAACGTCGGGCAGCCCCAGCCGCTCGTCGTACGCGATCCACCCGATCGCCCCGGCGACGACGGGCTGGGTGAGCAGCGCCACGCCGACGACGAGCGGAGTCAGATGCCCGAGCGCATAGATCATCAGCCCCTGCCCGATCAGCTGGCTGACGACCGCAATCGCCAGAATCGGTCCCCAGTCACCCGGCCACACCTGCTCGCCGAGCAGCAGCGCCGCGCCCAACAGCGGCACCGTGCCGAACAGCGAGGCGAAGGCGAGTGCCGGCACCGGGTGCATCGTCGCGCGGACGCGCGCCATGATGATGAAATAGACGGCGTAGAGCACCCCTGCCGTCAGGCACAGCAGGTCGCCGATCAGGTTTTGCGGGCTGAGCTGCGCCGACCGCCCCATCAGCAGCGCCCCGCCGACCGCCGCCATCGCCAGCGCGATCCCCTGCGTGCGGGTCGGCCAGCTCTTCGCGACGATGAAGCCGTAGATCGGGAAGATCAGCGTCGCGACATTGCCGAACAGCGTCGAATTGGCGAGCTGGGTATGGTGAATGCCGGCATGCCATGTCGCGAGATCGCCGGCGAAGGCGAGCCCGCCGACCGCGAGCACGGTCCACAGTCCCTTCGCCTGCGCGACCGGCCGTTGGCCGGCGAACGCGGCGGCACCGAGCAGGACCGGCGCGGCGAGCCCCACCCGCCAGAAGCCGGCTGCGACCGGCCCGACGTCGGTCAGCCGTACGAACCACGGGCCGAAGGCAAGCGCGACGTTCGCGATGATCAAAGCGGCCAGCGGCAACGCTTTGCTTGGGGGCGGCGTAGCGATTGTTTCGTCGGGCACGCGATGCATGCGGCCCCCTAACGCCCTATCTGGGCGCCGTCGCCACCATAAGACACGAGAATTTCTATATGCCGACCTTGTTCGACCCCATCGATTACGGCGCGATTCCTGCGCCCAACCGCACCGTCATGGCCCCGCTGACCCGTGGCCGGGCGACGGCGGCGCATGTGCCGACGCCGCTGATGATCGAATATTACCGCCAGCGCGCCGGCGCCGGACTGATCGTCACCGAAGGCACCGGCATCAGCCGCGAAGGGCTCGGCTGGCCGAATGCCCCGGGGCTGTGGTCGGACGAACAGGTCGAGGCGTGGAAGCCGGTCGTCGACGCCGTTCACCAGGCCGGCGGGCGGATCGTGCCCCAGCTGTGGCACCTGGGACGGCTGGCGCGCAAGGACGTGACGGGCGACGCCCCCTTCTCCTCCTCCGCGACCACCGCGCCTGCGCGGCCGGGCGCGACCGAGAACGTCAATGTCGAGGCGCGCGCGATGACGACGGACGATATCGCCCGCACGCTCGACGACTACTCGCGCGCCGCCCGCAATGCGATGCGCGCCGGCTTCGACGGCGTCGCGCTGCATGCCGCGAACGGTTATTTGATCGACCAGTTCATGCGCGACGGCACCAATTTCCGCGACGACGATTATGGCGGCTCGGTCGACAATCGCCTGCGCCTGCTGCGCGAGGTGATGGAGCGGCTGGTCGCCGAAGCGGGTGCCGACCGTACCGGCGTGCGCCTGTCACCCAACGGCGAAGTCCAGGGCTGCGATGATTCGAACCCGGAAGCCGTGTTCGTGCCGGCGGCCGCGCACCTCCAGTCGCTCGGCATCGCGTTCCTCGAACTGCGCGAATCGAGCCCGACCGACACGTTCGCACAGACCGATGTGCCAAAGCTCAGCCCGAAGATCCGCGAGGTCTTCACCAACCCGCTGATCCTGAACCAGGATTACGACGCGGCAAAGGCGCAGGCCGATCTCGACAGCGGGGTCGCGGACGCGATCAGCTTCGGCCGCCCGTTCCTGGCGAACCCCGACCTGGTCGAGCGGCTGCGCACGGGCGCGCCGCTGAATACGCCGGACAAGCGGACCTTCTATACCTCGGGGCCGGAGGGGTACATCGATTACCCGACGCTGGCAGCTTAGCCGAAAATCCTCCCCTGTAAGGGGAGGGGGACCGCCGCGAAGCGGTGGTGGAGGGGTGTCCCGCTATCGAGAGGTCGACACCCCTCCGCCAGGCCTTCGGCCTGCCACCTCCCCTTGCAGGGGAGGATGGTTATCGGTCACTGTCGAAGCGGTCGAGCCAGGCGGTCAGACCTGCGCGGAGCCGTGCCCGGGACTTGCCGTTGACGACGGCGACGATCGCGATGAGGCCGATCGGTACGATTTGCGGGATTAGGATCGCCGCCACGACCGCCAGCACCGCCGCCCCGATCCCCAGACTCCGCGCATTCTCCAGCCACCGCGCCGCGCCCTCGTCCAGCACCAGCCGACGCGGCGCCTTGTCGTCGTAGAAGGGGCGGGTCACCAGCACCGCGCGGCCGTCGAAGGCGATCCGCTCAGGGCCGAGCGGCGTCTTCGCCCCGGTCGGCGCGACGTCGCGGCCGCGGTCGGCCGACGTGCCGGTCCGGGTATCGATCACCACCAGCCGCCGACCCTGCTCCACCACGCGGTAGCGGGACGGGGGCGGCTGGCTGGTCACTCGGCGGCCCGGCGCGCGCGCCATTGGTCGGCGCTCTGGCCCCAGGCATCGACGCGGAAATGGGCGAGCGGGGCGGGCAGGGTGACCGGGCCGCCATTGGTGGAGCCCAGCCGTTCGGCGAGCCGGATCGACGCAGTGTTGTCCGGATCGATCGTGTGGATCACATGGGCCCAGCCGAGCACCTCGACCGCGTACTCCATCGCCGCCGCCGCCGCCTCATAGGCATAGCCGCGCCCGGCGAATGCGCGCGCGACGCCCCAGCCGACTTCGGTGCCCGGCCAGCCGTCGGGCTGCCACGGCCCGATCCGCCCGATCCACGCGCCGGTGTCGCGCTCGATGACAGAGAACATCGAAAAGCCGTGAGTCAGCCAGGCGCCCGCACGCAGCGCCATGTCGCGCCACGCGACCGATCGCGGCATCGCGCCGCCCAGGAAGCGCATCTGCTCGGCATCGGCGCAAAAGTCCGCCCAAGCGTCGAAATCCCGACGCTCGGGCAACCGCAGGATCAACCGCGGGGTGGAGAGGACCGGCCCGGTCAGCCGAACCGCCCGCGCAAGTTCAGCATCGCGATCGCCGCCTTGGCCGCTTCGCCGCCCTTGTCCTTCTCGCTCTTCCTGGCCCGTGTCAGCGCCTGCGCTTCGTTCTCCGTCGTCAGGATGCCGTTGCCGATGGCGAGGCCATCCATGCTGAGTGCCATCAGCCCGCGCGCGCTTTCGCCCGCCACGATTTCGAAGTGGTACGTCTCGCCGCGAATGACGACGCCCAAAGCGACATAGGCGTCGTACCGCCCGCTCTCGCTCGCCAGTGCGATCGCGCCGGGGACCTCGAGCGCGCCTGGCACCGTAACCGTCTCATGGCTATGCCCCGCGGCCTCGATCGCGGCGCGGGCGCCCTCGAGCAGCAGGTCGTTGAGGTGTTCGTAGAAGCGCGCTTCGACGATGAGAAACTTGGCCATCAATGGTCCTCGGGAATCGGTCGCTCACCGACGATGCTGAGGCCATAGCCCTCCAGCCCGACAAGCGTGTGGTGGGTGTTGGTCAGCAGCACCATGTCGTGCACGCCGAGTTCGGAAAGAATGGTCGCGCCGACGCCGTAGTCGCGCAGTTCCTCCATGTCGGCGGCGTTCGCTTCGCCCGACTTGATCCGCAGCGCCGCGGTGAACGCGTCGCTGCGCGGGCTCGACAGCACGACGATGACGCCGGCGCCTTCCTGGCCGATGATTTCCATCGATCGCTGCAGGAGGCCCGACCGCTTGGTCGTCTCGCCCAGCAGGTCGGCGAACGGCGACAGCGCGTGCATGCGCACCAGGGTCGGCTTGCTCGGGTCGATGCGCCCCTTGGTCAGCACCAGCTGTTCGGTCTCGGTCGCCTTGTTCCAATAGGTCAGTGCGGTCCATTCGCCGCCCCATTCGGACGTGAATCGGACCTCGGCCTTCTTTTCGACCAGATGATCGTAGCGGCGGCGATAGGCGATCAGATCTCGGATCGTGCCGATCTTGAGCTTATGGAACTGGGCGAAGCCGACCAGGTCGTCCATCCGCGCCATCGTGCCGTCTTCGTTCATGATCTCGCAGATCACGCCCGAGGGATTGAGCCCGGCGAGGCGCGCGACGTCGACCGCGGCTTCGGTATGGCCGGTGCGCACCAGCACGCCGCCGTCGCGCGCGACCAGCGGGAAGACGTGACCCGGCGTCACGATCTCCGACCGGCCCTTCGACGCGTCGATCGCGACCGCGACGGTGCGCGCGCGGTCGGCGGCCGAAATGCCGGTCGTCACGCCCTCGCGCGCCTCGATCGAGACGGTGAAGGCGGTTTCGTGCCGTGTGCCGTTGTTGCGGCTCATCAGTTCCAGGCCGAGCTGGTCGACGCGGTCCTTGGTCAGCGCCAGGCAGATCAGCCCGCGGCCGTATTTCGCCATGAAGTTGATCGCATCGGGCGTCGCCATCTGCGCAGGGATGACCAGATCGCCCTCGTTCTCGCGATCCTCGTCATCGACCAGGATGAACATCCGGCCGTTGCGAGCCTCGTCGATGATTTCTTCGGGACTGGAAAGAAAGGCGTGCGCGAGACGCGCGACTTCAGCGGGCTTTGCCACGATAGGCCTCCATGCGCTGCAGATAGCGGGCGAGCACGTCGATCTCGATATTGACCGACTGGTCCGGCGCGAGGGCGCCCAATGTCGTCACGCTCTGCGTATGTGGAATGATGTTGATCGCGAAATGGGTTGCGCCGTCGGCCTGGTCGGTGACCTCGTTGACGGTCAGCGACACGCCATCGACCGTGACCGACCCCTTGGGCGCGAGGAACGGGGCGAGGCTCGCATCGACGCGGAAACCGACGCGGTGCGATTCGCCTTCGGGCGTGATGCCGGTCACGCGCGCGACGCCGTCGACATGGCCGGTGACGATATGCCCGCCCAGCTCGTCGCCCAGCTTCAGCGCGCGTTCCAGGTTCAGGCGGCGGCCGGCGGTCCACATGTCATCAGCGGTGCGGCGGATGCTTTCGGCCGAGACGTCGACGTCGAACCAATCGGGGCCGGTGCCGACGACGGTCAGGCAGACCCCCGAACAGGCGATCGAGGCGCCGAGATCGATCGTGGCGGGATCATAAGCGGTGCGGATCCGCACGCGCCGGTCGCCGCGATCCTCGACCGAGACGATTTCGCCGACGTCGCTGACTATTCCGGTGAACATGGGCGCCGCTCGTAGACCTCCAGCGTATCGCTGCCAAGCCGCCGGGTATCGGTGCGGCGCCACTGGCCGTGCGCGACGGCGAGATCGCTCAGGCCGATGTCGCCGAGCCCCGGCTTGCCGCCGCCGATCAGGATCGGCGCGCGGTAAAGGAGCAGGCGATCGACGAGATTCGTGCAGAGAAAGGCGGCTGCGGTCTGCGCGCCACCTTCGACCAGAACGTGGTCGGCAGAGAGGTGGGCGATGTCCTCGGGGCGGGCGATATATGTTAGGTCGCCCTCACCCTTCCCACCGCCTGCGGCGGCGGGCCCCTTCCCTCTCCCGTCGGGAGAGGGAGGGAGCGGCGCAGCCGCGGAAGGGTGAGGGCGATGGGAAAGCACCACCCGAATCGGCGACCGGTCTTCCAACCCCGCCAAGCGTGCGTCCAGCTTCGGCGCATCGATGTCCCATGTGCCGCGCCCGACCAGAATCGCCTCGTGTCGCGCGCGTTCGAGGTGCGCATGCGCCCGCGCTTCCGCCCCGGTGATCCAGCGACTCTCGCCCGAAGCCAGCGCGATGCAGCCATCTAGGGACATTGCGAGCTTCAGCGTCACGAACGGCCGCCCCAACGCGCGTCGTGTAAGAAAGCCGGCCATCGCCCGCCGCGCTCCGTCGGCGCCGACGCCTTCGACCACCACCACCCCTGCGTCCCGTAACACCGCCAGCCCGCGCCCCGCCGTCCGTGGATCGGGATCGATGAGCGCCGCGACGACTCGTGCCACGCCTGCCTCGGCCAGTGACGGCGCGCAGGCCGGTCCGCGCGTCGATTGATGCGCGCACGGCTCCAGCGTCACATAGGCCGCCGCCCCGCGGGCGCGCTCGCCGGCCTCGGCCAATGCCATTGCCTCGGCATGCGGTCGCCCGCCCGGCTGGGTCCAGCCACGTCCGACAACGCGCCCCTCGCGAACGATGATGCAGCCGACATTGGGATTCGGCGCCGTCCGCCCGCGCGACCGCTCCGACAGGGCGATCGCGGCGGTCATCCAGCGGGCGTCGTCCGGTGTTACAGACCCCACGAGGTCAGCTTGTCGTCGACCCGCTTGAAGCTCGCCTTGCGGTCGGCCATCGCCTTTTCCTGCATCGCGTCCAGCTTGGTGCGGGTCGCCATGTCGCGCAGCTGGTCGGCGCGGATCTGTTCGCTGCTGCGGTCGGCGCGCCAGTTCTCGACATAGACGATGTCGCGCTTGTACGGCTTCTCGACCCGCGAATCCTTCACGAAGCCGGCGATCAGCAGCGTCGTCAGGACGATCGATACGAACAGGAAGACCAGCTCGTATTTCTGGCGCGATGCCAGATACAGGCGCAGGTCCTGGATGGCGCGGAACGGCGAGAAGCGGGCGAAATATCGCATTGCGCCTCTATACATAGGCGCGGGGGCGGCGTCGAACCACCCCCGCGCCTGGTCGATCACGCGTCTTCGAGCACGAAGCGCACCGTCATCGTCCGCCATGTCTCATAGGGCACGCCGTCGCGCGTGGCGGGACGGA
Source organism: Roseomonas aeriglobus (assembly GCA_016937575.1). NCBI lineage: Bacteria > Pseudomonadati > Pseudomonadota > Alphaproteobacteria > Acetobacterales > Roseomonadaceae > Muricoccus > Muricoccus aeriglobus. The sequence continues at coordinate 3,037,011 of JAFHKN010000002.1, read as the reverse complement.
AGCGCCAGCGGTTGAGCGCCTGGCGGCGGGTGGCCTCATAGAAGGCGTCGCTGGCGGCATCGACGCGTTCGACCGACTTCACCCGGCCATCGGTGCCGACAAGCACACGAACGGTCACCGCGCCTTCCGCTCCGGCGCGCCGCTCGGATGGCGGATAGTCGGGCTGGAACGTCGCGCGCGGATCGGGCGTCGCGCCGACGATCACCGGGGCGGGCTTGGGCGGATCGACCGTGAGCGTGCCGGTCGGCGTGCCGGTGGCGGTCGGTCCCGGCAATGACGGTGGCGGCGTCAGAATATCGGTCGTGGTGCCGATCGGGGTGTCGACCGTCACGGTCTTCACCTCGGGGATCGGGGTGACGATCAGCGGTTCGGTCGGGCTGGTCGCGGCCTTGGTTTCCTTCACCGGCTCGGGCTTGATCGGCTCGGGGGGCGGCGTGATCGGGACGTCGTAGCTGGTGAAGCTCTTCTCGATATGAGTCGCGATATCGGGTGCGGAGAACAGGAGCGCGCCGATCAATACCGCGTTGATGCCGATGGCGGCAGTCAGGCTTACGGGATTGGGTTTCGAACGCTGGTACCGGTCGGCATACATCACGTCTCTCCTCGATCATACTCCTCGCCGGACCATCCGGCCGTTGCGTGATGTTACACCATATCAAAATGCGCTCAAGCGCCCTTTTATTGCGCCATATGGATAAGGATCGAGAAATTCAGCCCGCTGCGGCGTCGAGCCGCGCCACCGCGCGGTCGCGACCGATCAACGGTAGCAGGGCGGCCATGTCGGGACCGTGCTCGCGCCCGGTCAGCGCGCGGCGCAATGGCAGGAACAGCGTCTTGCCCTTGCGCCCACTCGTCTCCTTCAGCGCGCCGGTCAGCGCGGGCCATGGGTCGGCGCTCCAATCGAGGTCGCGTGCGACCGCTGCGGCCTGGCCCAGAAAGGCACGGTCGTCGTCGGCGGTCTCGCTGGCAATGGGGCCTTCGACCACGTTCCACCAATCGGCCGCTTCGGCGACGCGCTCCAGGTTCGGGCGAATCGCGTACCAGCCATCGGCGGTCATGCCGCCGGGCACCCGGTCCGACACCGCGTCGAACGGCAGCTGGTGGATCACCTTGGCATTCACGCCGGCGAGTTCCGCCTCGTCGAACCGAGCCGGCGCCCGCCCGAAATGCGCGAAGTCGAACGCATCGATCAGGGGCGTGGGATCGACGACCGGCTCGACCGGATCACTGGTGCCGATCCGCGCGAGCAGCGATACGATCGCCTGTGGCTCGATGCCCTCGTCCCGGAAGTGCGTGACGCCGAGCGAGCCGAGTCGCTTCGACAGCTTGCCTTCGCTCCCCGTGAGCAACGCTTCATGGGCGAAAACGGGCGGGGTCGCACCCAGCGCCGCGAACATCTGCACCTGCGCTGCGGTATTCGACACATGGTCCTCGCCGCGCACGACGTGGGTGATGCCCATGTCGATGTCGTCGATGACGCTCGGCAACAGATAGAGCCACGATCCGTCGGCGCGGCGCACCACCGGATCGCTCATCGTCGCCGGATCGAAGCGCTGGGGGCCGCGGATCAGGTCGTCCCACTGGATCGGATCGGCCGACAGGCGGAAGCGCCAGTGCGGGCGCACGCCATCGGCCTCCAGCGTCGCGCGATCGGCGTCCGACAAAGAGAGTGCGGCGCGGTCATAGATCGGCGGCAGTCCCCGCCCGAGCCGGATCTTGCGCTTCAGGTCGAGCTCCTGCGGCGTCTCATATGCAGGATAGACTCGCCCGCTCGCGACCAGATCGGCAAACCGTGACTCATAAAGGGCGAACCGTGCCGACTGCCGCGCCTCGCCATCGGGCGACAGGCCGAGCCACGCGAGATCGTCGCGAATCGCCTCGACGAACCGCTCTTCGCTGCGTTCCCCATCGGTATCGTCGATGCGCAGCAGGAACTGCCCACCATGCTTCTTCGCCCACATCCAATTGTGTAGAGCGGTGCGCAGATTGCCGACATGCAGGAAACCGGTCG